>CANLLM010000005.1 GCA_947491825.1 Bacteroidota bacterium
ATGAAAATGTACGATACATGCCCAATTTGCGAGTTAAGGTATGAGATTGAACCAGGCTTTTTTTGGGGTGCAATGTATGTTAGTTACGCTATAACTACAGGCTTAATGTTGGTTACCTTAGGTATTTTATGGCTAGGTTTTCACGACCCCGCATTTTGGATTTATGTGGTTAGCATAATTGGTGTGGTATTTATCACATTACCATGGGTATTTCGTTATTCTCGTATGTTTATGCTTTACTTTTTTTCGCCTATTCGTTTTGATAAAAACTTTACTAAAACTACCTAATCAATAGAATAAATAAATATTAAGCCTATTTTTACCTCGGTATGAATAGGCTTTTTTATTGCATTCTTTTTATAACAATCTCCTCTCGTGCACTTGCTCAATTCGAACTTCAACTGTTTGACAAAGTAACCACACAACCTATAATGGGAGCATCTGTTACGCTAGTATGGGTAAATGATAAAACTCAACTCACTAACAAGCATATATCCATAACCAACAAAAAAGGAATTTGTCAAATAGAAGAGGAAGCCATAAAACAGCTGGCAACATTTACCATTTCACACAAATCAATTGGAACAGTCTCATACACTGCTTATCAGGTAATATTAAATAACTATAAGCTTTACCTAACAAACAATACTCCACAATTAGAAGAAGCCATCATTAGCGCCAATCGTATTAATGAAAAAGCAAAGGATATATCACGACATATAGAAACCATCAATAGGCAACAACTCTCATTCGCTAATCAACAAAACACAGCAGATTTGTTAATGAATCAAAGTAATGTATACATTCAAAAAAGCCAGCAAGGTGGAGGCAGCCTAATTTTAAGGGGATTTGAAGCAAATCGTGTATTGTTAGTAATTGATGGGGTTAGGCTAAATAATGCGATTTACCGTTCGGGGCATTTACAAAATGTAATTCGTATTGATCAACATTTACTAGAAAAAGTAGAGGTATTGTATGGCTCTGGAAGCACTATATATGGAAGCGATGCACTTGGAGGTGTGGTAAGCTTTTTTACTAGAAATCCTGAACTTAATACAAGTTCCAAGGCTTTTTATATACACAATGAGTTCTATAGCCGTTACTCATCCGCTAACAAAGAAATAACCTATCATTATAATGTAAATATTGGCCGTAAAAAATGGGCATCATTAACCACTATTACACATAGTAACTTTGGAAATGTAGTGCAAGGTAGAAATAGAAGTACTGAATGGGAAAATGTGGGCTTACGCCCAAACTTTGTGAAACGAATTAATAACCAGGATGTAATAATAAATAACCCTAACCCATACGAGCAAACGGAAAGCAATTACAGACAAACCGATTTTAGTCAGAAAATACTTTTTAAGCCCTCAGAGAAAGAGCAACAAACTATCAATTTACAATACTCTAATACCAGCAATGTGCCGCGTTATGATCGGTTAACAGATATCAGCAATGGTCTACCCAAATCGGCACAGTGGTTTTATGGCCCCGAAAAAAGACTATTACTTTCATACAATTGGCAGTTCAATGGCAGTCGTAGTTGGTTTGACAAGATAAACATCATTGCAGCTTATCAGTTTATTGAAGAAAGCAGGAATGATAGATCATTCAATAATGCGTGGTTAAGAAGTAGAAATGAAAAAGTAAATGTATTGAGTTTAAATCTTGATATTTATAAGCGTATAAAAAAACACGAAATAAGATATGGCATAGATGCACAAAACAACGATGTAAATTCAACCGCACATCAGACCGATATCAATACACAACAACGCAAAGCACTTAGCACACGTTACCCTGCTGGAGGGAATAAAATGAGCATGGCTGGCTTGTTTGTTAGTCATAATTGGGAAATAAATTCACACATTATTTTAAATGATGGTTTAAGGATTTCACACATCAACACAAACAGTATTCTTGGTAATAGCCTTAGTTTTTACAACTTTTTACCTCCAACAATTACACAAACCAACCAAGCGCTGAATGGTAATCTTGGACTAATTTATTTACATGACTCCAAGTTTCGCTTTTATGCCAATATCTCTAATGCTTTTCATGCTCCAAACATTGATGATTTAAGTAAAATATTTGACAGTAATAGTAAAAATAAAATGATTATTATACCAAATAATAACCTAAAACCAGAACAAAGTATTACATCAGAAATTGGTACAAACCTAACCCTGATTAAATGTTTTAAACTAAATGCCAATGTTTATTATACTCGACTATATAATGCATTTGTGTTAGCGCTGTCTGAAGCAAACGGAGCAGATAGCATAGTGTTTGATGGTGAAATGTCTAAAGTAAATATGTTAATCAATAAACAAGAAGCTTTTGTTACAGGTTGGCATGTTGATGCCAACATAACTCTAAACGAAAACTGGAATTTATATGGTGCATACACATATACCAAAGGTCGTGTAAAGCAGAATGAGATTTTTACCCCACTCGATCATATTCCACCAACATACGGACGTATAGGTTCGCAATTACAATTAAAAGGCTTTAGGCTAGATGCTTACACACAATTTAGTGGTGCTAAAAAACTCGCTGATTACAACTTTTACGGAGAAGATAATTTGCAATATACAACAACAACAGGTACGCCATCATGGTATACACTAAACATGAAACTACAGTACAGTATCTTCAAACGGGGAATTGCAATCAATTTACAAACGGGGGTTGAAAATATTTTAGATAGCCATTACCGCATTTTTGCAAGCGGAATAAGTGCTATGGGACGTAACTTCTATCTGGCGATTAGGCTAGGCTTTTAACATTTTTTATAACTTCATCAAAATCATATCAAAATTTTAACATTTCTACTATATTTGATTTAGAATAAAAATCTTCATAGAAATGCTTAATACCATTCAACAATTTATTAATTACCTAAATTACGAAAAGCATTTCTCTGCCCATACTGTGCGAGGCTATCAAATTGATTTGGGTCAATTCAGTACATTTATTATGCAACAATTTGAAATCGAATCACCCATACTAATAAGCCATCAGCACATTAGAACTTGGTTAGTTGATTTAATGAATAATAATATTGAACCAAGAAGTATTGCTAGGAAGCTTTCCGCCCTTCGTAGTTATTTTAAATACCTGCTTAAAGAAGAATTAATTACGACAAATCCGGTTGCCAAAGTGCAGGCGCCAAAGGTTGCTAAAAAAATACCTAGTTTTATTGAAGCGCACAACTTGAGTATTCTTTTCGATCAGAAGGTAAACAATAATCAAGAAGAAATTTTCGCAAACGATTTTGAAGGCCAAAGAAATAGGTTGATTCTACTTTTGTTTTACACATGTGGCGTTCGATTATCCGAACTAATCGAACTTAAAACTTCAGATTTTGATACCTACAGACAAACCATTAAAGTATTAGGTAAAAGAAATAAAGAAAGAATCATCCCAATAACCAAAGAACTAAATATAGAAATACAAAAGTATTTAGTAATTAAGAATCAGCAGGCTTTAAATAACGAACAACTATTTGCATTATCTTCCAACAATAAAATGTACCCAAAAGCAGTTTATAACATAGTTAAACGTTTTTTAAGTATGGTAACCACAATAGATAAAAAAAGCCCCCATGTGCTTAGACACACATTTGCCACACACTTACTAAACAAAGGCGCAGATTTAAATGCAATAAAAGAACTGCTAGGGCATGCTAGTTTAGCAGCCACACAAGTGTATACACATAATAGTATAGAAAGATTAAAAAATATACACAAAACAAGACATCCAAGAGCGTAAAAAACTCCTGCTTAAATATTTTCAAACCGAATCAAATACTGAACAGGCAGCCAGAAGGTTCATAAAATAAAAACATATGAAACTAGACATTCAATCCATCCACTTTACAGCCGATTATAAGCTATTAGATTTCGTAACCAAAAAGCTGGAAAAGTTACAAACCTTTTATGATGGAATAAAAAGCACTAACGTATATCTTAAAGTTGAAAAAGACAGTGAAAAAGAGAATAAAACGGTTGAGGTTAAAATTAATATGAATGGATATTCTATATTTGCCAAGGAACAATCGAGCACATTTGAAGCGGCTACTGATTTAATATTAGATAAACTAGTTGCTCAAGTAAAAAAACACAAAGAAAAAATAGCTACTAAATAACATTTAACCATTACGCTATCATAAAATTTAAAGCCCGTTATGTTTCATAATGGGCTTTTTTACAAATATTCAGCTTGATAATCAGTACCGAACAAAAAAAAGTTTGCATATTATTTCCCAAACCAACACTTTTGCACCCGCTGTTACACAACATAACGCCTCTATAAATGCGTTAATTTAAAATTTTGCTTCCAAAAATTTGCATACATCTTGTAAATGACTACATTTGCAGTCCTTTTTTAGGAAAGCTAGTAGACAAGATTGTTCTTTAAATATTGAAAATACTGAAATAGGTTAGTGATAACCATACTCAAAAGCCACTTTAGCTCAGCTGGTAGAGCAACTGATTTGTAATCAGTAGGTCGCTGGTTCGATTCCGGCAAGTGGCTCACCTTGAAAGGTAATGGGGAGATTCCAGAGCGGTCAAATGGGACGGACTGTAAATCCGTTGTTTCGGCTTCGAAGGTTCGAATCCTTCTCTCCCCACCACCATCAACAGGTTAAAAGATGAGTGAATAAGAATCAGTGAAGAGGCGTGTAATCTTTTTAATTTATTAAACCTGCGGGAGTAGCTCATTTGGTAGAGCGACAGCCTTCCAAGCTGTAGGTAGCGGGTTCGAGCCTCGTCTCCCGCTCGAGAGTAAATTGAGGTGATTAAGTAAGCTTAATCACCTCAAAACTTAAAAGCTGTTGTAGCTCAGGGGTAGAGCACTTCCTTGGTAAGGAAGAGGTCGTGAGTTCAATTCTCATCAACAGCTCTAAAACTGAGTGAAGTGACGTAGATGGTTTTTTGTGTTTTCCTGAATAAACACAATATAGACTGAGTGCATATTACGCACCCGGTTTTTGGCATTTAAAAACTTAAAAATAAAAAAAATAAACAACACAACTATGGCAAAAGAAAAATTTGACCGCAGTAAAGCACACGTTAATGTTGGTACTATCGGTCACGTAGATCATGGTAAAACGACTTTAACAGCTGCTATCACTAAAGTTCTAGCTGATGCTGGTTTATCTGAAGCTCGTTCATTCGATTCAATTGACTCAGCTCCTGAAGAAAAAGAACGTGGTATTACTATTAACACAGCTCACGTAGAGTATTCAACTGCTAACCGTCATTACGCTCACGTTGACTGTCCAGGTCACGCGGATTATGTAAAGAATATGGTTACAGGTGCAGCTCAAATGGATGGTGCTATTTTAGTAGTAGCATCAACAGATGGTCCTATGCCTCAAACTCGTGAGCATATTTTATTAGCTCGTCAGGTAGGTGTACCTCGTATCGTTGTATTCATGAATAAAGTGGATATGGTTGATGATGAAGAGTTATTAGAAATTGTAGAAATGGAAATTCGTGATTTATTAGACAAATACGAATTCCCTGGTCAAGAAATTCCAGTTATCCGAGGTTCAGCGCTAGGTGGCTTGAATGGAGACGCAAAATGGGTAGAGAAAATAATGGACTTGATGAATGCAGTAGATACATACATTCCAGTTCCTCCTCGCGCTACAGAATTACCTTTCTTGATGCCAGTAGAAGACGTATTCTCGATCACAGGTCGTGGTACCGTAGCTACAGGTCGTATCGAGCGTGGTATCATCAACTCAAATGAGCAAGTTGAAATCATAGGTTTAGATGCAGAAAACTTAACTTCAGTAGTAACTGGTGTAGAGATGTTCCGCAAAATATTAGATCGTGGTGAAGCTGGTGATAACGTAGGATTATTGTTACGTGGTATTGATAAGGCAGCTATCCGCAGAGGTATGGTAATTTGCAAACCAGGTTCAGTAAAACCACACACCAAGTTCAAAGCTGAGATTTACGTATTGTCCAAAGACGAAGGTGGACGTCACACTCCATTCTTTAACAAATACCGTCCTCAGTTTTATTTCCGTACAACAGACGTAACTGGCGAGACCCATTTACCTGAAGGTATGGAAATGGTTATGCCTGGTGATAACGTAACTATTAACGTAACTCTTATCGCTCCAATTGCGATGGAAAAAGGTTTACGCTTCGCTATCCGTGAGGGTGGTAGAACAGTAGGTGCCGGTCAGGTAACTGAAATTCTAGAATAATTTTAAATAGATTAGATTCTGAATGTTGGCTAGGTAACTAGCCAACATTTAGTGTCTAAATACACGGACATAGTTCAATGGTAGAATAGAGGTCTCCAAAACCTTTGATCAGGGTTCGAATCCTTGTGTCCGTGCAAATATATTTTTGATCAAAACAAATAATATGAGTAAACTAACCGAATACTTTAAGTCATCTTACGATGAGCTTGTAAACAAGGTAACTTGGCCTACATGGAGCGAGTTGCAAGAAAGCACCATCATAGTAATGATTGCATCTATAATTATTGCTTTGATCATATATGTAGTTGATATTGCCGGAAGCGGAGCTTTAGGTTTTTTCTATCAACTATTTCAATAAAACAAAATATATAAGATGAACGGAATGTCACAGGATCAATTTAAATGGTACGTAGTAAGAGCAGTTACCGGACAAGAAAAGAAGGTAAAGGCACAACTAGAGTCGGAGCTCGAAAGAGCAGGCTTACTTAAGCATGTGCCGCAGATCCTGATACCAACTGAAAAAGTTTACCAAATAAAAAATGGTAAAAAAACAGTCAAGGAGAAAAATTATCTACCTGGCTATATGTTAATACAAGCCGAGTTAATAGGTGAAACCTCTCACATTATAGATTCAGTTAATGGTGTAGTAGGTTTCTTAGGCGGTAAAGCCACTCCTACTCCGCTGCGCAACTCAGAAGTAAACCGAATTCTCGGTAATGTTGATGAGGCAGCAGAGCACGGTGAAACAATTGTAGAACCATACTTGGTTAATGAAACAATAAAAGTAATTGACGGTCCTTTTAGTGGATTTAGCGGGGTAGTTGAAGAGGTAATGGAAGAAAGAAAGAAACTCAAAGTAATGGTTAAAATTTTCGGAAGAAGCACCCCATTAGAGTTGAATTACGTTCAAGTAGAAAAAGAAAATTAATTAAATATATACAAGGTGCGTAAGCACTATAATAGTAAAGCGTTATGGCTAAAGAATTAACAGGGTTTATTAAATTACAGGTAAAAGGTGGAGCAGCTAATCCTGCGCCTCCAATTGGTCCTGCCTTAGGCTCTAAGGGGGTTAACATCATGGATTTTTGCAAACAATTTAATGCAAGAACCCAAGATAAAGCAGGCAAAATATTACCAGTTGTAATTTCAGTATACAGCGATAAGTCATTTGATTTCATCGTTAAAACCCCTCCAGTTGCTTCTCAATTAATGGAAGCTGCTAAAATTACAGCAGGTTCTGCAGAATCAAACCGTAAAAAAGTAGGTTCAGTAACTTGGGAACAAATTCGTGCTATTGCATCAGATAAAATGCAAGATATGAACTGCTTCAAAGTTGAATCAGCAATGAAGATGGTAGCAGGATCAGCCCGTTCAATGGGTATCACAGTTTCAGGTGAAATGCCTGCTTAATCAAATTAAGAAAGAAAAAAAGAATAATATCATGGCGAGGATTAGCAAAAAAAGAAAAGTAGCGTTAGCTAAAATCGAGCCTAATAAGCAATATGCATTAACAGATGCTTCAAAACTAGTTAAAGAGATTACCTCTACTACCTTTGATTCTTCAGTTGACATTGATATTCGCTTAGGGGTTGATCCGAAAAAAGCTAACCAAATGGTACGTGGTGTAGTAACACTACCACACGGTACAGGTAAAACCGTTAGAGTTTTGGCCTTAGTTACACCTGATAAAGAGGCGGAAGCCAGAGAAGCAGGAGCAGACTACGTAGGTTTAGATGAGTTTATCCAGAAAATTGAGCAAGGTTGGGTTGATATCGATATTATCGTGACACAACCAAACGTAATGGCTAAATTAGGTAAATTAGGTAGAGTATTAGGTCCGCGTAACTTAATGCCAAATCCAAAATCTGGTACGGTAACAACCGAAATAGGCAAAACAGTGAGGGAGGTAAAAGCCGGTAAAATTGACTTTAAGGTTGATAAAGAAGGTAATATCCATACATCAATTGGAAAGGCATCATTTGCACCTGAGAAATTAGCTGAAAATGCAGTTGAGTTGATTCAAACAATCGCTAAACTTAAGCCTTCAGCTGCAAAAGGAACATACTTCCGCGGTATAAGTATCTCCTCAACAATGAGCCCTGGCTTACATGTTGATACCAAATCTATTCCCGGAATATAATAAATCAGTTAGTTATGAATAGAGAACAGAAAGCAGAAATTATAGAGTCGCTTACTCAGAAGCTGAACGAGTGTAACTTCATTTACTTAACTGATGTTAGTTCAATGGATGCACAAAAAACAAGTGCACTGCGCAGAGCATTCTTCAAAGAAGGTATAGTTATGGAAGTAGCTAAAAATACATTAATTGAAAAAGCTATCGAAAAATCAGAGAAAAACTTTGGCGAAATCAGCAATGTTTTAAAAGGTAACACAGCGTTATTATTCTCAAGCGATAGTAAGTCTCCAGCTAAAATTATCAAAGATTTTAGAAAGAAAGATGCTAAGCCTTCACTTAAAGGTGCTTACATTGATTCTGATATCTTTATTGGTGATGATCAATTAGATGCATTAACAAAATTAAAATCAAGAAACGAACTTATTGGAGAGGTTATCGGATTATTACAATCTCCTGCACAAAATGTTATTTCTGCTTTACAATCAAGTGGGGGCAAATTGGCAGGTATTGTAAAAACATTATCTGAGCGTCCTGAATAATTTCAACCAAACAAAAACAAAAAATCAATAATTAATAACAATTTAAATTTTAGAAACCATGGCAGATTTAAAAGCCTTTGCTGAACAGTTAGTTAACTTGTCAGTAAAAGAAGTAAACGAGTTAGCAACAATTCTTAAAGACGAATACGGTATAGAGCCTGCAGCTGCTGCAGTTGCTATTGCCGCTCCAGCTGCTGCTGCAGGTGAAGCTGCTGCTGAAAAATCAACTTTTGATGTGATTTTGAAAAATGCAGGTCAAGCTAAATTAAACGTAGTAAAAGTTGTAAAAGACTTAACAGGTTTAGGATTGAAAGAAGCTAAAGAATTAGTAGACGGTGCTCCAAAAGCAATTAAAGAGGGCGTTGACAAAGCTGAAGCTGAAAGCTTAAAAGCTAAGCTTGAAGAAGCTGGTGCTGAAGTAGAATTGAAGTAATTCTACCCTCGCACTTATGGGAACTTGACCCCGGCTTTGCCGAGGGTCAATTTCTTGTTTATAAACATTGCTATTTTTTGTCAAAGTTTTGTCAAATTTTAACCCAAAAATCCATTGGCTAATAAAATGATGCAAACAGGAGAAAGAATTAATTTCTCAACTGTTAAAAAGGTAATCGATTATCCGGATTTCTTGGATGTTCAATTAGAATCATTCAAGGAGTTTTTCCAACTCGATACCACATCGGAAAGCAGAGCAAACGAAGGCCTGTACAAAGTGTTCCAGGAAAATTTTCCTATCACTGATACCCGAAATATTTTCGTATTAGAATTTCTTGATTACTTTGTTGATCCACCTCGCTACTCGATTGATGAGTGCATTGAGCGTGGTTTAACTTACAATGTTCCGTTAAAGGCTAAGTTGCGCTTATCGTGTAACGACCCTGAACATGAAGATTTCCAAACTATCGTGCAAGATGTGTACTTAGGTACCATTCCATACATGACACCAGGTGGGACTTTCTGTATTAACGGTGCTGAGCGAGTAATTGTTTCTCAATTACATCGTTCACCTGGTGTGTTCTTCGGTCAAACCTATCACACCAACGGTACTAAGTTATACTCGGCTCGTGTTATTCCATTTAAAGGTAGCTGGATTGAGTTTGCAACAGACGTTAATAACGTTATGTATGCATACATCGACCGTAAGAAAAAATTCCCAGTTACAACATTATTGAGAGCTATTGGTTACGAAACTGATAAAGACATTTTAAACTTATTTGACTTAGCTGAAGAAATTAAGGTAAGTAAATCAGGTTTGAAAAAAGCTGTTGGTCGTAAATTAGCTGCAAGGGTGCTAAAAACTTGGGTCGAAGATTTCGTAGATGAAGACACCGGTGAGGTAGTTTCCATAGAACGTAATGAAGTTATTATTGAGCGTGATACCGTTTTGGAAGATGAACACATCGACCTTATCGTTGAAGCAGAAGTAAAAACCATTCTTCTTCATAAAAACGAATCAAACCACAACGACTTCGCTATCATCTTAAACACCTTACAAAAAGATACAGCAAACAGTGGTAAAGAAGCTCATGAGCATATTTACCGTCAATTGCGTAATGCAGATCCACCTGATGAGGAAACTGCACGTGGTGTAATTGACAAATTATTCTTCTCTGATAAACGCTATGATTTAGGAGAAGTAGGTCGCTACCGCATAAACCGTAAGTTAAATCGTAACACCTCTTCTGAGGTACGCGTATTAACAAAAGATGATATTGTAAGCATCATGAAATACTTAATTGAGTTATCAAATTCACGTGCAGATGTGGATGATATTGATCACTTGAGTAACAGACGTGTGCGTACAGTTGGCGAACAATTATACTCTCAATTTGGTGTAGGTTTAGCTCGGATGGCACGTACCATTCGTGAGCGTATGAACATCCGTGATAACGAGGTGTTTACTCCAGCCGATTTGATTAATGCAAAAACATTATCTTCTGTAATTAACTCGTTTTTTGGTACTAACCAATTATCGCAGTTTATGGATCAAACCAATCCTTTGGCCGAAATCACCCACAAACGTAGGTTATCAGCCCTAGGTCCAGGTGGTCTTTCTCGTGATAGAGCAGGTTTCGAGGTTCGTGACGTTCACTATACGCACTACGGTCGTTTGTGTACAATTGAAACTCCTGAAGGTCCAAACATCGGTTTGATTTCATCATTATGTGTGCATGCCAAAATTAACGGTATGGGTTTCATCGAAACACCTTACCTAAAAGTTGAGAATGGAAAAGTTCGAATCGACCAACCGGTAACTTATTTAAGTGCCGAAGATGAAGAGGGCAAAACCATTGCACAGTGCAATGCGGTGTATGATGAAAAAGGTAATTTTGCTACCCCTAAAGTGAAAGCTCGTTACGAAGGTGACTTCCCGATGGTGGAAGCTGAAAAATTGGAGTTTATGGATATTGCTCCTAACCAAATCGTTTCGATTGCTGCATCCATGATTCCTTTCCTTGAACATAATGATGCGAATCGTGCATTGATGGGATCGAACATGCAACGTCAAGCAGTACCGTTATTAAAACCACAAGCTCCAGTTGTGGGTACAGGTTTAGAGGGCAAAATTGCCCGCGACTCTCGTACCATGATTGTTGCTGAAGGAACAGGTGTTATTGATTACGTAGATGCCAATAAAATTGTTGTTCGTTACGAACAATCGGAAGTAGATAAATTAGTAAGCTTTGGTACTGATACTAAAACTTACGACTTAATCAAATTCCGTAGAACCAATCAAAATACGTGTATCAACTTAAAACCAATTGTTAAAAAAGGTGATAAAGTTGAAAAAGGCATGGTATTGTGTGATGGTTACGCTACCGAGAATGGTGAACTTGCTTTGGGTCGCAACTTAAAAGTTGCTTTCATGCCTTGGCAAGGTTTCAACTTCGAGGATGCGATCGTAATTTCTGAACGCGTTGTAAAAGAAGATATCTTTACCTCTATTCACGTTACTGAATACGAATTAGAGGTTCGTGATACCAAACGTGGTGAAGAAGAATTAACAAATGACATTCCTAACGTAAGTGAAGATGCTACGCGTAACCTAGATGAAAACGGCTTGATCCGTGTGGGTTGTGAAGTAGCTGAAGGTGATATTTTAATCGGTAAAATTACTCCTAAAGGAGAAACAGAGCCATCGCCTGAAGAGAAATTACTACGTGCTATTTTTGGAGACAAAGCTGGTGACGTAAAAGATGCTTCGCTTAAGGCACCTCCATCAACATCAGGTGTTGTTATCGAGAAAAAATTATTTGCACGTACCAAAAAAGATAAAACTGCTAAAGTTGACGATAAAGCTAAAATAGCTAAGTTACACGATGAGCATGAGAAAAATGTTAAAGCTATTCAGCAAACATTAATCGAAAAATTATTTGCGGTACTTCAAGGTAAAACTTCACAAGGTTTATTTAATGTATATGGTGAAGAGTTAATTGCAAAAGGAACGAAGTTTACAAACAAAAACCTTAGCGATATTGACTACACCCACATTAATGCGAACAACTGGACAACAGACGCTGATAAAAATGAGCAGGTACGTTTGATTTTATCAAACTACAAAAATCGTTTAAATCAAGAGATTGCTGATTTCAGACGTAAAGAGTTTGCAGTTCTTGTAGGAGATGAGTTGCCAACTGGTATTTTAAAACTTGCTAAAGTTTATATAGCCAACAAGCGTAAACTAAAAGTAGGTGATAAGATGGCTGGTCGCCACGGTAACAAAGGTATAGTTGCACGTATTGTGCGTGACGAAGACTTACCGTTTATGGAAGATGGAACTCCTGTTGATATCGTATTGAATCCACTAGGTGTACCTTCTCGTATGAACTTGGGTCAGATATACGAAACAGTACTAGGCTGGGCTGGTAAAGAATTAGGTTTAAAGTTCGCTACTCCAATTTTTGACGGTGCCACCGAAGAGCAAGTACTTGAATATTGCCATGAAGCTGGTATTCCTGAGTTTGGTCTTACCCAATTGTATGATGGTTTAAGTGGAGATAAATTCCACCAATCAGTTACAGTTGGTATTATCTACATGTTGAAATTAGGTCACATGGTTGATGATAAGATGCATGCTCGTTCTATCGGTCCATACTCATTAATTACACAACAACCATTGGGTGGTAAAGCACAATTTGGTGGTCAACGTTTTGGTGAGATGGAGGTATGGGCACTTGAAGCATTTGGTGCAGCCAACATATTGCAAGAAATCTTAACCATTAAGTCGGATGATATTATTGGACGTGCTAAAACTTACGAAGCCATTGTTAAGGGAGATAACCTTCCTCAACCAGGACTTCCTGAGTCGTTCAACGTATTAATGCATGAGTTAAGAGGCTTAGGTCTTGATGTTACACTTGAATAATTACAGACAGCAACTAATATGTCAAAAAAAGATATCAAAATCAAAAGTAATTTCACCAAGATTCGTATTGGTTTGGCTTCGCCCGAATCAATACTTACAAGATCACACGGTGAGGTAACAAAACCCGAAACGATAAACTATCGTAGCTTCAAACCTGAAATGGGTGGATTGTTTTGCGAGCGTATTTTCGGACCAATTAAAGATTACGAATGCCATTGCGGTAAATACAAACGTATTCGCTATAAAGGAATCGTATGCGATCGTTGCGGTGTAGAAGTTACTGAGAAAAAAGTAAGACGTGAGCGCATCGGACACATTAATCTTGTGGTGCCGGTAGCACATATCTGGTATTTCCGCTCGTTACCAAATAAAATTGGTTACTTGTTAGGTATACCAACAAAAAAACTAGACATGGTTGTATACTACGAACGTTACGTAGTATGCCAACCTGGTCTTAAAGGAAACGATGGTGTGTTAATGCACGATTTGTTAACCGAAGAAGAATATTTAGATATTCTTGATACGTTACCAAAAGATAACCAGCATTTAGATGATTTAGACCCTAATAAATTTATTGCCAAAATGGGCGGTGATGCTTTATGGTTTTTATTGTCTCGCATCAACCTGGATAACTTAAGTTTCGACTTACGCAACAAGGCAAGTAATGAAACTTCACAACAACGTAAACAAGAAGCTTTAAAGCGTCTTAAAGTTGTAGAAGGTTTCCGCTCGGCTCAAGAAAACGGTGAAAACCGTCCTGAGTGGATGGTGGTAAAAATATTACCCGTTATTCCACCTGAATTGCGTCCGATAGTTCCACTAGAAGGTGGTCGTTTTGCTATAGTTCCTCTAGAAGGTGGCCGTTTTGCTACATCAGATTTAAATGATTTATACCGCAGAGTAATTATTCGTAACAACCGTTTAAAACGCTTAATGGAGATAAAAGCTCCTGAAGTGATTTTACGTAACGAGAAACGTATGTTACAAGAAGCGGTTGATTCATTATTTGATAATACAAGACGTGTGAGCGCAGTAAAAACAGAAGGTAATCGTCCTTTAAAATCTTTAAGCGATATGCTAAAAGGTAAACAAGGTCGTTTCCGTCAAAACTTACTAGGAAAACGTGTGGATTATTCTGCTCGTTCTGTAATTGTGGTAGGACCAAACTTAAAATTACATGAGTGTGGTATTCCTAAAAACATGGCTGCAGAGTTATTCAAACCATTTATCATACGTAAGTTACTTGAGCGTGGTATTGTAAAAACAGTTAAATCTGCAAAAAAATTAGTTGATAGAAAAGAAGCAGTAATTTGGGATATTTTAGAGAACATATTAAAAGGTCATCCAGTATTATTAAATCGTGCTCCTACCCTACACAGATTGGGTATACAATCATTCCAACCTAAATTGGTTGAGGGAAAAGCAATTCAACTTCACCCCTTAGTTTGTACGGGTTTTAATGCGGATTTTGACGGTGACCAGATGGCTGTTCACGTTCCCCTGGGTAACGCAGCAATTTTGGAAGCTCAAGTTTTAATGCTTGCATCACACAATATTCTTAACCCTGCTAACGGTGCTCCTATTGCGGTGCCTTCTCAAGATATGGTTTTGGGTCTTTATTACATTACTAAAGGCCGTAAATCTATTGAAGAAAACCCTGTTAAAGGTGAAGATCTAGCGTTTTATAGCGCTGAAGAAGCAATGATAGCATTTAACGAAAAGCGTGTTGATTTGCATGCCAACGTAAAATGTCGTGTAATGGTTAAAGAAGACGGTGGGTTAACATACAAACTTACTGAAACAACCATGGGTCGTATCTTATTTAACAACGTGGTGCCAACAGAATATGGTTACATCAATGAACTGTTAACGAAGAAAAACTTACGTGACATCATTGGTAGCATTATTAAAGAGTGCGGTATGGATGTGGCGGCTAAATTCTTGGATGATATCAAAGAACTAGGTTACCATTATGCATTTAAAGGTGGACTTTCATTTAACTTGAAATACGTAATGATTCCTAAAGAAAAGGGAGAATTCGTTCAGCAAGCAATGGATGAGGTTGATGAAATTTGGAATAACTACAACAATGGTTTTATTACAAACAATGAGCGATACAACCAGGTAATTGATATCTGGACTCGTATTAACTCGCGTTTGGCAGATACTGTTTTAAAACAGTTGAAAGACGACCGCCAAGGATTCAACCCAATTTATATGATGTTGGATTCTGGAGCACGTGGTAGTAAAGAACAAATTCGTCAGTTAGGCGGCATGAGGGGATTGATGGCAAAACCGCAGAAAAACTTAAGTGGTGGAACTGGTGAGATTATCGAGAATCCAATTTTATCTAATTTTAAAGAAGGTTTATCGGTAATTGAATACTTTATCTCTACCCACGGTGCTCGTAAAGGTTTGGCGGATACAGCGTTAAAAACAGCGGATGCGGGTTACTTAACACGTAGGTTACATGACGTTTCTCAAGATGTAGTAGTTAATGAGCCCGATTGTGGTACCCTACGTGGTATTGTAATGAGTGCTTTAAAAGATAATGAAGAAGTTGTAGAAACTTTATACGAACGTATATTAGGTCGTACCAGTTTACACGATGTAATCGATCCATTAACTAATGAAGTGTACTGCCATAGTGGTGATGAGATTACGGAAGAAATCGGAACCAAAATAGAAGCCTCTCCTGTTGAACAAGTTGAGATACGCTCGGTATTAACCTGCCAATCTAAATATGGTGTTTGTGCGAAATGTTATGGCCGTAACTTGGCTACATCTCGTATGGCACAACGTGGAGATGCCGTAGGTGTTATTGCAGCTCAATCAATTGG
This sequence comes from Bacteroidota bacterium, assembly GCA_947491825.1. Taxonomy (GTDB): domain Bacteria; phylum Bacteroidota; class Bacteroidia; order UKL13-3; family UKL13-3; genus UBA6183. Next base: position 16,112 of record CANLLM010000005.1, read on the forward strand.
TGAACCAGGAACACAGTTAACGTTACGTACATTCCACGTGGGTGGTACTGCATCTAACATTGCAACAGAAAGTCAAATGAATGCCAAATTTGGTGGTGTATTGGAGTTCGAAGAAATTAGAACTACACCAATGAACACTGAAGACGGTCCTGCAGAGGTAGTTATTGGTCGTCAGGGTGAAGTTCGAATTTTGGATGAAAAGACGCGTGTTACTATCATCACCGTTAATATTCCTTATGGTGCACACCTTTTTGTTAAAAATGGCCAAAAATTAGAAAAAGGCGAACGTCTTTACACTTGGGATCCATACAATGCGGTTATCATTACAGAATCTGCTGGTAAGGTAAAGTTCGAAAATATAATCGAGAACGTTACCTTTAAGGAAGAAAGCGATGAGCAAACAGGTCACAAAGAAAAAGTAATTATCGAGTCGAAAGACAAAACTAAAATTCCATCAATTATCGTTAGCGATAAAAAAGGTGAAAACACTAAGGAATATAATATTCCTGCAGGAGCTCACATTGTGGTGGAACAAGGTACAACAGTAATTGCTGGCCAAATATTAGTAAAAATACCTCGTGTTGTTGGTAAAACACGTGATATTACAGGAGGTTTACCACGTGTTACCGAATTATTCGAGGCACGTAACCCATCAAACCCAGCGGTAGTTACCGAAATTGATGGTGTGGTAAGCTTTGGTGGTATTAAACGTGGTAACCGTGAGGTGATGATTACATCAAAAGATGGCGAACAAAAGAAATACATGGTATCACTTTCTAAGCACATTTTAGTGCAGGAAAACGATTTCGTGAAAGCAGGTTCTCCGCTATCTGATGGTGCTATCAGCCCGCAAGATATTTTACGAATTGAAGGTCCTTTGGCTGTGCAACGTTATATCCTAAACGGTATCCAAGAAGTTTACCGCTTACAAGGTGTAAAAATCAACGATAAACACATTGAAACCATTGTGCGTCAAATGATGCAAAAAGTGGAAGTAATTGATGCCGGTGATACTTTATTCCTTGAAGGAGAAAACATCGATCGTTGGACATTTAAGGAGACCAATGATTGGATTTTTGACAAGAAAGTTGTGGTTGAATCAGGTGATTCTTCATCATTAAAACCAGGACAAATTGTAAGCGTACGTAAATTACGTGATGAAAATTCAATGTTAAAACGCAAAGCCTTAAGCATAGTAGAAGCCCGAGATGCACAACCTGCAACAGGTGCCCAAATTATTCAAGGTATAACGCGTGCATCATTAGGTACACATAGTTTCTTAAGTGCTGCATCGTTCCAGGAAACAACTAAAGTATTAAACGAAGCTGCTATATCTGGTAAAGTGGATCACATGTTAGGCTTGAAAGAGAATATCATCGTAGGTCACTTAATACCAGCAGGTACAGGTTTACGTGAATACGAAAAATTAGTTGTAGGTTCTAAAGAAGAATACGAAATGCTAATGGCTTCTAAAGGCTAATAACGTTAGTAAATATTATTTACAAAGGCAGTGATGAATTTCTCACTGCCTTTTTTATTTTTGAATAATTCTAAATCAATTTAACAACCTCAAAAAAAATGGAACCCACAAATAACGAAACCCAATTAAACATAGAGTTAAGCGAAGAAATGGCCGAAGGCACATACAGTAACTTAGCCATTATAACCCATAGTAATGCCGAGTTTGTGCTTGATTTTATTCGTGTAATGCCAGGTGTACCTAAAGCAAAAGTCAAATCAAGAATCGTACTTACCCCTCAGCATGCCAAAAGACTATTGTTGGCTTTGGGTGATAATATTTTAAAATACGAAGAACAAAACGGCACCATCGATTTACACGACTCTCCACCATTTCCAATGAATTTTGGTGGACCTACTGCACAAGCATAAAAATAAAAAACAGCCGTATCACTAATCATACGGCTGTTTTTTATTTGAATTGAATCGTCCCTTTTCAAATTAAATTAGCCATTTTTATTCCTTTAATTATCTTTGCCAAAATCTAAACTACCTTGAATAAATCCATCAATAAATTCCCAGCTGTTTTAGTTTTAGCAGACGGTACAGTATTCAAAGGCACCTCGATTGGTAAAATCGGAACCACTACCGGTGAAATTTGTTTTAATACAGGAATGACCGGTTACCAAGAAGTGTTCACAGACCCATCTTACTTTGGCCAAATATTATTGCAAACCAATGTACATATTGGTAACTATGGTATTCATGCCGAAGAGGTAGAATCTGATGATATTAAGATTGCCGGCTTGGTATGTAAACAGTTTAACGTACCTTATTCGCGTAAAATGGCCGGTATGAGTGTGCAAGATTATTTCACTTTAAATAATGTTGTAGGAATAACGGATATAGACACCCGTGAGGTGGTGATGCACGTGCGCAGTAAAGGTGCAATGAATGCCATCATATCTGCCGAAGACAAAACAGTTGAAGAACTACTGCATGAGCTAAACAATGTTCCTTCAATGGAAGGATTAGAGCTTTCATCAAAAGTATCAACCCAACAAACTTACTACATGGGCAATCCGGAAGCCTCCAAGCGTGTAGCTGTATTAGACTTTGGCGTTAAGAAAAATATTTTACGTTGCTTGGTAGACAGAGATTGCTACCTGGGTGTGTTTAACGGCAAAACCAACTTTGAAGAAATCATGAAATTTAAACCAGATGGTATTATGCTAAGTAATGGCCCCGGTGATCCAGCTACCATGACTTATGCAGTTGATACCGTTAAAACCATCTTGGCTAATAATATACCTACTTTTGGTATATGCTTAGGTCACCAGATATTGGCCGAAGCAAATGGTATTGCTACTTTTAAAATGCATAACGGCCACAGGGGAATGAATCACCCGGTGAAAAACCTGATTACCGGTTTATGCGAAGTTACGTCTCAAAATCATGGATTTAGTGTTAGGGCCGAAGATGTTGAAAAAACGCCAAATGTAGAAATTACCCACATTAACCTAAATGATGACACGGTTGAAGGTATTCGTATAAAAGATAAAAAAGCATTCTCGGTACAATATCACCCAGAAGCAGCTCCTGGACCTCATGATAGTAGGTATTTATTTGATGATTTCATCAAATTAATGCACTAATCCAACCCGTAATTTCATACAATAATTAAAAAAATAAACATATGAGTTCAATAATTGATATTCATGCCAGACAAATTTTAGACTCTCGTGGTAACCCTACTGTTGAGGTTGAAGTAATAACAGAAGAGGGCGCAATGGGCCGTGCTGCTGTCCCTAGCGGTGCAAGCACAGGTGCACACGAAGCGGTTGAACTGCGTGATGGTGATAAAAAAGTGTTTATGGGTAAAGGTGTATTAAAAGCCATTGACAACGTAAATAAAATAATTGCCGATAAATTAATGGGTGTTGATGTATTTGAGCAAAACGAAATTGATCGTTTAATGCTTAAATTAGATGGAACAGACAATAAAGCGGAGTTAGGTGCAAATGCTATTTTAGCCGTTTCTTTGGCTTGTGCTAAGGCTGCCGCTGTTGAAGCCAATATGCCATTATACCGCTACGTAGGTGGTGTTAATGCAAACACACTACCAATCCCGTTGATGAATATTTTAAACGGTGGTTCGCATGCCGACAACTCAATCGATTTTCAAGAATTTATGATTATGCCCGTTAAAGCGGATAGCTTTAGTGAAGCATTGCGCATGGGAACAGAAGTTTTTCATCACTTAAAAAACGTATTGAAGAAAAAAGGTTACAGCACAAACGTGGGTGATGAAGGAGGATTTGCGCCAAACATTCCATCAAACGAAGAAGCGATTGAAACGGTATTAAAAGCAATTGAAGAAGCAGGATATAAACCAGGCAAGGATATTTATATTGCTATGGATGCGGCCACTACCGAATTTTATAATGAAAAAACAGGGTTGTATACCTTTAAAAAATCGGATGGCCGCGAGATGGATTCTTCGGCAATGGTTGCCTATTGGCAAGAATGGACCGACAAATACCCTATTATTTCTGTTGAAGACGGCATGGCCGAAGATGATTGGAAAGGTTGGGCAGAATTAACCAAAACAATTGGCGATAGAGTGCAATTAGTGGGTGACGATTTGTTTGTAACCAACAGCAAACGCTTACAAAAGGGTATAGATAAAGGTGTAGCCAACTCTATTTTGGTTAAAGTAAACCAAATTGGAACGTTAAGCGAAACCATAGATGCGGTAAACTTAGCAACCCGCCATGCATATACAAACATTATGAGTCACCGCAGTGGCGAAACAGAAGATACGACCATTGCTGATTTGGCTGTAGCATTAAATAGTGGCCAGATTAAAACAGGATCAGCAAGCCGTACGGATAGAATTGCTAAATACAACCAATTGCTTCGAATTGAAGAAGAGTTAGGTAAAAATGCATACTACCCCGGTAGAGACTTCAAGTTTATTAAATAATAACTTATAAATAGTTACACTTACGCCCCGCAGCAAATAAGCCACGGGGCGTTTTTATTTGGAGTTGATGTAAATAATGTTAGTCAGATTTAGTATTTATGTTTACATCATTTAAAAACATCGAACTAAAATTATTTACTTTTGAAGTTATGAAGTTTAACTGGGCTAAGTTAATTACCAACAAATACATGATTGCCACGCTGGCATTTGTGGCTTTGCTGTTTTTTTCAGATAGAAATAATGTGATAGACCAATATAAACTGCGCAAACAGCATAACAAGGTAAAGGCAGAACATAAGTTTTACCTGAAACAAATAGAGGATGCAAAAAAACAACGTGATGAACTTTTTACTAGCGATAAGAATTTAGAAAAATTTGCACGCGAAAAATACTTGATGAAAAAAGAAGATGAAGACGTTTTCGTATTCGTTAAAAAAGATTCTTTAAAATAAATACGTTTATTTGTCTTCGAATGTTGGTGATTTTCTTCTTTGCATTTCTTGAACTTTCTCAGCAGAATGAGAACTTTCACTTGGTTTGTACCCCTGTATGGCGAGGTATGCCCAACCAGCAACAAAACTTACTCCACCAAAAGGAGCAATCATACCAAACCAATCTAAACGTCCACTAGCCCATATTGTACTTGTTGATAGCAAATATAAACTTCCACTAAAAAATATAATGCCTAAAACAAATAGCGTTAAAGCTACTTTAGCTATATTTTCTTTAATCCTTCTCATGCCTAACCCAATTGCAAACAAGGCAAATGCATGGTAAAATTGATACGATACTGCAGTTTGATAAATTTCGTAATTTACAGAATCAAGCTTTTCTTTGATAGCATGTGAGCCAAATGCTCCTGCAACAACAGCTAATCCCGCAAAGGCCGCTCCTATTTGAAAAAGTTGTTTTTGAAGTGTAGAGTTTGTCATATGTTTAACAATAAACCTGTGTAAAAACTAGTGCTTACAAGCTCTTAAACCTACTAAATTTGATAAAAGACCCCCATCCAAAATGAATAGATCTTTATTATTAGGCATTATAGCAACGTTTACACTGTTCTCAGGTATCGCAATATATTTTTATTTGAACAATATTAAAATAAAAAATAGACCAGCTATAGAAGCAGTACCTGGAGATGCGTTTATTATTTTACAATCTAAAGATATTAATAAATCATGGTCTTTACTTAGTAAATCATCACTTTGGGCTGATTTAAAAGCAAATCCGAATGTGTCTAAGCTGAATAAACAACTAGAAGAAACTTTTAACATAATTAGTAGTGAAGAGGAATTAAGAGAAATATTTGAAGAAAATACCACTGCATTTTCCTTACATAACAACAGCAATAATTTAGGATTATTAGCCATAGTTGAAACAGGTAAACCAATTGAGCTTTCTGACATAACTGATTACCTCTCTAAAAAGATAAACGCAAAAGCCATCCTAAGAAGTTTTGACAAAACGCCTGTTTATGATTTTACTGATACGAAGGGAAATACCCTCTTTACCATTTCATACCGAGACCAATTATTAATTTGCGGAGCAGATGCATCATTGGTTGAAGAAAGTATACGTAAGCTAAAATACAATTTACCTAACTCCACAAAAGGCCTTAATCAAGCGCGTTTAATGGCGGAAACAAGCGCAGATTTAAACCTTTTCATCAATTACCAAAAGCTGCCACTATTAGGTAACCTATTTACCAAATCCGAGTATTACAATATACTTTCATACATAAAAGAATTTGCAAATTGGAGTATGTTAGATGTGGAATTAAATGATGATATGTTTAAATTATCAGGAGTTACATTTACCGATGATTCCGTTTTTCAGTTCTTGGATTTGTTTAAAAATCAAACCCCAAAACCTTTACAATTACAGAATTACATGCCTAAAAATACCGCTATGGCTTTTCAAATGGGTTTTAGCAATTATCTTAAATTTAACACTGAATTGAATGAATATTTACAAGTACAAAAAAAAGGCGATTTATACGCAGGTTTCTCTGATAGTATTGAAAAACGTTATAATATAGACATCACGCAGAATATATTGAACTACATTGATGGAGAAGCATCATTGGTGATGACAGAGCCCTCAGGGAGCGATTTCCACAACAACCTTAATGCATTTATACGCTTTAAAGACCCCTTAGGAATGGCTACTACCTTAAAAAATATCATCCAAGCTATGAACAGAAAAGGAGAAATGGATTCTGTAACTTTTTATCATCAAGGATTAGAAATTGAACGTATAAAATTAGGTAACTTCTTAAAACTGTATTATGGAGAAATCATGGAAAATATATACTCTCCTTATTACGTTCAGTTGAATGATATTTTTGTTTTTGCTAACGATGTGAATACACTGAAATATATAATTGACGAATACAAATTGGGAAACACATTGGCCAATGATGAGAAGTTTAAAACATACCAAAATGGCCTTGCTGTAAATAACAATGTAAGTATTTTTATAAGTCCTGCCCATAACTTTTTACTACCTACCAACTTTGTAAACGATTCTTTCTTCAGTTCATTAAATACTTATCAATACGATTTTAAAAAGTTTGAATTCTTTTCAATCCAATTTTCGAACACCAATAACAAAGCATTTTATACCCAAGTAACATATAAGTTTAACAACATTAACACCAACGAAACACAATTGTTATGGGCAAGTAAATTAGATACTATTTTCGATATTGCACCTCAGGTTGTTTACAATAGTGAATTAAAACAGCATGTAATTTTTGTGCAGGACATCAACAATACGCTTTACTGTATTAGTAAAAATGGAAACTTAATTTGGCGTAGCAAACTTAATGGTAAACTGGTGGGCAATTTCCACGTAATGGACCCACAAAAAAATGGTTCATCATGCTATTTATTTAGTACTGATAAACAAGCTAATTTGATTGATGCTAAAGGTGTAAGTTTATACAATTACCCTATTCGTTACCCAGGTAAGGCTTTATTGCCTTTTACCATTGCAGATTTTTATGACGAAAGTACACTTCAGTTTTTTGTTGCTTTAGATAACAACAGAATAGTTGGATATGCACTGGACGGAAAGCCCCTAGAAGGCTGGATGCCTAAAATACTTGAAAGCAAAGTAAACGCACCCATTGGTTTGATAAAAAAAGGAATGAACCGATTTGTATACACGACCAATATAAAGGGCCAATTGTGCTTATTTGATAACAAAGGAAAAGCTATAAAATTAAGCCGAGCGATTACTGCTACATTATTTGAATATGTTTCTAATACCGATAGTTTAACGTTAAACTTTAATATGTTCGACACTACGGGGATGATAGCACAAATAACATTAGACTCATTATACAATCTAATTGGAGAACCCAAGGCGATAGGACAATTTGATCCATTTACAAAAGTAATTGTACAAAATGACCAAGTAACAAATAATCCCTTTTTCTTAACTCAAAGCCTAAATTCGTGGGCATTATATGGCCCAGATTTGAAGAAAATAACAAGCAAAATATACACTGACAGTAATCCTCAATATAACTACTTTACGCTTGATGCTATTGGAAAAGTGATGCTTGCAAACTTTCAAAAACAACAGTCAGAATATTACTGGTACAACATGAATGGAGAACTATATATTGACTTCCCGATAAAAGGCGCTACACCTTTTAATACCGCTAATCTAATGATGGATAGAGGTAATTATTTAATTGGTGGCGACCAACAGAATAATATTTTCGTTTACAAGCTCAAGTAATTAAATATTTTGTACCTTCGGAAAACATAAGTGTTACCCGATAGAGTATGAAAAAACTTGCACTAGGAATATTTTCAGCATTTGCCTTACTCAGCACATCTTGCATCAAAGAAATTGAAGATACCTTTAATGATTTGTCATCAATAAAAGGAATCACTACAAATCCTACAATTGCAGCTCCGCTAATTAATGCAACTGCAACACTCAGGGATTTGATTGATGACTTTACAGGTGACTTAGATATATCTACAGATGCTGATGGCAAAATCATTTTAAAATTCAAATCTGTTGATAGCGTTCCTGAGAAGCAACATATTATACTGCCTGGAATTAATTTCAGTTTTAATATCATCATGCCTCCAACCGAAGTTCCCAACTTTGAGGCTGCAGGACGTTATAGTCAAATCATAGCAAACGATGCAGCAATTTCAATAAGCGGCAACAAAAGATTAGAGCGCCTAGTTGTTAATCAGGGTTCATTGAGTTTAAATGTAGGCTCAAGTTTCAAACATAATACAGTTGTTAAAATTTCGTATCCTGGTATTACCAAAAATGGTAAAGCTTATTCGGATAGCTTTGTATTTGCATACAATGGATCAACTCCTCCAAACATTATTAGAAATGTAGATTTAGAAGGTTATGAAATAGATCTAACTAAAAACGGTAGTACTTACAATGTTTTTACATACGAACTAGGGGTTGATATCACAAGAAATCCATCCAACAATGTTGGTCTAACAGATAAAGTTAGTTTCACTCAAGACTTAATCGTAAATGAATATAAACGTATAGAAGGTTATTTCGGGAAATTTGAAATCGCGGAAATAAAACAAACCAAGGAATTAGAATTGTTTGATAAAAAGCTTGAGGGAAATGTTTTTGTAAAAAATCCAACTATCAAAATCAAACTAACCAATTCTTTCGGGTTACCTATTACAGCCAAAATAACAGAACTTTATGTTGTTTCAGGTGCCGGTGTGCAAACTCCAATCGTGGTAAACATGTTCCAAGACACTTTTAACTTAGATTATACCACAAACATTGGTCAAACCAAAATTACAGAGTATATTATTGATAAAACCAATTCGAACATTTATGATATAATCAATACTGCACCCCAATATATTGTTTACAAAGTACTTTTTACTGCCAACTCAGATGATTTGCCTAAAGCGAATGTTATATCAGATTATACAACTGTTAAACAAGAAACTTATTTAGAATTACCTGTTGATGTAAAAATTTTAAAATACTCATTAGAAACAGAGGGTGATTTTGAACTAGGAAAATCCTTATCTGATTTAGACTCTAATGGGGTATATGTTAATTGGGCCGAAACAGTATCAGACATAGAGAATGAACTTCCATTAAATGCCCAAATACAAATATATATTGACGACTCAGTTACGAATAAGGTTATTGACAGCGTATACAACCCTGCTTATATCATTCCAGCTGCCGCGGTTAATTCATTGGGAGAAATTACTAAACCCACAAGAGCTAATATAAGCAATATGATTACCCGAGCCCAATACGAAAAGCTCATAAAAGGGAATAGATATCGACTTCAAATTCGATTAAAAACACCGGAAACTAGTCCGGGAGTTTTCCCGTTTTTTAGTTTTTACGACTTCCAGAAGATACGTGTTAAACTTGGCGTTAGAACCAATATTACCTACCGAAAATAAGGTCACCTAACCCAATATTTTATGAAAAAAAATATTAAATTATTTGCATTTTTTTTATTGCCTATTTGCCTGCACGCACAAATAGAAACTACGATGCCAGCTTTGTCTGCAACACATCAGGCCACATACATAAATCCTGCTATTTTACCAGCATTTTCAACTTCAATTGGCACACCATTAATGTCGGGATTTGGATTAAGCATTGGACTAAACGGATTAAATGCACGAACAGTCATCAGTAGTTTAGATGCTGATAGTTTTTTAAATATCCCCAAATTATATAACAATTTAAAAGGAGATAAAATTGAAATTGATGTTGCTGTGAATTACGAAATTTTCCATGTGCGCTTTAAATGCAAAAATTGGTATTACGGCATCAACCTCAACACACGTAACATTACCAACGTAAGGCTATCAAACGAATTGATTGGACTGGTTGCCAATGGTAACGATTCGTACGCGGGAAGCACTTGGGATGCATCATCAACTGCTATAACCAATATTGCATTTAATGAACTTGGTTTTAGTATGGCACGTAACTTCGACCGATTTAATGTTGGTGGCAGAGCAAAATTATACCAAGGAATTGGGGTAGCACAAACAAAAGATTTTACCTTAAAACTTAATCAACCCAAAACGCCAACAGAAGAAATATCTCTTATTGCAGGTGGTGTTATTAATACTGCAAGTATTGGTGTATTAACAGACAGTGTTAATGGGAGAGCAAGTTCAAATGATGAAAAAGCAATCGATTATAAAAACTTTTACTCCATGGGCAATCTTGGTGCAGGTATCGACCTTGGTCTAACTTATGACGTAAACAACCGATTAACTTTAGGTGCATCCATTATTGATTTTGGATTTATTAATTGGACCAATAACGTAAATAATTATAGCATTAATAATGCTGATGTAAGATCGAATGGATTGAATAAGGAGCAAATTGATAGTGGCAAAAAGCTAAATAATTATTTAGATAGTTTATTTAATTTACTTAAGCCCAAGGTAAGTGAGAATCACTTTACCACATTTATGCCTTGGCGTTTTTATGTAACGGCCAATTACAAGTTTAATAGGCGCAATACAATTGGAGCTGTAATTCAAGGTCGTTACTTACTTGGTTCTATTTTACCGGCCTACACTTTAAGTTACGCGCGCAAAATTGGGGATGGATTTCATCTTACGGCCAACTATAGTATTATTGGCAATAGTTATACTAACATTGGATTAGGCTGGTCGCTAAAAATGGGATCTGTGCAATGGTATTTAATACAAGATAATGTACTCGCCTATTTTAAACCCGACCAATTCCAATTTATGAGTTTACGCCTAGGCTTCAATTTGGTATTTGGAGAAATTAGACGGCCCCTAAAAGTTTATTAAAAAATACAACAAGCGTTTATATTTGCGTTTTGTTTTATTTGGTTATTCAAGAATATTTAAACATGAAAAAAATATTAGTTGCAAACCGTGGTGAAATAGCCTTACGCATTATGCGAACTGCCAAAGAACTAGGGATTAAAACGGTTGCGGTATATAGTGAAGCAGATAGAAATGCGCTTCATGTAAGATATGCAGATGAGGCAGTTTGTATTGGTCCCGCAGCATCTGCTCAATCATACCTAAAAATGGATACCATACTTGAAGTATGTAAAAATTTAAGGGTTGATGCAATACACCCGGGTTACGGTTTTTTAAGTGAGAACGCGGTTTTTGCCGATATGGTAGCTGCTGCCGGAATCACTTTCATTGGCCCAACAGGCGATGCCATGAGAACCATGGGAAGTAAAATTGGGGCTAAGCAAGCTGTATCCAAGTTTAATGTACCAATGGTGCCTGGCACACAAGAGGCATTAAGAGATATAGAAGAGGGTAAACGAATTGCAGCTTCAATTGGGTATCCCGTTTTAATCAAAGCCTCTGCAGGAGGCGGTGGCAAGGGAATGCGTGTTGTTGAAAAAGATGAAGAGTTTGAAGAACAAATAAAAATGGCACAAGGCGAAGCAAAATCAGCATTTGGTGATGATGCTGTTTTTATTGAAAAGTATGTTGGCTCTCCCCGACATATAGAAATACAGATATTAGGCGACAACCACGGCAATATTGTTTATCTTTTTGAGAGAGAATGTAGCATACAACGTAGACACCAAAAATTAATTGAAGAGGCGCCATCAAGTTGCTTAACACCAGAAATAAGAAAAGCAATGGGCGAAGCAGCTGTTAATGTTGCTAAAGCATGTAATTACACAGGTGCGGGAACTGTAGAATTTTTGGTGGATGAACAATTAAACTACTACTTCTTAGAAATGAATACACGCCTGCAAGTAGAACATCCAGTAACTGAACAAATAGTAGGTTTAGATTTAGTTAAAGAACAAATACGTGTTGCTAAGGGAGAAAAACTTGGATATACACAAGATGATTTGAGTATTCATGGCCATGCTATAGAATTGCGTGTTTGCGCTGAAGATCCTTTAAATAATTTTTTACCAGATATTGGCAAGCTTAATACATACAAAACGCCACAAGGTTATGGTGTTAGGGTTGATGATAGTTTTGAAGAAGGTATGGAAATACCTATTCACTATGACCCAATGATAGCTAAATTAATTACTTTCGGTAAAACGCGTGAAGAAGCTATAAACAGAATGATTCGAGCAATAGACGATTATCATATTACTGGCATAGAAACCACACTGCAATTTGGCAAATATGTTATGCAACACCCAGCATTTATTAATGGTAATTTTGACACTAAATTTATTGATAAACATTACAATCCAGAGCAACTAAAACCAACATTTGATCACGCAGATGTTGCAGCATTGGCTGCAGGTGTTTTATTTAGTAGCGGAAATAAAAAATCGTCTAATAATGACAATTTAAATAATAAAGGCTTGGGTGAGTCTACTAATTCAAATTGGGTAAAAAACAGAAAGGCCTACTAATATGACCGTTAAATCTTCACTATCAACCCTAATCCTTTTATTTGTTTTTGGAGGCTTATCCGAAAATGCTTTTAGTCAGCATGTAAATCATTACGAAGAAGTAAAAAGTAATGTAAATTTTCCGAAAGGATTTGATGAAACTAAGTCAAAAGAAATTATTACAACAGTTGCAATAGAAAAGTTAAACCTGATTAAAAATGGTATCTCTATTTTTTGTCGAAATATCTGCCTATTCCTTTATGTAATATAAATTACACAATGTTAAATCAATAACTTCATAACAATACCCAAAGACTAAAGTATTAACTCAGCAAAAATAGCTATAGCTGCCCAATTACTATCAGACAAGCCACCAAGATATTTGGTACGCAACACATGAGGAACTTATATCTAAATCCTTTACACAAATTAGTTGTTGATTACACAAAACAAAGCGGGCTATCCTGGATAGCCCGCTTCGTTTTAAACATTTAGAATAAGCTTACTTTACTTCCTCAAAATCTACATCTTGTACATTTGCAGCTCCGGCATCTGCGCCTTCGGTACCAGCATCTGCTGTTCCATTGTTTTCGGCACCTTGTGTAGCCTTATACATGTCTTCGCTAGCAGCAGCCCATGCAGCATTCAATGCCTCCATTTGCGTATCAATACCTGCTAAATCTTTAGCTTCATGCGCTTTTTTTAATTCAGCCACAGCATGTTCAATCGCTTCTTTTTTCTCTGCAGGAATCTTTTCGCCATATTCTTTCAACTGCTTTTCAGTTTGAAATATTAAGCTATCTGCTCCATTTACTTTTTCTGCTTCTTCTTTCGCTTTTCTATCAGTTTCAGCATTTGCTTCAGCTTCACGCTTCATTTTCTCAATCTCCTCTTTACTTAATCCACTGTTGCTTTCAATGCGAATTTTTTGCTCTTTACTCGTTCCTTTGTCTTTAGCACTTACTTGAATAATACCGTTGGCATCAATATCAAAAGTTACTTCAATTTGCGGCACGCCACGTTGCGCTGGCGGAATACCATCTAGATTAAACATACCTATGGTGCGGTTATCCTTTGCCATCGGACGTTCACCTTGAAGTACATGCAATTGCACACTTGGTTGGTTATCACTAGCTGTACTAAATGTTTCGCTACGTTTAGTAGGAATAGTGGTATTTGCCTCAATTAATTTGGTAAACACACCACCCATTGTTTCAATTCCTAAACTAAGAGGTGTAACATCAAGTAGTAATACATCTTTTACTTCACCTGTTAAAACGCCTCCTTGAATTGCAGCTCCTAAAGCCACAACCTCATCAGGATTAACTCCTTTTGAAGGCGATTTTCCAAAGAAGTTTTCAACTGCTGCTTGAATGGCAGGAATACGAGTAGAACCACCAACCAAAATAATTTCGCAGGATTAACACCCTTTGAAGGTGATTTGCCAAAGAAGTTTTCAACTGCTGCTTGAATGGCAGGAATACGAGTAGAACCACCAACCAAAATAATTTCGTCAATTTCGCTTGTACTCATGCCTGCATTTTTTAATGCCGTTTTGCATGGTTCAATGGTACGCTTTATCAAGCTGTCTGCTAATTGTTCAAACTTTGCACGTGTTAATGTTTTAACCAAGTGTTTAGGTCCACTTGCAGTTGCTGTAACATATGGTAAATTAATTTCTGTTTGCGCAGAACTTGACAATTCAATTTTAGCTTTTTCGGCAGACTCTTTTAAACGTTGTAAAGCCATTGCATCAGTGCGTAAATCTATACCCTCATCTGCTTTAAACTCATCAGCTAACCAATCAATAATTACTTGATCAAAATCATCACCACCTAAATGGGTATCTCCATCAGTTGATTTAACTTCGAAAGTGCCGGTTCCATCTACATCATACATTTCTAATACAGAAACGTCATGTGTTCCACCACCACAATCAAACACAACTATTTTTATATCTTTTTTACCTGTTTTATCTAGGCCGTATGCTAAGGCTGCAGCAGTTGGTTCGTTAATAATACGTCTAACATTTAAACCTGCTATTTCGCCAGCTTCTTTTGTTGCTTGACGTTGCGCATCATTAAAATATGCTGGAACAGTAATAACGGCTTCTTTTACTTCCATGCCCAAATAATCTTCAGCAGTTTTCTTCATTTTTTGAAGAATCATTGCAGAAATTTCTTGAGGTGTGTACATACGTCCATCAATGTTTACGCGAGGAGTATTGTTATCTCCTTTTTCTACAGTGTAAGGAACGCGTGAGGTTTCTTTTTTGGTTTCATCGAAGTTACTACCCATGAAACGTTTAATGGAATAAATGGTATTTTTAGGATTAGTTACAGCCTGACGCTTTGCAGGATCACCAATTTTACGTTCACCATCTTTTAAAAATGCCACAATAGAGGGCGTTGTTCTGCGGCCTTCACTATTGGCAATGACCACTGGCTCGTTACCTTCCATAACGGCTACACAAGAGTTCGTGGTTCCTAAATCTATACCTATTACTTTGCTCATATTAAAAGTTGTTTGTCACAACTATTCAATAGTAGTGCCACTTAGAATTTGGCAGTAATAAGGCAAAAAAATGTCAGTTTTTAGCGAAATTGGTGGTATTTAACCCTAAAATTTGTCAGCAAATATGACGATTTATTACCTATTCAAGACTTGTGTATTCAACAAATCTATACTCGGATCCGTTACTGATTGTTTAAGTTTGGTGATGGTTCGTGAAGCAAAAACACCTATTCCATTAGATATATTCGAGTAATCAGATACTTTAGGGATAATACTACCGCTTGGTTTATTTGTTTGTATCATGTCGCTATAATCACTATTGGAACCAATTACAACAGACTCCATAGAGTTAAACGTTCTTATCACATCAGCATTAACTACTATATTACTAGTAAAATGACCTAACAAACCTTGCTTAGAAACGCCAATAGTTGCCTTACCGTTCAAAACAGAGGTGTACAAAGCGTCTCTCCTCACATAATAATCTACATATCTAAGAGCGGAGTCAGTCGTTGATTTACTAATCTCCCAATAGTTAAGCCTAACAATTAAATCGAACATAAAAACATTAGCTCCAATTTGCTCAACCTGATATGAAAACGTACCTTCTGGAAATTCAATAAAATTGATTGCACCACCAAGGCGAATATTTGCCATACCGGTAGCAGTTGTTGTGGCAATGTATTCCTTATCCGTTTCGTTGTTTTTAATGCGTAACGTGTAGCTTGACCCAGGAGTAAAAAAACCTGTCGTTCTTTGTCCCCAGTAGCTAGAATCCTTGTTACTAAAAAAACCAGCTTCTTTCCGAGGTGCCAATCGTTTGAATTCTCTAAATTGATTTGTAATATTTCCATTAACCACTTTAACCGTGATGTTTTTCATGTACAATGAATCAGCAATTTGGGCTACTTCATCCGTTGTTTTATTGATATCGTTTTGATAGGTTTTCTGTATCCGAAAAATCTGACTGTCTTGCCCCATGTCAATAATAGCATAAACCACTGGCGTTTCGCGATAAGGAGCATTAATATCAAGTGTATTATCGCATGCTGCAAGGAATAAAACACCCGTTAAAAAAGTTAATATCCGATTTTTCATAGCGGCACAAATATAATTTAATTGCTGAATATAGAAGTACTCAAAGCTTAAGTATCATTATTTAGCAGTTCGGTTGCGCGCATTCGTTATCTATATCAATATTTAATATATACCTTTGATGACTAATTACTTATTATGAGTACTTACAAAGAGATTAAAAAAGTAACCACCCACGTGTTACAAGAAATGAAACTAAGGGGTGAAAAAATATCGATGTTAACGGCATACGACTATAGTATGGCTCGTATTTTTGATGATGCCAAAATAGATGTACTTCTTGTTGGTGACTCAGCTAGCAATGTAATGCATGGACACGAAACAACCCTGCCTATTACTTTAGACGAGATGATTTCTCACGCTTCTGCAGTTATTCGCGCTGTTAACCGCAGTTTAGTGGTAGTTGATTTGCCTTTTGGCTCATACCAAGGCAACTCTAAAGAGGCGCTAAACTCTGCAATTCGAATTATGAAAGAAGCCGAAGCGCATGCTGTAAAACTAGAAGGTGGAGAGGACGTGGTTGACTCTATTAAAAGAATTTTAACTGCAGGAATACCCGTAATGGGGCACTTGGGTTTAACCCCACAAAGCATTTACAAATTCGGTACATACGAAGTAAGGGCTAAAGAAGAAGAAGAAGCCAATAAACTTATTGCTGATGCTAAATTACTTGAAGGGGCTGGATGCTTTGCCATTGTGTTAGAAAAAATACCCAGTAAACTAGCCAAGCAAGTTGCCGAAATAGTTAAAATACCGATAATAGGAATAGGTGCAGGACCTCATGTAGACGGACAAGTTTTGGTTTGTCACGATATGCTTGGAATTAATAAAGATTTTTCGCCCAAGTTTTTACGCAGATACCTAAACCTATATGACGAAATTAAAAGTGCTGTCGCCTAAGTTTTTACGCAGATACCTAAACCTATATGACGAAATTAAAAGTGCTGTTGAGCTATACATATCAGATGTAAAAAGCGTTGACTTCCCGAACGAAAAAGAACAATATTAAATCAACGTAATTTAGACATCATCAAACCAAACAATGAGTTTACAAGTGCTATTCGAAGACAACCACCTTATTGCGGTGGTAAAAGAACCAGGGCAAACGGTTCAGCCAGAACCCGGCAAACCAACAAGTTTGGAGGATGAAGTTAAGTTATATATTAAAGAAAAATACAATAAACCTGGTGATGTTTTTTTGGGTGTGATACACCGACTTGATATGCCTGTAAGTGGGATAGTTTTATTTGCGAGAACAAGTAAGGCATTAACACGTATGAACGAGTTGTTTAAAAATCGTAAAATTGATAAAATATACGAGGCTAAAGTAGAAGGAAAGCCATTACACGATATAGATACCCTCACTCATTTCTTAGTAAGGGATGAAATCAAAAACGTAACAAAAGCGCACATAAAGCCCGTTCCAAATTCTGAGAAAGCAACTTTAAGTTTTGAAGTTAAATACGTAAATAACAGTAACTGTATTGTACGTATAAAACTACTTACTGGCCGTAAACACCAAATACGTGCCCAATTAGGTGCAATTAAATGTCCAATCATTGGTGATGTGAAATATGGCGCAAGCAAGCGTTTAGATGATAAAAGCATTGCACTTACAGCTGTTGAACTATCTTTTGAGCATCCGGTAACTAATGCTCCTATTAAAATAACTTATCAAGCACGTTAATTTATGGAAATTTGAGTTTGTGTGTTGGAGACAATTCGAAAACTGAAAACCATAAACTTTTCTAACCTTGATTCTGCTTTATTAAAGTGAAGAACGTCTTAAACAGATAAAAACAAAAAATCCCTCAACCTAAAACGATGGAGGGATTTTTTTATGTTTTACTAGATTAAATTAACCTTGAGCTTCTTGTTGAAGGTGTAATTTATAAGCTGCTCTAATTCGTTTGAAACGGTTTTTAACGCATGGCTTAGTAAATTCTTTACGCTCACGCATTTCCTTCACAACACCAGTCTTTTCGAACTTCTTTTTGAACTTCTTAAGTGCTCTATCTAATGATTCGTTTTCTTTAACGTTTACAAATATCATATACTAAATTACCTCCTTTCCTTTCAATCTCTTTTATTAATAAAAGGTCTGCAAAATTAGTTCGATTTATTAATTTACCAAACAATTAAATTAATCTCTAAGTATATTGCGGGCTATAACCAATTTCTGAATTTCACTGGTTCCCTCACCGATGGTGCAAAGCTTAGAGTCGCGGTAAAATTTCTCTACTGGAAAATCTTTGGTATAACCGTAACCTCCAAAAATTTGTACTGCTTCTGTAGCTGCATAGACACAAACTTCACTTGCATAATACTTGGCCATAGCACTCTCTGTTGTCATAGGTTTGTGCTTCATTTTTAAATCCGCTGCTTGATAAGTCAATAATTCCGCTGCTTCAATTCGAGTGGCCATATCTGCCAACTTAAATGCAATAGCTTGAAAGCTTGCTATCGGCTGACCAAATTGTTCCCGCTCTTTCGCATATTTTAAAGCGGCCTCGTAACTTCCTTTAGCAATTCCTAAACTTAAAGCAGCAATAGAAATACGTCCGCCATCAAGTATCTTCATTGCTTGCTTAAAGCCCTCTCCTACTTCACCTAAAACATTGGCTTTAGGGACACGACAATCTTCAAATATTAACTCAGCAGTTTCGCTGGCACGCATTCCCAATTTATTCTCTTTTTTACCTCCTTTAAACCCTGGTGTTCCTCGTTCAACAACTATCGCAGTAATGCCACTGCTATCTAAAAGATCTCCGGTTCTAACTAATACAACAGCCACATCACCTGTAATACCATGTGTAATCCAATTTTTTGTTCCATTTATAATATAATGGTCCCCATCTTCTTTTGCTACGCATTGCATACGCATCGCATCACTTCCTGTATTGGCTTCAGTTAGCCCCCAAGCGCCAATCCATTCTCCAACAGCTAACTTAGGCAGCCATTTTTTCTTCTGCTCATCGTTACCAAATTGTAAAATATGCCCTGTGCATAAAGAGTTATGAGCGGCCATAGATAAGCCAACCGAACTGCAAACCTTTGCTATTTCTTGAATAGCTGTTATGTATTCGAAATAACCCAAGCCTGCGCCTCCATATTCTTCGGGGACCAGAACACCCAACAAACCTAATTTACCCATTTCTTGCATGGTAGCTTTAGGGAAAATCTGTGCTTCATCCCATTCCATAACGTATGGCCTTATGTGTTTTTCTGCAAAATCTTTAGCCATTTGAGCCACCATTTTTTGATTTTCAGTGTGTCCAAATCCCAAACCGGTCATACCTTCATTAGTCATATTGTATTTTTAAGTTGCTGCAAATATATAAAAAACACAACGCGGCAATCATTCTAATTGTTTTTGTTAGTAACCAATATTCAGCCATCTATTATATTCGCTGCATGAGAGCTGTATTGAGTATACATTATTTACCAAATGTTTTATGGATGCGCCACTTATTAAACGGCAATGCAATAATTGATGTTCATGAACATTTTGTAAAACAAACCTATCGAAACCGAACCACAATCTTATCGGCAAACGGCCCATTATCACTTGTAATACCTGTGCAAAAAACAGCACACAAAATGTCAATACATGAACTTAAGCCCGACAATACCATTCATTGGCAACGCCAGCATTGGCAGAGCCTAAAATCAGCTTATGGTTCCGCTCCTTATTTTATCCATTATGCGGATGCATTCGAGAATCTGTATTCTACAAATACGCAAAGCGTGCTTCAATTTGAAGTTGATTTATTGAAACTATGCATGAAATATTTGAAAGTTAATGTGCAAGTAAATTTAAGCGATACTTATATTGCATGCATGCCAGGTGACATAGACCTTAGATACCAGATAACCCCGAAAATTCATGCTAACGAAACTTTTAAGCCATACTTGCAAATATTTGCAGAGAAATTCGCTTTTGAACCTAACCTAAGCGTCATAGATCTGCTATTTAATCAAGGCCCGAGGAGTATTGATTACATAACCAAGTAAGCTAAATTATTTTTTTTTCTGATAAGCGCCATTTTTCCATGCGTTAAAAAATTGTCCCCAGGCAAATGGATCAAAAATTCTGTTAGGAGGAAGTTGGCCATTGTAATAATATCGATAAGCCTGTTGTTGTGCAGTATAACGTTGCGATTCAACCCCGTCCATACTCATACTTTGAGCAATATTTTCGAGTGTTTTCTTTCTTAAATTACGCGTTGATGCTTCATAGTAAGCATCAGGGATGGTTGCCTTTACAAAATAATAATCAAATTCATCAGGTGTTGGATAGGAGCGAATAACGGCAGTATTTAAAAACACGGTATCTTCTGTCATAGGTTGAATGATGCTGTATTTAATACCTTTCAAATTTTGAGGCATCGCATACTCAATAGCCTTATAACCGATAAAGCTAAAAACTACCGTATCTGTTTTTTTAACAACAAAGGAAAAAAAGCCACCTTCATCAGTAAATGTTCCTTTATTGGTATTTTTTATACGAATAGAAACCAAAGGTAAACCCTGTAAGCTATCAACAGAAACAACTAATCCTGAAAGTTGAATCAGCTCATGAATTTGGGTTGGCGCAGGTTGTTGAGCCTTGAGTAAACAGGGTATCATTAAAAACACATACGTTAATGCTAAAACAAAGTTTTTTTTCATGATGGCTTTAAAAAATAAACCCAACTACAATACAAAGTATTACCACCAAAGGGCTTGGCATTTTGGTGGTCAATAATAAGAATAAAGTACCTAAAAGTACCAACATATTAGGCTCGTTTACCTGTATCGGTTCAAATAACAAATAGGCGGAAGCCAAAACTAACCCTGCGGAAGTGGCATTAATACCTTCAATCGCATTTTTTATAGGAGAGTAATTTTTCACTTGGGCCCAAATAGGATATACAAAAAAAATTAATAGGATACCAGGCAAAAAAATAGCAACTGTACCAATCAAGCCTCCAACAACTTGCCCCCAAATACCCCATTCATTCAATGCCATAGCACCGGCATATGCACTAAAACTGAATACCGGTCCTGGCGTTGCTTGTAACATTCCTACTCCAGCTAAAAACGAGTTGGGCTCGATATAGTGCTTAAACTCCACAAATTGATTATACATCATTGGTATCAATACATGCCCTCCTCCAAAAACAATACTGCCAAAACGATACGTATTTTCAAACAATAAAAAGGCTTTGTTTTTGGTTAAAGCGCCCAATATGGCTGCCAGCAAAAAGACGCCAACAAACAAAGAAAAGTTTTTCCAAAGTATATTTTTAATAGGCTTAACATCCCGGTAATTTGCCTTGTTAATTTGGGAAGACACAAATCCACCAACCAGCAGTATAAGAGGAAAAACCAAAGGGGTTTCGATAACGATTGCTAGCACTGTAGACAAAACCATTAAAACCCAATGGTGTATTCTTTTAACAAACAAATTTTTGATTTGATAAGCCGCATAAATTATGAAACCAACTGCCATAGGCTGCAAGTACTTTAAAAAATCAAGTTTAGGATTGGTAATATCAAACAATGATAATAGTATGGCAAAACTTAGCATGAGCATACTAGCAGGCAATACCCAAATAGCTAATGTTATAAAAGCTAAACTAGGCCCACCAATACTGTATCCAATGGCAGTAATGGTTTGGGTTGATGTTGGGCCTGGTAACATACTGCATAAAGAATTCAACTCTTTTAACTCCTCTTCAGTTACATAGTTTCGTTTTAACACAAAAACCTTATGAAACTGAGTAAAGTGCATTTGAGGACCACCAAAAGCAGTTGCCGCCAGTTTTAATATATCCAGTAGATATATAAGTATTTTGATTTGCTTATGTTTTTGCAACTTTAAGAAGCTTAATAAATCTAAATTAACCTTACCTACACCAAAGCTAGCAAATTATTTGAAGTTAATAAAAATTAGACCATATCTATTTTTCACATTATACTAATTTGGAATATGGCAAGTTCAACTCAAACTCTTGCAAGAGCCTAATTAACTGCATTTTAGCAAATAAAATAGCAAAATTAACCGCACTATAAAAGCTGTTTTCACCTTTTATGGTTTAATCATTATGAAGAGAAATTGCTTTTTTAGATTTATGAATGGGATGATGAAATATCTTAATCCATGACTATTTTAGTTTTTGCTACCTTACTCTTGTGTGCTCACAAAAGATAATATTCTGACTGACTCAAATATTAAACCAATAAGATTATGGAGCAATAAGGGACAAATGGTGTACTGAAGGTTTACCTTTTCAAAACAACAATTAGGTGTGCTTTTTCAAGTGCATTTAATCATTTAATTATCCAATGTCAATAATTTGAGGGGATTAATAATTAAAACGCTAATACTATCGTAGGTCTAGGGTTTAATGTGAATGTTTAGTTTCCAAACGAAGCTGCTGCTTAAGACTTTTTTATTAAATTTATGATGATGATTTTAACGCTTAAATCCTTGAAGTTTTATTTGGGTAAGCCTGCGTTTTGTGTCTTCGGCAAAATCTCCATTCATCATCCAATCATAGTAGCCAAAATCGGTCTTAAATACTTCTTGTACCAGCTTACCCTTATGCTTACCAAAATTAAAAACAGGAATACCATCCTTATTATAGATAATACGCCCTGCTAAATCCACGTTCTTATCCTGTTTGGTAAAGTTGTGTAGAAACTCTACATCGTTTTCCAAATTTTCATATCTTTCAATTTGTGCCTTTAACACCTCAAGCGTAGCTATAGTATCAGCCTCGGCACTGTGGGCATTAATCAATTCTTTGTTACAATAAAACTTATATGCAGCAGTCAATGTACGTTGTTCCATCATGTGGAAAATACGCTGGGCATCAACAAACCTTCTATTTTCAACATCAAACTCAACGCCTGCTCTCAAAAACTCTTCTACCAATAAAGGGAAATCAAATTTATTAGAATTAAATCCGGCAAAATCACACCCCATAAATTCCTCTGCCAATTCCTTGGCTTTTATTTTAAACAATGGAGCCTCTTTTACATCATCATCGTAAATACCATGAATTAAACTTACCTCAAGTGGTATCGGTATTCCAGGGTTAAACCTTAATGTTTTAATTGTCTCGGTACCTTCAGGCATTACTTTTATGAAGCTAAACTCAACAATTCTGTCAAGATTTACGCTTGTTCCTGTGGTTTCTAAATCAAATACCACCAGTGGTCTTTTTAAATGTAGTTTCATTTTATTGCTTATTTATGATCGATAGAAACTACTAGTAAACGCCTGTGTAGTTATGTGGGGTAATTTTTTTTAACTCTAATTTTATTTTTGCGTTCACTTTTAACTTATCAATAAACGCATGTAAATTTTTTTGATTTATTTTTACATTGGTGCGCGTTAAATCTTTTAACGCCTCATATGGCTTAGGATAACCTTCGCGTCTTAAAATTGTTTGAATAGCCTCTGCACATACCGCCCAATTTTCTTCTAAGTCATTGTGTATGGCTTTTTCATTTAACAATAATTTCCCCAACCCTTTAAGTAAACTATTATAAGCAATTAAAGTATGAGCCAATGGAACGCCTATGTTACGCAATACAGTTGAATCAGTTAAATCCCTTTGTAAACGAGAAATTGGAAGCTTTGCTGATAGGTGCTCAAACAAAACATTGGCAATGCCTAAATTCCCTTCGGCATTCTCAAAATCTATTGGATTTACTTTGTGAGGCATTGCAGATGAACCCACTTCCCCTTTTTTTAGCTGCTGCTTAAAATATTCCATTGAGATGTATTGCCAAAAATCACGACTCATGTCCAACAAAATAGTGTTTATACGCTTATAGGCATCAAACATAGCAGCAAGGTTATCATAGTGCTCAATTTGCGTTGTATATTGGCTTCTGGTTAAACCCAATCCATCAAGGAATTTATTACTAAAATCAACCCAATTAATTTTACCATAAGCCACATAATGTGCGTTAAGATTACCAGTTGCACCGCCAAATTTTGCACTGTAAGGAATACTTTTTAATTGTTCAATTTGTTTTTCTAATCGCTCAACAAATACTAAAATTTCTTTACCCAATTTGGTGGGCGTTGCCGGTTGCCCATGGGTATGGGCTAGCATTGGAATATGTTTCCAGTCCTTAGCTAAGGAGTTCAATTTTTTAACCACTTCAGATAAAGTTGGTAACATACATTGAACGTTGGCATCCATTAAACTAAGTGGAATGGCAGTATTATTAATATCTTGAGATGTTAACCCAAAATGAATAAATTCACTGATATCAGACAAACCCAAGGCTTGCATTTTTTCTTTAATTAAGTATTCAACCGATTTTACATCATGATTGGTAGTTTTCTCCATTTCTTTTACACGGATGGCATCTTGCTCTGTGAAATTTGTATAAACCTCACGTAAGACTTGTTTATCGGCCACGCTTATTTTACCCTTAATCTGTGGAAGGGGTAATTCTGCCAACGCGATAAAGTACTCGATTTCCATGAGTACACGGTATTGAATAAGAGCGAACTCACTGAAGTACAAACCCAATTGTTCGGTTTGTTTGCGATATCTGCCATCAATAGGCGAAATAGCGGTTAGTATCGAAAATTCCATATCGCGAAAATAACCTATCTAAAATAATATTGAAGTTTAAGTTTTTAACACATGATCAATTATCAGGTTAATGCCTTTTGCCGCTTAAATAAATTTAGTATCCATTAACATAAAGGTTGTAATCCTTATTAAAAAACATGTTTACTTTGTTTGCAATAAATCATCTTTGTAAAATCAAAATCACACCTATATGAAACAATTTTTTAAGTTTATGTTAGCTTCCGCATTAGGGGTTATCATCTCAGTATTTATTTTGTTTTTTTTATTCGCAGCTATAATCGGTGGCATAGTATCATCAGCTAATGATGATAAACATCAAACAATAGAAGCTAACAGCGTTTTAATGCTGAAATTAGATCACATGATTGCCGAGCGTACCAGTAAAAATCCATTTGAGCAGTTTAACTTCAACACATTTGAAAGCAATAAAACTACTGGCCTAAACGACATCTTAAAAGCGATAAATGGAGCCAAAGAAAATGCCAACATCAAAGGCATATACTTAAACTTGAGTATATCACCTAACGATTATGCAACGCTTGAAGCAATTCGTGCTGAACTGATTGATTTTAAAACCAGTAAAAAGTTTATTGTGGCTTACGGTGAACTCTTGGAAGAACACTCCTATTATTTGGCAAGTGTAGCTGATGAGATTTTTTTAAACCCATCTGGAGAATTACTCATGGATGGATTTAGCAGTACCACCCCATACCTAAAAGGAATGTTTAATAAACTTGGAATTGAACCGCAACTTATTCGCCATGGTAAATTTAAATCTGCAGGAGAACCATTAATTGCTGATAAAATGAGCGATGCAAATCGAGAACAAACAGAAGCTTACCTCGGTAGTATGTATGATAATTTCGTGAATGCCATTGCAAAATCCCGTAAAAAAACTGCTGATGAAATAAAACAAATGATAGACAATCTATCTATTCAAAGCCCAGAAGATGCGAAACGTTTGGGCATGATTACAGGAGTATTGTTCGAAGACCAGGTAAATGATATTTTAACAAAGAAAGTAGGTGTAGATAAATTTGATGATATTGAAATGGTTTCTGCTGCAGAATTAGCAAAGACAGTAAAAGGTGAACCATACAGTGTGAAAGAGAAAATTGCTGTGATTTATTGCATTGGAGACATTGTAAGTGGTAAGGGTGATGGTCAAACTATGGGATCAACAACCATAGTAGAGAGTTTGCGCAAAGCAAAAAACGATAGCAATATTAAAGCATTGGTATTGCGTATAAATTCTCCTGGAGGTAGTGCAATGGCAAGCGATGTAATGTGGCGTGAAGTTGTACTAACCAAAAAAGTAAAACCAGTTATTGTATCGATGGGAGCCACTGCTGCTAGTGGTGGTTATTACATTGCTGCACCTGCTGATGTAATAGTTGCAGAACAAAACACCATAACAGGAAGTATTGGGGTATTTGCATTATTGGTGAATGCACAAAAATTAATTGAAGAAAAACTAGGTGTTAACATGGAAACTGTTAAGTTCGGACAATATGCTGACATGGGTACAGCGAACCGCGCATTAACAAAAGCAGAACAAGCCATACTTCAAAAATATATTGATAGAATTTATACCGATTTTATAACCAAAGTTGCTGAAGGCCGCAAGTTAACCTTGCAGCAAGTAGATAACATTGCTCAAGGGCGCGTTTGGAGTGGAAGCGATGCGAAAAAAATTGGCTTGATAGACGAATTTGGAGGACTGAATAAAGCCATTCAAATTGCAGCCAAAAAAGTAAACTTAACAGAATACAGGATCTCAACATTCCCGGAACAAAAAGAACCCTTTGAACAATTCATGGAAAGTATTGGCGAAGAGGCTACAACTTTTATGGCCAAACAAAAGTTTGGACAACAATATGAGTGGTATAGCCAAATTGCTAAACTAATGAAATATGAGGGAATGCAGATGCGTATGCCTACTATCATAGATATAAATTAATTGCCTAAACGCCCAACCTGAAAAGTTGGGCGTTGTTTTTTTGAATATTATTTACGAATTTCACCCATGTAAACCCAACCCCGTTTTATATGAGAGTGACAAATTGCCTAACCTGCAAAGTTGAGTTGCGTGGCCGTTCAGATAAGAAATTCTGTGATGATCAATGCCGAACTACATACAATAATAAAAAAAATACAGATCCCCTTTGGGTTAAGGAGATTACGGCTGCACTAAAGAAAAACAGGAAGATAATGAAAAATTTGGTGCCAGAAGACATTGGGAAAATAAAGATATCTCAAAAAAAACTTTTAGCCAAGGGATTCAACTTTGGTTATCATACGCATACCTACACAACAAAAGCTGGATCGAATTATTTATTTTGTTATGAATATGGATACTTGAAAATTGATAATGAAAATTACATGCTTGTAAGAAGAGCTACAGATTGATTTTTTTGCAATGCCAAAACAACTTATTTTTAACTGCATCTTGAGTAAAAAATAAATAATCGTCTCCCCCATCTTCAAGATTGAAGCTTTTTCTTATTTCATCAACGCTATTCACAAAATTACGGGCAGAAACATTTGCCCTAGTAATGCTATGTTGTTTTATATATTGTTTAATGCCACTCTTATTAAAAAAGGAATGATTAACCACAATGAAACACCTGCCGAAATATCCATCTATAAATGCGCCTGTAGCGTAATGACTGTTTTTTGCCACTAAGCTTAAACCACAACACTTAGCATAATCACCACTAAGTCCAGCCTTTATAATCATATTTGATGGCTCATAAAAAAAATGATTACTAATACTACTTACCGGTATAAACGGGTTGGTGTTAGGAGAAAAATTAAACTCCACCTTTCCATCCTCATTCACCTGAACTGCTTCAATATTGCTAATATCCGTATTGGCTTGGCTGTTTAGTAATACTAATATTTCTTTCACTTCATTTTTAAACCCAACAACAATCAATCGTTTGACATGATCAAATGTTTTAAATAAATATACAATATCAACCATTGGCGATAATTTCAGTAGCACCTCAGCACCCTGGCGTACCAAAGCGGGGGCAACATCTAGCACATTTGGAGTCGCACCAATTAATGAAAATGTTTTGGTTGAACCTGAAGAACGTCTATCTGAATCAATATAGTAAGCATCTGCTTTAATTGGATTATCAATCAAAAATGCTTCAGCAGTGGCATCTACCCTAGTTACATTATGAATATTAATTCTTTCATAATTATGCCTGACTATACTA
The DNA here is from genome assembly GCA_947491825.1 of Bacteroidota bacterium. Taxonomy (GTDB): domain Bacteria; phylum Bacteroidota; class Bacteroidia; order UKL13-3; family UKL13-3; genus UBA6183. The sequence goes on from CANLLM010000005.1 coordinate 44,363, forward strand.
TTTAAAGTTGGATCAACATCAACCCCGATAACCCGATTGAAGGTGGCTGAAAAAGCAACATCATCAACGCCTAGTCCTGCACTTAAATCAACCAATAATTTACCTTGAAGCAAAGAGGCTTTAAATTTTGCCAAAGGAATTGAACTAGACTGCTCCAAACTTTTTTTAGTAAAAAAACAACCCTGGGAAACCCATTCCGGCAACTTTTTTTTTGACTTCTCAATTAACGCTAGTTGCTCTGCTACAAAGGGAGTGCAATCGCCATAATTCTTTTTAAGAAACATTATGAGCTGTGTCTTGTTGTATAGTTTTGTATACTCATTTAACTTTTCAATGTTTAAATCTTGCATACATTGAATAATATTTACATAACTTTGTATCATTCTATATTTTATATGAAAAAAGTAATAATTATTGCAGCCCTAGCTTTCGTCTTGGTTAGCTTAACATCTTGTAAAGGTTCTTGCCCAAAATTTAGTATTGATTGGGTAAGCTTTTGCAACTAAACGTAGTTAAATACAACATGCTGTTTAAGTTCCGGGTTTAACGAAAGTGCAACTGGGCAGTTTAAAGCAGCATGTTCTAACTCCGTTTTGTATTTTAATGCAGTTTCAGGTAAACAAAATACTACAACTATCTTAGCCACTTTTCTTGGGCTAGTGGTCATTTTTTTTGTTACTTCTATTTTAGTTCCTATCAAATTAACATCAAGTTTCTCGGCTTCAATACCCATAATGGTCATCATACATTGAGCTAATGATGTGGCTAGCAAGTCCGTTGGAGAAAATGCTTCTCCTTTACCCTGATTGTCTATAGGTGCATCTGTTATTATTACACTTTCGCTTATCATGTGTTTGGCTTGCGTGCGCAAACCACCTAAATAAATAACCTCCGAAGTATACATATTTTTTTTATTTTTGAATTTTCAAATATATGCGCATGAGTGTTGTTGCCAAATTATGTAGTGTAGTTTTTATGCTAACAGCTTTAAATGCTTTGGCACAAAACGACTTAATTACAGAACCAACATTGCTATACAGGAAACGTATTCAATATGGCGCAAATTTAAATAGCTCAAGTTTAGGTGGTATTAATTTAAAATACCAATGGCAAAAGACAGCGCTCCTAAAAAACGGATTTGATTTGGAATTAGCACGTATTCGACATCCAAAAGAAGAACGTGTTTATGGTCAATCTGATAATCCAAAACAATACACTCCAGGAAGAATTAACATGGCATTTTTCCTTCGCACTGGATATGGTCAAAATATATTTATCACCACCCGTGATTATAAAAACTCTGTTTCTTTGCACTACAACTATTCGTTTGGCATTACCACTGCTTTATTAAAACCAATTTATATTGATGTTTTTAAACTATCACAAGATCCATTTGGACAAGATTATATTGCCACAGAAAAATACGAACCCGTAAATACGCACACTACTCCTTATACCATATATGGAAATGCTACCTTTACGCGTGGATTTGATGAAATGACCGCACGTATTGGTGGACATTTCAAAAATAGCTTGTCAGTTGAGTGGGGCGATTACCCGGATGCATTTAACAGTTTAGAGGCCGGATTTTGTATTGATTTATTTGCTCAACCGCTACCATTGATGGCAGATGCATTGGCAAAGAACAAACAATTATACATTACTTTATATTTAGGATTTAATTTCGGACAGAACAGATAAACATGATAGAATTACCAACTTTAGCAGAAGAACGTATTAAAAAACCATCTTGGTTAAAAGTAAAATTACCGACAGGCGAGAACTTCCGCAATGTAAGAAAGATTGTAGATGAATATAAATTGCATACCATTTGCGAGAGTGGAAGTTGCCCTAACATGGGCGAATGCTGGGGAGCAGGAACTGCTACCTTTATGATTCTTGGTAATGTATGTACACGCAGCTGCAGTTTTTGTGCAGTAGCTACCGGTCGTGCCCAAGATTACGATTTATCTGAGCCCTTGCGCGTTGCAGAAGCCATTAAATTAATGGGGGTAAAACACGCGGTAATTACCTCAGTGAATCGTGATGAATTAAAAGATAAAGGAGCCAAAGTATGGGCTGATACCATCAGGTTGGTAAAAGAGCTGAACCCAAGCACAACAATAGAAACACTTATTCCTGACTTTTTATCTAAGTGGGATTTATTGTATGAGGTGATCGATGAAAAACCCGAAGTTGTTTCTCACAATATGGAAACAGTGAAAAGACTTTATCGTAAAGTTCGACCACAAGCAAAGTATGAACGCAGTTTAGAGCAGATTTTAAAAACAAAAGAACGCGGCCGCAGAACTAAATCTGGTATTATGTTGGGTTTAGGAGAAACCAAAGAAGAAGTGCTTGAAGTTTTACAAGACTTAAAAGATTGGGGTTGTGATGTGGTTACCTTAGGTCAATACCTACAACCAACTAAAATGCACTTAAATGTGGAACGTTTTGTTACTCCTGAAGAATTTGACTATTACAAAGATGCAGGCCTAAATATAGGCCTTAAATATGTAGAGTCGGGGCCGTTGGTTCGTTCTTCATACCATGCAGAAAAACACTTGTTATAAATCAATAAAGTCGAATATTTTAAAAGCGCCCTGATATAAATATCAGGGCGCTTTTGCTTTTAACAGAATTTTCATTTTGTAACAAACTGCAAACAAAAAATACGTTACAACTATTATAAATACAATTCATTATTACAATTATTACTTGACGTTTCTGTGACTGACATCAAACAATAACAGGAAATAATGGTAAAATTTTTGATTAGTAAAAACCTAATTACAGGATGAGAATTACTTTTAAAGTTGAGCATCGTAAATTATCACAAACCAACAAGTTTGTGACCATGTTCCATTTTTATTTAGGATAGGGTTTATATGGATAATAAAGCCTCAGTTTCAAGACAGAATTGGAGCTTTGTATTTTGTAGAATTAACCCAATTACTTCCATTACTTTTATTAGCTTTGTTTGGTTACTATGACATTTAAATTAACATCGGAATATGTGCCAAGTGGCGATCAACCTACAGCTATCAAACAACTAGTTGAGGGAGTCAATAATGGCAATAAATACCAAACTTTATTAGGGGTTACAGGATCGGGTAAAACATTTACCATGGCCAATATTATTCAGCAAGTGCAAAAGCCTACTTTAATTGTGAGCCATAACAAAACTTTGGTGGCGCAATTATATGGAGAGTTTAAGCAGTTTTTCCCGGAAAATGCGGTGGAGTATTTCGTTTCTTATTACGACTATTATCAACCCGAAGCCTTTATTCCTTCTAGCAATACATACATAGAAAAAGACTTGGCAATTAATCAGGAAATAGAAAAATTACGTTTGAAAACTACGTCTTCACTGCTATCAGGACGTAGAGATGTGATTGTTCTTGCATCGGTAAGTTGCATTTATGGAGCGGGAAATCCTAAAGATTACGAAAGCAGCATTATTCGCCTTCACGAATCACAAAAGATTTCGCGCAATACTATTTTATATGCATTAGTAGATTCCCTTTATTCTAGAACAACAGCGGACTTTAACCG
>CANLLM010000006.1 GCA_947491825.1 Bacteroidota bacterium
ATCCATATTTGTATAATTATACTCTAATTATATAGCCACTTCACTTCTTAAAGAACTTTTTAATCCCACGCTTTTACTGTAACGGGATGCAAATGTAGGCCGTTTTTACTTTGTAGCAAATATGGCTACAAACTATTTCACTAGTTTACTGTGTTACAAGGGTATATTTTGAATGAAAACAGATGAAGACACACATTGAACGATATATTTACTTTAAAACGCGTATCAAATATCAACTCAATTATAAAAAACAAAAGTAACTATTATGCTATGAATGTACATTTGATTAAACTTGCGCAAGCTTAAAATACAATTATACTTACTACTATTATCTGAAACATGAATACAACATCGTCATTATTTGAAAAACACGAAAATATTGTTAACTCTGCATTCGCAGCATTGCATACAAGGGGTTATTTCACTTCATACCCTGAAAACCCAAAAGCCTACAGCGAGGATGGGGACACAAAGGGTAAGAACTTTATAAGTTCCATTATGAATAACAACTTTGGTGAATTACATCAAGGAAATGCCATAGCATGGATTGGAGAAGAAATTTCACCATATTTACAGTTAGGTATTGGAGTTAAATATCCCTCATATAGTATAGACACATATATAAGTAATGCAGTGCAGGCTCAAAAAAGCTGGAGTAAAATTCCTGTGAAACATAGAGCTGGCATATTAATAGAGGCATTAGATAGAATTAAAACGCGTTTTTTTGATATCACTTATGCGACAATGCACACCACTGGACAATCTTACATGATGTCGTTCCAAGCATCGGGCCCTCATAGTAATGATAGAGCCTTGGAGTCTATTATTACTGGTTTGGAAGAGTTGACTAAGTACGTTGCTGAAGCCGATTGGGTAAAACCGATGGGGAAATTTGATTTGAAACTGAAGAAAAATTGGAAAGCCATGCCGAAAGGTGTTGGTTTAGTGATAGGTTGCAGTACGTTTCCGATTTGGAATACCGTTCCAGCCTTATTTGCAAATTTAATTACAGGAAATGTTTCAATTGTAAAACCGCACCCTAAGGCTATTTTACCCATAGCGATTGTGATAAGTGAATTACAAAAAGTTTTCATAGAAAATGATATTGACGCATGCACGGTACAACTTGCACCTGACACTTTGGACAATCCTATAACAAAATTATTGGCCGAACACCAATCTGTTAAGTTAGTTGATTACACGGGTGGTAGTGAATTTGGTAATTATATAGAATCATTAAACAAAACTGTATTTACAGAAAAAGCGGGTGTAAATAGTATTATTATAGATAGTGTTGTTGATTTAAAAACAGTGATGTCTAATATTGCATTTAGTGCCAGCTTATATAGTGGACAGATGTGCACCGCTCCTCAAAATATTTTTATACCTGCCAATGGTATTAATACAAATGAAGGCTTGATAGGCTTTGACGATACACTACTGGCATTATGCGGTGCCATTACTAGTTTGGTTGATAATCCTAAAGCAGGAGCACCAACTTTAGGAGCTATACAATCTGAAGTTACTTTGAAAAGAGTAATGCATTTAGGTGAATTAGGCGGAAATGTGGTACTTGAAAGTAAATCGATAGTTAATGAAGAGTTTAAAGATGCTCGAATAGCGACACCTGCTGTCATAGTTATGGATGAAAGTGATTACAATCTTTATAATAAAGAATGCTTTGGACCAATTGTATTTGTGATTAAAACTTCATCAACCCAAAACTCTATTGCATTGGCAAAGAAACTAGCCAGCGAAAAAGGAGCAATAACCTGTGGTGCATACACGACAGACAGCGCTATCATGCATACCATAGAAGATGAAATGAACGAAGTGTTTACGCCAGTATCATTTAATTTTACGGGTGCATCTTTTATTAACTCGCATGCGGCCTTCAGTGACTTTCACGTTACAGGAGGAAATCCGGCAGGTAATGCTAGCCTTACCACAAGCGAATTTATTGTAAGAAGGTTTGTTTGGGTTGGAAATCGTTACGCATAAACAATAATATTATTTGATTTTAAACAAAGGCCTCCTTATTTACGGAGGCTTTTGTATTATTGAAACATGATGTTATCTGAACAGAACAAGATAGACAATTACAAAACAACTTTATTTACTGTTTTTACTTGCCTCTGGCTTGTAGGAATAATAGCAGGCGAAAAAGCCCCGGCTCTGCTGAGTATAACCATGATTGGCCAATTGCTGAGTGTGTTATTACTTACTCATCCCAAAAAACTTTGGAACAACTTTATAAATAACAAAGCCATGGCCTTTTTTAGTTTGAGCTTTTTGTTTTTGCTGCTTAGTTTTTTTTACAGCGATAATTTAAAATACCTTGGTGAACGCCTTCAGATAAAAATTCCAATTTTGTTGTACGCATTAATTTGGCCAAGCATTGGCGTGTTGAGCAAAATACAATTTAAAGTTATTTTCCTTTCGTTAATTGGTATTTGTGTGATAAGCGCTGGTGGTATACTTACTAACTATGCATTGCATTTTGAAGAAATTAATCAGTTGTATTTGCAATCAAAAATTATGCCTGGACCTATTAACCACATTAGGTATAGCTTATTGATTGTATTTGCAATTTGTGTTATTTACTACTACATCAAACAACAACATATAGAGAGCAAAACAGAGAAAAACCTATTAATGGCTGCTGCCATATTTTTAATTTTGTTCTTACACATTTATTCGGTTAGAAGTGGGTTACTTACCCTATATGCGGTAATTGTAATTAGTACGATAAACCAGGCGATAGCAACCAAAAACTACAAGCAAGTTGGAGTTACGATTGGAGCGTTAATTGTTATTATTATGATTAGTTTGGCTGTATCACCAACCATGAGAAACAAACTGATTAATACTAAACAAGATGTAAACGTATACGCCAATCAAGAAGACCCTAACTTTAACTCGCTTGCCACACGAATGGTATCATATAAAACCGCATTAGAGATAGCCAAAGAAAACATCTTATGGGGTTGCGGTCAAGGCGATTTAAAGGATAAAAACGATGTTTTGTTTAAAAGAGACTACCCAAGTATCACAACACCAATAATACCACACAATCAATTTATATATTACTTGGCTGCAACAGGATTGGTTGGGTTAATCATCTTTACATTCACATTTACAGCTCCACTTTGGGTAAACAAATTTTATCAATTTGAGTTTATGCAAGTGGCATATGTAATTTTACTACTTGCGTTTCAGTTTGAAGCGATGATAGAAACCCAAATTGGTGTGGCTTGTACGCTATTAATTATTTTATTCCCTTATTACTTGAGCCAACAACGGAAAACTATGGTTTAACCATATAGCTTATTTTAACACGAGCCGTTACAGCGTTTATATCTAGTTTTGATTGCGCTTCTTTACCAATTGAAATAACAAAATTATTGTATTTTGAAGCATCAAGCTTACCAGTTACACGCACTAGACATTGTTTATTGTTGTCAAGGTTTAGCACCTTTATTATTGTACCGATAGGTGCTTCGGAATGGAGAACTTGCATTGTCTCATCTATAATGGCAATGCCAATTTGTTCTATTAAATCACCATAAGCCATAAGTGGTTGTTGATTATTTTGGGGCAGTTGGGCTTCAGGAGTATTTAACCTATGAAATGGTTTAACGGTTGCCGATTCATCTACAACAAGGATTTGACCAACTGCGATTTTATTCGACTTCAGGTTATTCCATTTAACAATTTGGGCAGATGTTATTTTATACTTTTTGGAAATTACATTTAATGTTTCGCCAAGTGTAACTTGATGCATATATATCTTTTGAACCTCAACATTTTGAGCATTTGCATGCGCATCATCAATCTTTGAGGAATCATTAATTTCATTAACAAATGGCTTTACAATTTCTATATATACCGGGATGCGTATAATTTGATTTTTAGTGATCTTATTTTTTTTGAGTTCATTGTGCTTATTAACATCGGCAAACGTAGATTTATATCTTTTTACAATTAGGTTTATATTGTCTGATTTATCAACTTTATGGATTATAAACTTTTGGCCTTTGATGGTTTCAACCCTAAGTGAATCCATGGGTTTTGCAGATAATAAGTTAACGAAAACTACCGCAAGAAAAAAAAGGTGAGCAAATTTCATTTTATAATTTGATTTACGGTGGCTGAGAATGCCATGGGTTTAGCATTAAATAGTTTTTTTGTAGCAGCCCAAGTTATTTCGAACAACTCTGATTGTCGGTATTTTTCTAAATCAGATTCCTCCAGCCACAAACTGTAAGTGTAATATACATTACTATCAGTAAGATCTTGTAGCAGGGTTAATCCTTGGCAACCCGGAAAATTTGCAATATGATTTTTACTGTTTTCAAATACCGCTAAAAAATCACTAACTAATTTCGGCTCGAAAGAAAGTCGAACTATTCTATTTATCATTCTTGTTTTTCAATAATAATCTGATCACCTAATTTCAAACCTAACAATGATTTGCCTTGTCCCCTATTGATGGCAATCTCAAGCCAACCTACATCGTTAAAAACTGCTACACCATCACCTTGGGCTACGTTGGCATAGTTTGAATCAATTTTAACTAGGCTTTCTCTTTTTCTATAAAATATTTTATAATCAGCATTCCCAATCCATTGAATAAAGGTCACTTTATTTAAGTTGGTTACCGCATTGTCGTATCCATCAACATGAACAATTGATGCCCTGATTTGACTATCTGTGATTACAGGCTTAAGACTATTAAAAATGATTTTAGGAAGAGTAATTTTAGCAAAAGTGTTTACATCAACCCCAGTAAGAATATAATTGGCCAGTATGGTGAATGTATTTTTTTCTGGGGAAAGGTCTTTTAAAGAATATACTGAAGGATTAACCTTATAAATGGCATCCCACTCATCACTTAACATAGAAAGAAAACCATTATCTGCGGCAATTACCCATTGGTTTCCGGTTTTACCAATGAGAATATCACTATAAATTAATAAATTAGTGTCTATTGCTATTAAATGTACTGTTTCTGATTTAAAATCATTGATACAACTTTGAAGTAAGAATGCACCTTGCAACAAATCATATGCAGGTAGGTTATGCGATACATCAACAATCATGGCATCAGGAATTAGCTCAATAATACGCGCCTTCAAAGAAGCCGCGTAATAAGTATTTGCTCCATAATCACTTGTAAGCGTAATAACCTTCACTATTTGTTTTTGATAATTAATTTTTCTGCAATTTGGTAAAAAACTTTAATAGTTCACTTTTTTATACCATTGAAACATATATTTGTTATGCAAAGTTATTAAGGTAATACCAGTATACACAATATTAATATCACAAGACTTGATTCAGAAGGAAATAATAATTGAAGGGGCCGAACCATATGATGTTTTGGGGGTAAATAACAAAAATCTAAAAGTATTACAACACCATTTTTCTAAGTTGAAAATAATTTCTAGAGGTAACAATTTATTTGTTAATGGTGAAATTAGAGAAATAGAACGATTTGAAAACGGATTGGCAGCTTTATGCAAGTTAAGTCAAAAACAAGGCGTACTAGACATCAATATGATGGAAAGTGTTTTAGGCAAGATTGATGTTTCGGATATTGCTGAAGAGTTAAAAAACAAAGATGACGATGTAATTTTGTATGGTAATGGAGGTAAGGTGATCAGGGCTAAAACTCCTAACCAGAAAAAAATGGTTGAGTTAATGAGCAGTAATGATATTTTATTTGCCATTGGACCGGCCGGTACGGGAAAAACGTATACTGCAGTTGCATTAGCTGTTAGAGCACTAAAAAACAAAGAGATAAAACGAATTATACTGGCAAGACCAGCTGTAGAAGCAGGCGAAAACCTAGGTTTTTTACCTGGTGATTTAAAAGAAAAAATTGATCCATATTTACGTCCACTATATGACGCATTGGATGACATGATTCCTCCTGAAAAGTTGAAGTTTTATATAGAAAATAGGGTAATTGAGATCGCTCCAATGGCATTTATGCGAGGGCGCACGCTTGATAATGCTTATGTTATTTTAGATGAAGCACAAAATGCAACCGACTTGCAGTTAAAAATGTTTTTAACAAGAATGGGACCAAACGCTAAGTTTATTGTAACAGGCGATTTATCTCAAATAGATTTACCAAAAAAAACGCAATCGGGATTATTAAAAGCGGTAAATATTTTAGAAGGTATAAAGGGAATTCATTTTGCATACTTAACATTTGAAGATGTGGTGCGCCACAGATTGGTTAAGGATATTATTAAAGCCTACGAGAAAGAACAAAAAAACAATGATTAATAATTGTTGATTAAATTTGCCACTCAATTAAACGCAATGGAAAACGCAATCGTATCTACCAATTACTTTTTAAAACATCAAAAGAACTTTTACCGAGGTAAGGTAAGAGATGTATATAACCTTAAAGATGAGCTATTAGTGATGATAGCCTGCGACAGAATTAGTGCATTTGACGTGGTGCTTAAGCGCCCTATTCCGTTTAAAGGACAAGTACTTAATCAGATCGCATCACATTTTTTAGATATGGCCTCGGCTATTGTACCAACATGGAAAATTGCGTGTCCTGATGCAAATGTTACTGTAGGTAAAATGTGTGAACCATTTAAAGTAGAAATGGTTATACGTGGATATTTAGCCGGACATGCATGGAGAGAATACAAAGACGGTAAACGCCAAGTGTGCGGAGTTTCATTACCTGATGGATTGAGGGAAAACGACAAATTACCCGAACCAATCATTACTCCAACTATAAAAGCCAGCGAAGGACATGATGAAGACATTAGCCGTGAAGATATTATTAAAACAGGATTGGTAATTGAGACGGATTATATTGTGCTTGAAGATTATACTCGTAAGCTCTATGCAATGGGCACAGAAGCTGCAGCAAAACAAAATTTAATTTTAGTTGACACAAAATATGAGTTTGGTAAAAAAGATGGCGTAATCATGTTGATTGATGAGATACATACACCTGATTCTTCTCGTTATTTTTATAAAGATACTTACGAAGGCATTCAAAACAAGGACCAACAGCAACGTCAATTATCAAAAGAATTTGTTCGCCAATGGCTAATTGAACATGGTTTTCAAGGATTAGATGGGCAAACACAACCGGAGATGAGCGATGATTTTATTGAAACAGTTACTAATCGCTATATAGAGTTATACGAACATATTACAGGCATGAAGTTTGAAAAGGCAGATTATAGCGATGCAGAAAAACGGATTGAAAACAAAGTGAACAACTACTTGAATTCTGTTAATCTGTAACCTAAACATGAGTCATTTTCCTAAACCTAACATATCATTTCACAAAGGCTCCAATCAACAGGAAGGAGCCTTATTCAGTATATTAATTCCAACATGGAATAACCTGTCATACTTAAAACTATGTGTGCAGAGTATTTTAAAAAACAGCATCTACAAACATCAAATAGTCATTCATATTAACGAAGGGGTTGATGGGACATTAGCATGGGTAAAACAACAAGGTTATGACTACACCTACAGTGCAGAAAATGCAGGTATTTGCTATGCAGTTAACGCAAGTGCAACATTAGCCAATGCTAATTACATCGCCTATTTTAATGATGATATGTATGCTTGCCCTAATTGGGATGGTATATTATATGATGCCATAAAAGTAAATGGCACTGATTTATTTTATTACTCAGGAACGATGATTGAATTTGAGTCAGGGACAAACAAAGCAAATTTATCACCTTTCAATTTCGGGGAAGATATAGAAACCTTTAATGAGAGAGCCTTACTTGATTTTTGTAAGCAAAGCGCTAATAAACAAGATTGGTTTGGAGCATGCTGGCCACCAAGTGTAGTTCATAAAAACTTGTGGGATAAAGTTGGTGGTTACAGCGAAGCATACAGCCCCGGTTTTTATAGTGATCCTGACTTTGCCATGAAACTTTGGCAAACTGGTGTAAGAGACTTTAAAGGATTTGGGAAAAGTTTGGTATATCACTTCAAGTGTAAATCAACAGGAAGGGTGGTTAAAAATGATGGACGCAAAACGTTTATGAAAACATGGGGCTTCACCTCTTCTTATTTGTATAAAAATGTGTTGCGTGTTGGAATTTCTTTTCAAAAAAATGTACCATTAATATTCAAAAAGGATTTTTCTTATTTGATTTCGGTAATCAAATCGAAAATGACATGAATAAAATTAGTGCGGTAATTATTACTTACAACGAAAGTGCTAACATTGCGCGTTGCATCTCTTCATTAAAAAATGTGGTTGATGAAGTTATTGTGAGTGATTCTAACTCGACAGACGAAACAAAAAACATTGCTGAGCAGCTAGGGGCCAAAGTATTTATTCGAGATTTTGAAGGTTATGGTGCAACTAAAAATTTTGCAAACAATGAATCTGCAAATAATTGGATTTTATCTTTGGATGCAGATGAAGAATTGGATAAAAATTTAGCCGAACAGATTATTTTCATTAAAAATTGTTTAGCTGAAAATACTGTTTACGAATGCCAACGTTTAAATAATTATTGTGGTACATGGATTAAACATGGCGGATGGTATCCTGATAAAAAGGCGCGTTTGTTTAATAAGCAACATGTAAAATGGAATTTGGCAGAAGTACATGAAACACTTGAAATACCTGAACGCTATAACAAACAATTACTTAACGGAAAACTACTGCATTACTCCTATATTTCTGTTGCCGAACATTTATCTAAAATAGAAAAATACAGCACACGTGGTGCTGAAGAAGCTTTTAAAAAGGGGAAAAAATCATCGTGGGTAAAGTTATACTTAAGCCCAGCGTTTAGGTTTATACGCGATTATATTTTTAAGCTTGGATTTATAGATGGTAAATATGGTTTTATCATTGCTAAACTAACTGCAAAAGAAGTTTACCTAAAGTACAAGAAACTAAAGCTGCTTCATGACATTGCATAAAAAACAGCTATCAAATTTGATAACTGTTTTTAAATTAATTCGCTTCTTAATTAACCACCCACGTTTCGCGGCCTGCTATTAGTTTATCCAAATCTCCTGTGCCATAACTTTCTTTTGCGTGCTCAATTTGATTATTAAACAACTCATCAAAAGTAGCTTTATTATTGTTTACATAAAACACACCAAAGGGTCTTGGGAAATGGCCTTCAACCGCAGGGTCATCATAAAAACGAGATAAGATCGTAGCTTTAACCAAATCAGTTTCATCATGAATCCACAAATCATTTTCTGATACATCAGCAACATTTACTATCACAGGTTTAAAACCATCCAATTTAATTCCTTTTTCGTTTTCGGCACCAAAAATTAATGGTTTGCCATGTTCCATCATTAAGGTTTCTTGCTTCTTGGTTCCTTTTTCGGTAAACACTTCAAAAGCACCATCGTTAAATACGTTACAGTTTTGGTATATCTCTACCAGAGAAGTTCCTTTATGCTCGTAACCTCTTTTTATAATGAATTGTTGATGTTTTGGGTCGCGATCTAAAGTACGCGCAACAAACGTTGCATCAGCACCTAAGCATAATGCTATTGGATTAAAAGGGTAATCAACAGAACCCATAGGAGTTGATTTGGTAACTTTACCTTGCTCTGATGTTGGAGAGTATTGACCTTTAGTTAAACCATAAATTTGGTTGTTAAATAACAATACATTTAAATCAGGGTTTCTACGGAGCATATGTATAAAGTGGTTACCACCAATACTCATCGAATCACCATCACCTGTAATTACCCAAACTGATAATTCAGGGCGGGTAGCTTTCAAGCCGGTAGCAATTGCAGTGGCACGTCCGTGTATTGAGTGCATACCAAATGTATCCATGTAATATGGGAATCGCGATGAACATCCAATACCAGAAATAAACACAAACTCTTCTTTAGGTCTACCTAAATCAGGCAAAATCGTTTGTACTTGTTTTAATATACTATAATCACCGCAGCCTGGGCACCAACGCACCTCTTGGTCTGAAGAGAAATCTTTCGATGTTAACTTAATCGTTTCTATTGTCATTCTTTATAATTTTTAGAATATCTGTTTGAACAAATATTATCCTAAAATTTCTTTCATTTTATTCACCACTTCAATACTCATAAATGGCTGACCTTGTATTTTGTTGTATGCAATGGCATCAACAAAATACTTATCACGAATAATTTTAACCAACTGACCATTATTTAATTCTGGAACCACTACTTTCTTAAACTTACTCATCAACTCGCCTAAGTTTTTAGGAAAAGGACTTAAGTATTGGACATGTGCATGCGAAACACTATAACCTTCAGAAATTAATTGAGCAGTTGCAGTTTTTAATGCACCGTAAGTTCCACCCCATCCTAAAACCAATAAATCACCACTATTAGCTCCATTATCAATATTTTGTTCAGGAACATAATTAGCTACTAAATCAACTTTCTCTTGACGAAGTTTAACCATCAATTCGTGGTTTTCCGGGTCGTATGAAATGTTACCTGTAATGTTTTGTTTTTCTAAACCGCCAATGCGATGTTCTAAACCTTTTGTTCCAGGTAAAGCCCAAGGACGAGCTAATTTCTCGTCACGCAAGTATGGCATAAACTTATCATCACTTGCTTGACGTTCGCCAGCAAATTCAATATGAATTGGTTGAAGTTTGTCTGATGTTGGGAATCTCCATGGTTCGGATCCATTTGCAATGTAGCCATCACTTAAAAAGAATACAGGAATCATGTGATCTAAAGCAATACGACAAGCTTCATAAGCCATATTAAAGCAATCGGCCGGAGATTTTGCTGCAACAATTACCACAGGGCACTCCCCGTTTCTACCATAGTATGCTTGTAATAAATCTGCTTGTTCAGTTTTAGTTGGCAAGCCAGTACTAGGCCCAGCTCGCTGAACATTTACTATTACCAATGGTAATTCTAACATGGTAGCCAAACCAATTGCTTCCGCTTTTAAGGCAATACCAGGACCAGAAGAACCGGTGATAGCTAAATGCCCCCCAAATGCGGCACCTATTGCCGAACAAATACCAGCAATTTCGTCTTCGGCTTGGAAGGTTTTAATATTAAAGTTTTTGTATTTTGATAACTCATGTAACACATCTGATGCAGGAGTAATTGGATATGTTCCGTAAAATAAAGGCAAGGTTGATTTTACTGAAGCGGCTATCAATCCTAATGCTGTGGCTTGATTACCCATGATGCTGCGGTAGATACCAGCCTCCATTTTTGCTGGTGCAATGTGATAACGCTGAGCAAACATTTCCGTAGTTTCACCATAACTCCAACCTGCTTGTAATACTTTTATGTTAGCATCGGTAATCCCTTGATTTTTTTTAAACTTACTACTTATAAACTCAATAGTGTTTTCAATAGGACGTTGGTACATCCAATACAATAAACCAAGAACAAACATATTTTTGCATCGATCTATTTCTTTAGTACCAAGTCCGCTCTCGGCTAATGCCGCACGGGTAATTTTGGTTATGTCTATCTCTTTCAAATCGTAACCAGAAAGACTTCCATCCTTCAAAGGGTTTTGATCCTCAGGTACATTTGCTAAACGTAAGTTTTTCGCATCAAAACCATCAGAGTTAGCAATAATAACTCCTCCCTTTTTTAATCCTTTAATATTTGATTTAAGGGCAGCAACATTCATGGCAACTAATACATCGCTTTGATCACCGGGTGTGTGAATACGGGTTGAACCAAAATGTATTTGATAACCTGAAACACCGGCAATGGTTCCTATTGGAGCACGAATTTCTGCAGGGAAATCCGGGAAAGTTGCTAAATCGTTTCCAAATAGGGCAGCGGCATTGGTAAATTGGGTGCCAGTTAATTGCATCCCATCACCTGAGTCGCCCGCAAATCTTATAACTACCGACTCCAAGGTCGTTTCTACTATACTCATTACTGTATTATAAAGAAGGTTCAAAATTAATATTTAACACGCAAAAAACTAATATGTGTTAGGATAAATAAAGTCATATTTAATATTAGATTTATTAATTGATTATCAATACAATACATGTAGTATAAAATTTAAAAACCGTTTTAGATTGCATTAAAGATGATATGTTTAGCCATTTGCATTAAGAAATACTCCTTCGGCTACCATATGTATAAACAATGTTTCACCATCGATAGTAAAATTTATCCAATATAAAACATGTTAAATAAATTGATCTTTTGTGATGAAACTTTGATATTCCAATTTGAATTCAAACTATACGTATGATTCGATTTACTTAAATTACCTATTAAATATTTTATAATCCATAACCTACTTATTCTATTCCATTCATTTCTTGAATAATTAAATCCAAAACAAAAGCAGTAATTACTTCAGAGGGTTTAACCATTTCTGATATATTTTGTGTTAAACATATAAATTTGGACTACTATTATACAACATTGCTTGTATAGAATATATTTGCATCATGAGCAGTGTTCGCATATTTGTAACAGGTGGTACATTTGACAAAGAATACAATGAGCTAAATGGTGAATTATTCTTTAAAGATACACACATACAAGAAATTTTAAAACTTGGCCGTTGTAAGGTAGACTTAAGTGTAAGAACGCTTATGTTAGTTGATAGCTTGGAGATGACGGACATTGATCGTGAAACGATTATTAGTAGTTGTAAACTCGCCACAGAAGACCGCATTGTAATTACGCATGGCACAGACACCATGACAACAACTGCAAAAATTTTGGCAGAAAACATCACTAAAAAAACCATCGTTATTACAGGAGCAATGATTCCATATAAATTTGGATCAAGTGATGGATTGTTTAATTTAGGCAGCGCACTTGCCTTTGCACAAACCTTACCTCATGGCGTTTATGTAGCCATGAACGGTAGGTATTTTAATTGGAATAACGTAAAGAAAAATCGCCAAACAGGTTTCTTTGAAGAAATTTAACCACTGGTTTGCAATTAAGGAATAAACATTGATGAAAACAGCACTTATTACAGGTATTACAGGCCAAGATGGAGCTTATTTAGCAGAGTTTTTATTAAACAAAGGCTATATGGTTCATGGTATTAAACGAAGAAGTTCGTTATTTAATACAGACAGGATTGATCACCTTTATCAGGACCCACATGAAAAGCAATTAAGGTTAAAATTACATTATGGCGATTTAACCGACTCTACCAATTTGATTCGTATTATTCAGGAAACACAACCCGATGAAATATACAACTTGGCTGCCATGAGTCATGTGCAAGTAAGTTTTGAAGAACCCGAATACACAGCAAATGCAGATGGTATAGGCACTTTAAGGATATTAGAAGCATTACGTATTTGTAATCTTACTGAGAAAACTAAGGTATATCAAGCATCAACATCTGAGTTGTATGGTTTAGTGCAAGCAGTGCCACAAAGTGAAACAACACCATTTTACCCGCGCTCACCCTATGCTGTTGCAAAAATGTATGCCTATTGGATTACGGTAAACTACCGCGAAGCATACGGTATGTTTGCATGTAACGGTATTTTATTTAATCATGAAAGCCCGATACGTGGCGAAACTTTTGTAACTCGAAAAATAACACGCGCAGCTGCAAAAATAGTTTTAGGTATGCAGGATAAAATTTTCTTAGGCAACCTTAATGCACAGCGCGATTGGGGTCATGCTAAAGATTATGTTGAGGCGATGTATTTAATACTGCAACAAGATAAGCCCGAAGATTACGTGATTGCTACTGGTGTTACAACTGCTGTGCGTGAATTTGTGAAAATGAGTTTTGAGGATGTAGGTATACAATTAGCCTTTAAAGGAGAAAACGCAAATGAAATTGGCTATGTAGAAGCTATTAATGAAGCTCGCCTAAAAGAGTTAGAAATTACATCATGTAACTTAAGTATTGGACAAGAAATAGTAGCTGTTGACCCTCGATACTTCCGCCCTACCGAGGTTGATTTATTAATTGGTGATCCAACCAAAGCGCAAACTAAATTGTGTTGGAAACCTAAATACGATTTGCCTGAATTGGTAAAAGACATGATGAAGGGTGATTTAAAACTGATGAAAAAAGAAAAGTACCTCAGAGATTCAGGATTCAAAACGCTAAACTATTTCGAATAAAAGTTGGGTGAATACCAAATGGAAAAACACGAAAAAATATATATTGCCGGACACCTAGGCATGGTGGGATCAGCCATGCATAGGAAATTAACTGCAGAAGGCTTTACTAATATTGTTGTTAGAACAAGTGCTGAGTTAGACTTAACAAACCAACAATCAGTTGCTGTATTTTTTGCGCAAGAAAAACCTGATTATGTGTTTTTAGCTGCAGCTAAAGTTGGTGGTATTGTGGCTAACAATACCTACCGAGCAGATTTTATATATTTAAACCTGATGATTGAATCTAATATCATTCATCAAGCCTATGTTACGAAGGTTAAAAAATTGATGTTCTTTGGTTCATCATGCATATACCCAAAACTTGCTCCACAACCCTTAAAAGAAGATTATTTACTAACTGGTGAATTAGAACATACTAACGAACCCTATGCTATTGCAAAAATTGCGGGTATTAAATTGTGCGAAAGTTATAGAGATCAATACGGCTGTAATTTTATTTCGGTAATGCCAACAAATCTATATGGTTATGGCGATAATTACCACCCTATGCATTCTCATGTTTTACCAGCATTAATTCGCAGGCTGCATGAAGCCAAAGAAAACGACACCTCTTTTATTGAAGCTTGGGGAACAGGCGCTCCATTGAGAGAATTTTTGTTTGTTGATGATTTGGCTGATGCATGTTATTTACTGATGCAAGCATACAACGAAAGACAATTCGTTAACGTAGGATTTGGCGAAGATATTTCAATACAAAACTTGATTGAGGTAATTAAAAATGTGGTGGGTTACAAAGGTGCGGTAAGATTTGACACTACCAAGCCTGACGGAACACCGAAAAAATTGATGGATGCCACTAAACTAAGAAACATGGGTTGGCAGCCAAAAATCAGTTTAGAGGAAGGTATCAAAATTGCTTACCATGACTTTTTAAATGGGAAATACCGTTCTGTATAATAATGAAAACCTAATTTGTTTATTATAGGGTAAAGCCATTAAGTATAGCAAATACCTTTCTCATTCGTTTTTATAATCTTTTGTTAATCCTTAGTTTTCCCCCATTGGTCATTATTAGATTCGCATAACCAATTATATTTTTAAGGTTTGTAGTAAACAAAACTTTACTACTATGAAAACAGGTAAAATTTTAATTATAGCATTAGCTGTAGGTTGGGTTATAGCCATGGCCATAATTGGTTATAAAATGGTGAATAAGGACCAAGTAAATAGTTCAAAAAGTGTAAACGAGTCTGGTAAATAGTTAGCTCGACTCGGATAAAAAAGGTTGTAACGTGGGTTGCAACCTTTTTAATGCTGAAAATACGAATGAACAAAATCGGCAATCATATTTTTGAACATACCGTTACCATGTTTATTACGATAAATAAATAGTAATGTCACCTTTCCAGAAAAAAGCAAAGTAGAATCAATAATTCAGAGATTAGGAATAATTAAATCAGTTCTGCTAAGCATCTTCTAACGATGCATAATTGCGTGCAAAGCTTACCACACGTTCATCAATGATAATATCTTTTTGTTTTATGGGTTCTCTCAAAATCATTCCTTCTAAAGTTCGGCAACGACTCAACGCCACATACAATTGCCCATGGGCAAAAGTACCACCACTCAATTCTAATATTACTTTATCAAAAGTTAAACCCTGACTTTTATGTATGGTTATAGCCCAAGCTAATTTTATAGGGTACTGTTTAAATGTGCCTATTACATCACTTTTTACCCTGCGGTTAATTGCATCCCAATAATACCGTTTATTCTCCCAGGTTTCACGACTCACTTCTTCTATGTTTCCATTGGGTAAAAGCACTTCAACTTTATCTTCTGCCAAAGCATGAATTTTACCAATTGAACCATTTACCCATTTACCATCTAAATTATTTTTAATGAAAATAACCTGAGCCCCTACTTTAAAAACTAAGGCACTTTCGTTGGGTAATTGTTTGGTATTAAATTCACCATCAATTGCACCTCGATAAATAAACTCAGGTTGTTTGATTTTAACCAGTTGAAACTCGTTAATTCCTGCAGCTACGCTATTTCGGGTTGATAGGGTGACGTAAGTATCATCATCCTTAGGTAGAAATTTCCTATCAACACGTTTATTTAATTGTGCTAACTCTAACTCATCAGCCCTATTCAATCTTATTACATCTAAAATATGAATAAAATCGGGATCGGTTTGGCGGTATATTTTGCGTAATTCAATACAATGCATATGAACTTGCCTAAATACACGGGCATCAAAAAAATAATGGCTGTTGTAATATTCATTAAACAGATAGCGCTCCACTTCGTTGTTTTGCACTACTGGTTCCAACTGAAACAAATCGCCAAAAAATATCATTTGTTTACCGCCAAAAGGTTTATCGGGATACTCGCTGTTTAATCGTAAAGTTTGGTCAATGGCATCAATAATATCGGCACGTAACATGGAAACTTCATCGATAATAAACACATCCGTTTTTTGTATCATTTTAAACTTATCGGAATTGCGCGGAAAACGTTGAATTTCATCATCGCCCTCAACAATTGGCCGAAATGGTAGCCTAAAAAACGAATGAATAGTTACCCCACCTACATTTATTGCAGCAATTCCAGTTGGTGCAAGCACCACACATTTTTTTTTAGTATTGTTTACAAAATGCCTAAGCAAGGTTGATTTTCCTGTACCAGCCTTACCCGTAATAAACAAACACTCATCAGTATACTCCAATGCATCAAATGCTAATTTAAAATGCGAATTAGATTCGTCAAATAGGGTATTATTTAAATTTGTTGATGGATCGTGCATGCGTTGCACAAAGATGAAAAATCAACCCATATTAACCCAAAATAGTTGTAAACAAAAAAACCAATCCTATAACAGGATTGGCTTTTTAAATGTATTAAATTTCTATTCGAAAGTTGCTCTTAGTATCTGTACATTTCAGCTTTAAATGGACCTTCTAATTGAACACCGATGTAATCGGCTTGATCAGGACGTAAGATAGTTAATTTAGCACCAATATGTTCTAAATGTAAAAATGCTACTTTCTCATCTAAATGCTTAGGTAACACATATACATTGTTTTCGTATTTATCGCTGTGATTCCACAATTCAATTTGTGCTAAAGTTTGGTTTGAGAATGAGGTACTCATTACAAATGATGGATGACCCATTGCGCAACCAAGATTCACCAAACGGCCTTCAGCTAGAATAATGATTTCTTTTCCATCAACATTGTAAATGTCAACTTGAGGTTTTAACGTATTTTTTGTTGATCCATAATTTTGGGTCAACCAAGCCATATCTATTTCATTGTCGAAGTGACCAATATTACAAACAATAGCTTTATCACGCATGGTTTTAAAGTGGCGATCGGTAATGATGTTAACGTTTCCAGTAGCAGTTACAAAAATATTTGCACGGGTGCAAGCATCTTCCATAGTAACCACTTCAAAGCCATCCATGGCAGCTTGTAATGCACAAATAGGATCAATTTCAGTAACTAATACGCGAGCACCTGCACCACGTAATGATTCTGCCGAACCTTTTCCTACATCACCATAACCAGCTACAACTGCAACTTTACCAGCCATCATAATATCAGTAGCTCTGCGAATAGCATCAACCAAAGATTCTTTACAACCGTATTTGTTATCGAATTTCGATTTGGTTACTGAATCGTTAACGTTAATTGCAGGAATAACTAAAGTACCTTTTTTCATGCGCTCGTACAAGCGGTGAACACCAGTAGTGGTTTCTTCTGACAAACCTTTGATATCTTTAGTTAACTCTGGATAACGATCAAAAACCATGTTGGTTAAATCACCACCATCATCTAAAATCATGTTCAAAGCTTTACCTTCTTCGAAGGCAAAAAGCGTTTGTTCAATACACCAATCAAACTCTTCTTCGTTTTGACCTTTCCATGCGTATACGGGAATACCAACAGCAGCAATAGCAGCAGCAGCATGATCTTGAGTTGAGAAAATATTGCATGAACTCCAGGTAACTTCTGCTCCTAGAGCTTTTAATGTTTCGATTAAAACTGCAGTTTGAATGGTCATGTGTAAACAACCCGCTACACGTGCACCTTTAAGTGGTTGTTGCGAGCCATACTCTTTTCTAATGGCCATTAAGCCCGGCATTTCTGCTTCGGCAAGGGAAATTTCTTTACGGCCCCACTCTGCTAGTGAGATGTCTTTTACTTTGTAAGGTAAATGTGTTGTTGATTCAGACATAAATATTTAAATCTTAAAGGATTGCAAAATTAGTATTTATAACGATATAATGAAAATTTATTTTACGTTAACAAGGGATATTCTACATTTGTACACACTAATGACAATTATGCAGGCCAAGTTGTTTTGGCTTGATGATTGAATTGTTAAAATATTAATCACCAAAACATAAAAAACAAAATATGCCATATCCGGAAATGTTAGTTGCGCCAATGCGCCAACAACTAGAAAATGTAGGTTTTACAAGTTTAAAGACAGCTTCAGAGGTTGAACAAGAATTAACAGATAATACAGGAACAAAATTATTGGTATTTAACTCGGTATGCGGTTGCGCTGCTGGTACTTGCCGTCCTGGAGTTATTAAAGCTGTTGAGAACGCTGCCAAAAAGCCAAGTAAATTAATTACTGTTTTTGCCGGACAAGAAACCGAAGCCGTTGCAAAAGCACGCGAGTTTACAGCGCCATTTCCGCCATCAAGCCCAAGTATTGCATTATACAAAAATGGCGAATTGGTTCATTTTATTGAGCGCCATAACATTGAAGGCCGCAGCGCAGATATGATTGCTGCTAATTTAGAAGCCGCCTTTAATGAATTTTGCTAACACTTAAAACGAGATTAAAAAAGCCTTACAGCGCAACTGTAAGGCTTTTCTTTTGGTCTAGGTATGGTAAATTAATACAAACAAACCTTGGTAAAAACTAGATGGAGCGTACTTATTTTATTGATTTGGTTATCGTTAACCATTTCTGCGCAAAATCTTGTTCAAAACCCTAGCTTTGAAATTTATCCCAATTGCCCCTTGTCCAGAAACGATGGTAGACTACCTTTTAACTGGATACAACCCACAGACGGAACAGCTGACTATTTTAATTCCTGTGTAACGGGCAGTGGCACTAATTTGCCTGATGTACCGGTTAATTTTGTAGGTAATCAAAGTGCCAACACGGGCAATGCTTATATTGGTGTTTATGTTAATATTGAGTCTAGTGGGCAATATGCAGGATATCGCGAATACATGCAAAGCACGCTGACCAGTAGTCTTGTTACTGGCAGAACATACAAGTTTGAAATGTATGTTAGTTTAGCTGATGAAAGCCAATTTGCTGCAAATAATTTGGGGGTGTATCTCTCTTCCCAACAAATTAGTACCAATAATTCAAACGTGCTTAACGTTACTCCACAAATTACTTTTACGGGTTATGTAACAGATAAAAACAACTGGACGAAAATATCAGGAAATTATATTGCAACAGGGGGCGAACGTTACATCACCGTTGGTAGTTTTTCTGTAAATAATAGCACCAACCTTCAATCAGTGTCCGGGGGCAGTGGTGGCGGGTGGAATAAAATGTGTTACTACTACATTGATGACATATCAATAGTGCCAGATTGCACAAATATGGACACCCTTACAGACAAGTATGTTACAACCTGTTCAGGCCCTACCAACCCAACCACGCTATCATCTTCTATAATTGGCACCAATTATTTATGGAATACCGGTGCCAATAGTAAATCCATCTCAACATTGGTATCTGGCATGTACACGATAAGAACATGGGTTGATCCATGCTTTGTTTACGACACAATTTATTTAACGCGAAAAGAAAATCCTACTTTTACTCTTATCGAAGATACAGCCATTTGTATTAATTCATCACAACCAATATTCATTTCAACAGGACAACCTCAATCCAATTATTCTTATTTATGGAATACAAACGATACAACACCCGGGATATCTATTAGTAATGTAGGAGTGTATAAAATTACTGTAACTAAAAACAATTGCTCCATTACAGATAGTGTAATTGTTCGCCAAAAATATCCGCCTAATATCAATATCGGTAAAGACACCATTGTCTGCTACAACTCGTTTTATTACATTAATGCCTTAACACCCCAAGCAAGTTATATCTGGAACACAGGAAGCACACAAAGTAATATAATAGTTAATGAGGGTTTGTATTGGGTTGAAGTTACGGTAAATGGATGTTCAGCATTAGACAGTGTGCTGGTTACAAACAAACCTAACCCCAACCTAAACATCGGAATTGACTCAAGTATATGTCCGTATCAACTAATTACTTTAAACGCTAGTGCTGCAAATGCACAAAGTTACCGATGGTTTGATGGCACTGTTGGACCTATTTATAACCATGTTGGTGGTGGTACATTTTGGGTTGAAATATTAAAAGATGGGTGTACCTATTTGGACACAGTATTATTTACCAATAAGTTATTGCCTTTTGTAAATCTTGGTCCTGATAAAATAATATGTAATACTGACACCACAACACTATCAACAAACACCGCTAATGCAGTAAAATACTTTTGGAGTACGGGGCAAACTTTAGCTGAAATCAAGGTGAATAAAATTGGTGAATATTGGATCTCAGTTACAGATAACAGTGGATGCTACAACACCGATACCATTAACGTAGACACCTTCGTTTCTCCATTTGTTTTTATTGGAAACGATGATGCATTTTGTGAAGGAACAAGCTATACCATTGCATGCGATAAAGTTTTTAATACATACCTATGGCAAGATGGAACGCGCAATACTAGTTTAACAACTGTATCTGGTGGTAAATTTTATATTGAAGTAACAGATAACAATAATTGTACAGCTAGAGATACCATTGCATTAACAATGTACCCTAGACCAACATTATTTACTAACCGTATTGTTAAAGTATGCAGACAAGATACGCTACTTCAGATTTCGGGAAATTTTTCGCTTGCATTATGGAATGACGGCACTACCGCATTTCAATTATTGGCTAAAAACCCTGGATACTTTAGTGTTGAAGTTACAGATACGCTAGGATGTAAAAACAAAACAGAAATTGCCGTTATTTCAAGTTGCCCAGCAAGCATTTACGTACCTAACGTATTTAGTCCGAATAACGATGGCAGCAATGATGTATTTAGAGCATATGTTACCGAAGTGAATAAATACAATTTGAAAATTTATTCTAGATGGGGTACGTTAGTATTTGAAACCGCTGATATCTATGAAAGTTGGAATGGCACATTTGAAGGCACCCAAGCACCAAATGATGCATACATTTACCTCATAACATATACCGGTGAAGATGGGATAAGTGGCACCATATATGGCAACGTTACATTGATAAGATAACCTGTTATTCTTTTTGTTTACTGTCTTTCAACATCAATAGAAAGCCAACACTACCAAAAGCCAAAAATAAAATGTACCAATACTTTTCTTTAAGATAAAAATCTATTCCTAACCAAATCATCATACCTAAAAACAAAATAGCTCGGAACACCTTACCTTGGTTTACATTTAGGTTTAATCTGGGTAAAATAACTTTCATAAACACCACTATAGCCAATACTGCCAACAACAAATACATTAATTTTTGGTCCATTATTTTAAGTTAAGCAGCTTTACTATTTTATTAAATATTTCGGTGTTTTCATACATCCCCGCAAACTCTTGCGCACCTGCACCAAATGCAAATACAGGAACCATTACACCGGTGTGGTCG
Source organism: Bacteroidota bacterium (assembly GCA_947491825.1). Classification (GTDB taxonomy): domain Bacteria; phylum Bacteroidota; class Bacteroidia; order UKL13-3; family UKL13-3; genus UBA6183. The sequence continues at coordinate 21,853 of CANLLM010000006.1, forward strand.
CCTGTGCTAAACTTCGGTGTAAAACTTAATTTGTCATCACTTTCGTTTAAAGTTAAACCACCTGTCTCGTGGTCGGCAGTGACAATTACCAACATGTCTTTATCTTTTGCGGCCATATCTAATATGGCATTAATGGTTTCGTTAAAATCCCAAAGCTCTGTTTGCATATACTGGTAATCATTTTCATGCCCACCCCAATCAATTTGGCTACCTTCAACCATTAACAAATACCCATTTTTATTCTTGCTTAAGTTGTTGATGGCTTGGGTTGATGCATTTTTTAAAAATTCACCCCTGCCTTTAAGCATAGGTTTCATCTCATCTTTTGCCAAGGTATAAATATACTTTGATGCATTTACATCAACCAAAACAGAATCGTTAAATACGCTAAAGCCTTTAGCTTTTAAATCGTCTGCAAGGTTTCTTTTATCGTCACGGTTGTATATAAAATTTGCTCCACCTCCAATAGCAATATCACAATTACCACTTAATAAAAATGTGCTGATGCTATCGTACATTTTACGGTGTTTTACATGCGCATAGAAGCTTGCCGGTGTTGCATGTTGTATGCTAACTGTGACCACCACTCCAGTCGCTAAATTTTGCTTTTGGGCCATCTCAAACAAGGTAGGTAGAGGTACAGTATCTGCATCAACACCAATGGCATTGTTGTATGTTTTTTTACCAATTGCGAATGCGGTAGCTCCGGCACCACTATCGGTAATGTACTGTTTGGCTGATGATGTTTTGCTTAATCCAATAAACGGGAAACGCATAAACGCATTTTGCCCGCTGTACTGACTCATTGCTCCACTAATTTGAGTAAGTCCCATGCCATCGCCAATTAAGAAAACTACACGCTTTGGTTTTGCATTATGCTGTGCAACGGAGGCTTGCGTTAAACCCATTAAACCAAATAACCATAAGATTTGAACAAAACGTTTTAAAAACATGGTTGCAAGTTATGCCAATTGCGTTTATTTTTAAAAACAAATCAAGATGGTGAATTCAGATGATGAAATATCTGACCAAAAAAGCAGTGAGTATGCGCACATACATGTAATTGAAATTAAGCTAATTCAAAAAACTTTCCGGGAAGTTGCCTTATTATCCCATTAAATTCTAAATCGAGCAAGGTTAAGGATAGGTTACCACTATCTATTTGTAGTGCAAAAGCAATATCGTCTATACCGGCTTTTGTTTTACTACGAATAAAATTAACAATGGCCAACTCTTGGGATGATAAACCTAAAGGCATTTGTTGCTGCTCAGGTAGTTTAGGGGTTGACGTTTCCCATCCCATAGCAATTAATACATCATCGGGTACAGTAATGATAGATGCTTTGTTAAGTTTAATAAGTGCGTTACAACCATAAGAATTATCATCACTTACCCTCCCCGGCACAGCCATTATTTCTTTATTGTAACTATTTGCTATTTCTGCAGTAATCATGGCACCACCTTTTACACCAGTTTCAACAACAACCAACACATCAGATAAGCCTGCAACAATTCTGTTTCGTTTCGGAAAGTTTTCTCTTTCGGGAATTGTACCACTTGTAAACTCTGTTAATAGACCACCATGTTCAAGCATTTGTTTGGCTATGGTTTTATGCTGACTAGGATAAATCCTGTCAAGTCCGTGGGCCATAACGCCCAGTGTAGATAAGCCATTTTTAACTGAACTACGATGTGCGGCAACATCAATACCCAATGCCAAGCCGCTTATTATTAATGCCCCAGTTGGTCTCAAAGTTTCTACTAACTCCTCTGTAAATGCTTTTCCGTAATCACTTGCTTTGCGAGTTCCCACAATACCCACAATTTTATCGGAATCTAAATTTGCATTGCCTAATGCATAAAGCATAACCGGAGCATCAGTTAAATTTTTAAGGCGTTGTGGGTATTCTTTATCCAAATAAAACATGGTTTTAATTCCATGCTTTTCTATGAACTTTACCTCTACCTCTGCCTGTTTAAAATGATTAAACTTATGTATGCTATCGGCAAGTGTTTCGCCTATACCGGGTATTTGTAACAAACGTGATTTTTTCTGCTTGAACACTTCGGCAACACCACCACAATAACTGACTAAGTTTCGTGCTAAAACATCGCCAATACCTGGTATTTGCGTGAGGGCTATTTGGTATACTAAATTTTCCATTTTAAGGTTTAAGTGGTTATCAAAACTAAAGAAATTTAGTAGTCGAAAAAGCTAATAATTTTAGCAAATATCACCACACAAAAAAACCCCGTTATTGCTAACGAGGTTTTGATGTATATCGTAAACCGGCTTGGTTAATAAATTATTTTTTTACTGAATCAACTACAGCTTTAAAAGTTTCAGGGTGATTCATTGCTAAATCAGCAAGAACTTTACGGTTTAAACCTAGATTACTCTTAGCCACTAGTCCCATAAATTGAGAGTAAGATAAGCCTTCCAAACGTACACCTGCATTGATACGGGTAATCCACAAGCTGCGGAAATTGCGTTTTTTGGTTTTTCTATCGCGGTAAGAAAAAGCCAATGCACGATCAATGGTGTGCTTGGCAATGGTTAATACATTTTTACGTTTACCCCAGTAGCCTTTGGCTAACTTTAGGAGTTTTTTTCTGCGTCTGCGAGACGCTACTGAATTTACTGAACGAGGCATAATTTGTTTTTTTTGAACTTAAGCGACTCAACTTTGGGTTGAATTCTTTTGAGCTATTGTTCGGGTTAAAATTAAAATAAACCAAGGTAATTTTAAGGCTTACCTAATTGCCTTTTACTTTTAGCGGAAAATTATTTACCGATTCCAAGTAAGTGTTTAACCAATCCCATATCGGCATCGCTAACTACAACCATTTTGGTTAAGCCGCGTTTTTGCTTAGTGGTTTTTTTGGTTAAGATGTGATTTTTGAATGCTTGCGCACGTTTAATTTTACCACTAGGGGTTAATTTAAAGCGCTTTTTCGCAGCACTGTTAGTTTTCATTTTAGGCATAATCCTGTTTCCCTTTTTTATTTAAAATCCAATCTACGATAATTCTTTATTTACTTGGCAGCTTTACCTTTTGGAGCCATCAGTAAAAACATCTTTTTACCCTCCAACTTTGGTAACTGCTCTACTTTACCTATCTCAGATAGTTTTTGTGCAAATTGAAGCAATAATACCTCACCCCTTTCTTTGTAAACAATAGCACGTCCTTTAAAAAAAACGTAAGCACGTACTTTGTTTCCCTCTTGCAAAAACTTTTCGGCATGTTTTAATTTAAATTCAAAATCATGCTCGTCTGTGTTAGGTCCAAAACGAATTTCTTTAATCTCTTGCTTAGCAGAATTCGCTTTTAATTCTTTTTTCTTTTTCTTCTGCTCGTATAAAAACTTTTTATAATCGGCTATTTTACATACCGGAGGTTCTGCGTTTGGCGAAATCTCAATTAAGTCTAACTCCAGCTCATTGGCAATGCGCAAAGCATCTTGTATGGTTACAATACCCGGCTCCACGTTGTCGCCTACTAACCTTACTTCACGAGCACGAATATTTTCGTTTAACTTATGTTCAGGTTCTAGCGATTTACGTCCACGTGATATAAATCCTGGTTTCAAACCGTTGTTCGGACGTTGTCCCGGTCCTGCTGGTCTGCCGGGTGTAATTGGTGTGTTTGGTGCTGCCAAATGTTTAGTTATTTATTTTTACTTGTTCTTTAAAATAGCTTACAAAATCCTCTAGTTTTAATTTCCCTACTTCCTCTCCTCCGTGCTTACGAACAGAAACCGCTTCTTCTAGCATTTCTTGCTCACCAACCACCAACATAAATGGGATTTTCTTCACTTCAGCATCTCTAATTTTTCTTCCCACTTTCTCATTTCTATCATCAAGCGGGCCGCGAATATCTGCTTTATTAAGCACATTCACAACTTTTTGCGCGTAGTCATGATATTTTTCACTAATAGGTAATACAGTAACGGGTTCTGGAGTTAACCAAAGAGGAAAATTACCTGCACAATGCTCTATCAAAACTGCCACAAAACGCTCTAGAGAGCCGAATGGTGCACGATGTATCATTACTGGGCGGTGCTTTTGGTTATCACTTCCGGTATACTCCAACTCAAAACGTTCCGGTAAATTATAATCAACCTGAATAGTACCTAATTGCCACTTACGACCTATGGCATCTTTAACCATAAAGTCTAACTTCGGACCGTAAAATGCTGCTTCTCCTAACTCCACAACCGTAGTTAATCCTTTTTCAGCTGCAGATTCGATGATAGCTTGTTCTGCCAATGCCCAATTTTCATCAGACCCAATATATTTAACTTTATTTTCAGGATCTCGTAAAGATATTTGCGCTGTGTAATCTTTAAAATCTAAAGCTTTAAAAACATAAAGCACCAAATCAATTACCTTAATAAATTCATCTTTCACTTGGTCCGGACGACAAAACAAATGTGCGTCATCTTGCGTAAAACCACGAACACGAGTTAAACCATGTAATTCGCCTGCTTGCTCGTAGCGGTATACCGTACCAAACTCGGCATAACGTACCGGTAAATCTTTATAGGACTTAGGTGAAGCTTTATATATCTCGCAATGATGTGGGCAATTCATTGGTTTTAAGAAAAATTCTTCCCCTTCACGAGGAGTGGATATTGGCTGAAATGAATCAGCACCATATTTTTCGTAATGACCTGAAGTGATGTATAAATTTTTGTTACCAATGTGTGGCGTTATAACAGGCAAATACCCCGCCTCCATTTGTGCCTTTTGCAAAAACTGCACTAACTTTTCGCGCAACATAGCTCCTTTCGGTAACCACAATGGTAAACCCATGCCTACTTTTTCAGAAAAAGTAAACAATTCCATTTCTTTGCCCAATTTACGGTGATCACGTTTTTTAGCCTCTTCAATCATTGCCAAATGTTCATCTAGCTCTGATTTTTTAGTGAAAGTTACCCCATAAATACGCGTTAACATTTTGTTCTTTTCATCACCACGCCAATATGCTCCGGCAACACTCATTAGTTTTATTGCTTTTATAAAACCAGTGTGTGGCACATGCGGACCACGACATAAATCGGTGAAGTGACCTTGGCTATAAAAGGTTATACTACCATCATCTAAACCTGCTAATAAATCAAGTTTATACTCATCGCCTTTTTCTTTGAAATAGGCAATGGCATCAGCTTTACTAACTTCTTTGCGACTAAAGACATTTGATTGTTTGGCCAATTCGGTCATTTTATCTTCTATGCGTTTAAAGTCTTCGCTCGAAAATTCTTTACCGCCAAAATCTACATCATAATAAAATCCGTTTTCAATTGCAGGTCCAATTCCAAATTTGGTTCCAGGGAATAGCAATTCAATTGCTTCCGCCATTAAATGTGCAGAAGAATGCCACATGGTTTGTTTGGCTTCTTTGTCATTCCACGTTAACAAGGTTAATGTAGCATTAGTTTGAATAGGTCGGGTAGCATCCCAAACCTCACCATTTACTTTAGCTGCTAATACATTGCGGGCCAAGCCTTCGCTAATTGATTTGGCTACATCTAAGGCGGTTGCTCCCGATTCATACGAACGAACGGAACCGTCAGGTAACGTGATATTAATATTGCTCATAAAAGTAACGCAAAGTAAGTGCTAGAAAGCGAAAAAGAAAAAATTAATGTGAGATGTCTTACTATTTATTATTTGATGGCCGATAACGCTTTTTGTGCTGCCTTATGTTTAGGGTCGAGCGCTAATGTATATTGGTAATTAACAATGGCATCTTCTTTATTATTCATGGCTTCGTAACAAATTCCACGCATGTAATAAGCATCAACCAAACCTGGCTCCAACCTCACAACTGTATTTAGGTTTACAATGGCATCGCTGTACCTTCCTATTTCAATATTTATTAATGCCGAATTGTAATAAGCTTGATAGTACTTTTCATCAGCCTTCAATGCTTGTTCATACATTTTTACGGCCTTTTTATATTCATTGTTTTGTTGAAAGTACACACCAGCAGAATATGGTGGCTCAGCACTTTTTGGTTTAAGGCGTGAAGCGGTAACATAATAATCCAGTGAAATTTTATTTTTTAAACCTGCATATAAATTCCCTAACTGCATCACTGCATCGTAATGATTAGGGTCTATTTCGTATGTTTTTTGAAAGGTTTGAATTGCAGATGCCGTATCTCCTATTTCTTTAAAATTCATCCCTTTAAAAAACAATGCGGTGGTATTGGATTTATTGTTAGCGAGGATAGTATTGTATAAGTCCATCGATTTTTTATGTTCTTTAACTATGTAATACAACTCTGCCAATTTAAGTTGAGCTTCTTCAAAATCGGGCTTGATAGATATAGCTTTTTCGTAGGCAATTGCGGCATCTTGTGTTTTATTCATCGCATATAAAATGCGGCCTTTAAAAAACAAATACAAGGGTTGATCCTCACTTAATACCAAAGATTGTTCCATATCAGCCAAGGCGGCATCCAACATCTTTTCCTCGAAATAAACATTTGATCTACGGTAATATAATTCGGGGTTGGTTGCATCTTTCTCTATTTCGATACTAATTTCAGTAATCGATTTCGAGGACTCTAATTGTTTTTGTTCTTTATTAAAAGCCTTATCATTATTAGTAGTACAAGCGCCCATCAGTGCCACTAGTGCGGTGATAAAAATCAGTTTTTTCATTGTCTATTTCGGATACTTTTGTTAATTGAACTAAGTTAGTAAGTCACAAAAAACGCTATTTAGTTTGCAACAATTGCAATATTTTTTGTAGAAGCATAAACAGTCATCTTAAAACAATAAGGAAAAATGCCTTTTTATTACAAACAAGGACAAATACCGGCCAAGCGCCACGTTCAATTTAGAAAACCAGATGGTAAACTTTATTCGGAAGAATTGGTGAGCACTGAGGGTTTTAGTAGTATATACAGTTTGGTATACCATTGCAATCCCCCAACATTGGTTAAAGATATTGGTGAGTCTTATGACATTGCGCCTAAAGCAGCTGTAAAAAAGAACTTGCAAAACCGTAGTTTTTTAACATTTAAAACAGCTCCTGTTGATGATTATTTAGCCAGTAGAATATACGTGTTGTTTAACAAGGATGTATATTTATCTTCTGCTGCGCCTAAAAAAAGCATGACTGATTACTTTTATAAAAATGCCGATTCGGATGAGGTGATTTTTGTCCATGAAGGAAGTGGCGTTTTAAAAACCATATTTGGTGATATTCAATTTGAATACGGTGATTATTTGGTAATACCCAGAGGTGTCATTTATCAAATGCATTTTAACACAGAACAAAACAGGTTATTTATTACAGAAAGCTTCTCTCCTATTCGCCCACCAAAACGTTACATGAACGCATTTGGGCAATTGTTAGAGCACTCACCTTATTGCGAGCGTGATATTAAACTACCTGTGCTTACCAATACCCATGATGAGTTAGGTGACTTTAAGGTGCTGATTAAAAAACAAGATATGATTTTCCCTTATACCCTTGGCTCGCACCCCTTTGATGCCATTGGTTGGGATGGCTACCAATATCCTTATGGCTTTAGCATACATAACTACGAGCCTATTACTGGGCGCATACACATGCCACCTCCAATACATCAGACTTTTGAAGGGCACAACTTTGTCATTTGTTCCTTTGTTCCGCGGTTGTATGATTATCATCCAGATTCAATACCTGCGCCATACAACCACAGCAATGTAGATAGTGATGAGGTGTTGTATTATGTTGATGGAGATTTTATGAGCCGTAAACACGTAGAACGTGGAATGATAAGTTTGCATCCTAAAGGTATTCCACACGGTCCACACCCAGGGACAGTTGAGAAATCAATAGGTAAAAAAGAAACACGCGAACTTGCTGTAATGATTGACCCATTTTATCCTTTACAAATTACAGAAGAGGCAATGAAAATGGAAGACCCAGGATATTACAAAACCTGGGTTGAATAACACTGATAAATAAACGAAGAATAAACAACAGAATGGAAACCTTAGAAATAAAAAAACAAGAAACCATGCAAGATTTTTTGCCATTAAACGGTACCGATTATATTGAGCTTTGGGTTGGTAATGCCAAACAATCCGCACATTATTACAAAACAGCTTTTGGCTTTCAAAGTTTGGCTTATGCCGGACCAGAAACAGGGTTAAAAGACCGCGTATCTTATGTTTTAATTCAAGATAAGATGCGTTTAATCTTAACATCACCATTACATAGCGACAGCCATATTGCAGCGCATCACCGCAAACATGGAGATGGAGTAAAATATTTAGCCCTTTGGGTTAATGATGCTTATGAAGCATATGAAAAAACAACCGGTAAAGGTGGAGTTGGTACAGTTGAACCAACCACATTAACTGATAAAGATGGCGAAGTACGCTTGAGTGGCATTAAAACTTATGGCGAAGTTGAACATCTATTTATTGAGCGTAAAAATTATAACGGTGTTTTTATGCCGGGTTATGTAAAATGGGAAAGCAGCTATAACCCGGAGCCAACAGGGTTGTTATATGTTGACCATTGTGTGGGTAATGTGGGGTGGAACCAAATGAACACATGGGTAAAGTTTTATGAGGATGTGATGGGCTTTAAGAACATACTCTCGTTTGATGACAACGATATTAGTACCGAATACTCTGCTTTGATGAGTAAAGTAATGAGCAACGGTAATGGTTATGTTAAATTCCCAATTAACGAACCGGCTGAAGGAAAGAAAAAATCACAGATAGAAGAGTACCTTGATTTTTATGAAGGCGAAGGGGTACAACACATTGCTATTGCTACTAAAGATATTGTAAGTACCATCCGTCAGCTAATGGCCAGAGGTGTTGAGTTTTTAAAAGTTCCAGATAGTTACTACAACGATTTATTAGAAAGGGTAGGAACAATTGAAGAGGATATTGAACCTTTGCGTGAATTAGGCATTTTGGTTGATAGGGATGAAGAAGGTTACTTATTGCAACTATTTACAAAACCTGTTGAAGACCGACCAACCATGTTTTTTGAAATTATACAACGTAAAGGAGCAAAAAGCTTTGGGAAAGGCAATTTTAAAGCGTTGTTTGAAGCACTTGAGAGAGAGCAAGACAGCAGAGGTAATTTATAATTCTTAGCTAAAGTATATTGGTATAACATTATTTTGTAACAATAAAAAGACGTAGAAAACACCTGCGTCTTTTTTTATTTTGTACCCCCTTATGACAAAAATAACAAAATCAAAAAGAGATAAAATTCTTCATTCTGAAAGGCGATTTTTAGAAGGACCACGCTCACGATTTAGAGAGCTTAAGTTTTTGTTTAAAGTGATGTATGAATTTATTAGGGGATTTCAGAAACTACACTTTGTAGGACCTTGTGTTACCGTTTTTGGTAGCGCGCGATTTAAAGAAGACCATCCTTATTATGAAACCACTGTTAAGTTAAGTGCAGCCATAAGCAAATTAGGCTTTACCATCATTACCGGTGGCGGACCGGGTATTATGGAAGCCGCAAACCGAGGTGCTTTTGAGGCCGGAGGACAATCAATTGGTTGTAATATTGTTTTGCCACACGAGCAAAAAGAAAATCCATATGTACATACTTCTGTAAACTTTAAATACTTTTTTGTACGCAAAACACTTTTGGTAAAATACTCGTATGCTTTTGTAATTATGCCTGGCGGCTGGGGCACCATGGATGAAATGTTTGAAGCATTAACTTTGATTCAAACCGGTAAAATCAATGAATTTCCGGTGGTGTTATTTGGTAAGGATTATTGGAAAAACCTGATTGAGTTAACGGAAGATATGATTAAAAACAAAACCGTGTCAGAAGCCGAAATTAAAGCGTATTTATTGATAACCGACTCTATTGATGAAGCCGTAGCACACTTAAAAAAACATGCCATTGGTAAATTTGGTTTGAAGAAAACAAGAATCCTTAAACCTAAAAAATGGTTGGGAGAATGGTTTAATAAAGTATCATAAGAAAGTCGGGCTAGCCCGACTTTCTTGTTTTATCTCACTATTGTTTGTTCCCTATCAGGACCAATAGATATCACACTCATTTTTAATCCTACTTGTTCTTCTACATATTCCATGTAGGCTTTAAAGTTTGCAGGTAATTCTTCAAACTTACGTAGTCCGGTTAAGTCTTCACTCCAACCTTTAAACCCTTTAAACAATGGCTTTATAGGCGCATCGTTAAAGTTGTAAGGAATTTCTGTTACACGTGCGCCTTCAATATCGTAAGCATCGCAAACAGGTACTACATCAAACCCACTTAATACATCACTTTTGGTACAAATTAAATCAGTTACTCCATTAAGCATAATGGCGTATTTTAGTGTTGGTAAATCTAACCAACCTGTTCTGCGTGGGCGGCCTGTTGTTGCGCCAAACTCAAAGCCTTGTTTACGCAATTGTTCTCCGATATCATCGTGTAACTCAGTAGGGAAAGGTCCGCTACCTACACGGGTACAATACGCTTTAAATATTCCGTATACTTTATTTATTTTTTGAGGAGCAACACCTAAACCACTGCACACACCACCTGTAATGGTGTTAGATGAAGTTACAAACGGATAAGTTCCAAAATCAATATCCAACAAAGTACCTTGCGCACCTTCGGCCAATACTTTTTTGCCTTCGTTAATTAACTTATTAATAAAATACTCAGAGCTGATAATTTTAAACTGTTTTAAAAACTCAACGGCTTCAAAAAACGCAGGCTCATGTTCTGCAAGATTATAACTATGGTTAAATCTATCTAACAACAGCTTGTGGTTAGCAACCGCGGTTTGGTACTTCTCTGTAAAGTTAGACGCTAAAATATCTCCAATACGCAAACCACTTCTACCAATTTTATCTTGGTAGGTTGGGCTAATACCTCTTAAAGTAGAACCAATTTTATGTTCACCTTTTTGTGCTTCACTTGCTGCATCAACCAAACGATGTGTTGGTATAATTAAATGTGCTTTTTCAGATATGTAAAGGTTCTTTCTAGGATCAACTCCTGAAGCCATTACTTTCTCTATTTCTTTTTTTAATGTAATCGGGTCGATTACCACACCGTTACCTATAATATTAATGGTATGTTGATGAAAAATACCTGAAGGGATGGTGTTTAACACATGCTTTTGTCCATTAAACTCAAGCGAGTGACCGGCATTTGGCCCACCTTGAAATCTGGCAACCACATCATACTGCGGTGTTAATACATCTACAATTTTCCCTTTTCCTTCATCGCCCCATTGGAGACCTAAAACTACATCTATCATTATATTTTGGGTTAGTACTACTAACCGAAGTTAGCCATACAAGTATTTAATTAATTAGCTCTTTACGTTTTTGTTACAATTGCTCTGCTAGAACCTTGCTGCAAGTATTGCATTTACCATCTTTAGTTTTAGGGTTACCAAATAAATGCAACGAATGTTCTGTTACAGTAAAATCTAACAACTCCCCCATCATGCTTTTAATTTGTTGAATACGTGGATCGCAAAACTCTAAAATTTTATTACACTGGTTACAAATCATGTGATCGTGTTGTTTATGTCCATAAGCACCTTCGTACCTGGCTAAGTTTTTACCAAATTGGTGTTTGGTTACCAAACCGGCATCAAGCAATAAATCTAAGGTATTGTAAACGGTAGCGCGGCTTACACGGTAGTTGCGGTTTTTCATGTGAACGTATAACGTTTCCACATCAAAATGCTCTTTGCTACTGTATATTTCGTCTAAGATGGCAAAACGCTCGGGAGTTTTACGCTGTTGTTTTTGCTCCAAAAAAGCGATAAACAACTTCTTTACTTCATCTTTTATATTTTCGGTCGATTGATTTGCCTGCATATCTTGCTTGAACAATAATGCAAAATAACACACATTTTGGCATTAACCCAAATTCAGTCTTATAAATACAGAATCGACCAACTAATATATCTGTCAAAGTTTTTTCAATAAACCCCACAACACTCCATTACACCATATCTTCCCTACTTACCTTAATTAATGGACTTGCCGCTTTAATCTTATTCATCAGCTCTTCTAACTGGGCTGTATCATATACTTCCAATTCAATATTCCCTTCAAACATACCCGCCTTTGAACCTATTTGTATGGCTTGCATATTTATTTGCAATTGTTTGCTTATAATATCTGTAATGATACTAACAATACCAACACTATCAATGCCTTGAACCTTAATATGTGTGCTAAACGCCTTCGATTTCTCAAATATTTGATTAGCCCATTTAGCCTTAATAACACGGTAACCATAATTACTCATTAAACTAATGGCATTACTACAATTGGTGCGGTGTATTTTTACGCCCTCGCCAACGGTAATAAAACCAAAAATTTCGTCACCAGGAATTGGGTTACAACACTTACTAAAACTGTAAGGAAGATCACTTTCGTCTCCAATTATTACGCCATCTTTAGGCGTAACTTTTATAGAATCCTTTTGCGCAGCCTTGGCTACCTTTTGTTGTTTAACTTCTTGTAAGTGTTCTAGTTTTTGTTGTTTAATGTATTCAAGAATTTCGGCAATATGAATTTTGGTTTTATCGATTTTCTCATCGGCAACTTGCGCATACAATTCGGTTACGGTAGGCAATTTGTAATAAGTTATCATATCCTGCAATACTTCGCTCGTAAAGGCTATTTTTTCTTGATCAAACTTGCGTTCTAAAATTTCTTTCCCCATAGCAGCTGCGCGCATTTTAACCTGCTTATGCCAATCGCGTATTTTACTTTTGGCCTTTGCCGTAACTACGTAATTTATCCACTCTTCTTTAGGTGATTGTTTTGTTGATGTCAAAATTTCCACCTGATCACCATTTGATAACACATGGTTTAATGGCACTAATTTGTTATTAACCTTTCCACCTATGCAACGTTCACCTACCTGAGAATGCACATCAAAGGCAAAATCTAAAATAGTGGCATTTGCCGGAAGCTTGCGTAACTCACCTTTGGGGGTAAACACAAATATTTCTTCGGCAAAAAAATTCATTTTAAAGTCATCCAAAAAGTCAAGTGCATTTTGATCTGTATCCTCTAAAATCTCACGCACCCTCCCCAACCATTCTTCAAGCCCTTCATCTTGTTTTGTATTGCTAACCTTGTATTTCCAATGGGCTGCGTATCCCTTTTCTGCAATTTCATCCATTCTGCGGGTGCGCACCTGTACTTCAACCCACTTACCTTTAGGCCCCATAACAGTGGTGTGCAAGCTTTCGTAACCATTGGCTTTAGGTGAACTTACCCAATCGCGCAGCCTATCTGGATTTGGACGATAGTTATTGGTAACTATTGAATAAACCTTCCAGCAATCAGATTTTTCATCTTCAAAAACAGTGTCAATAATTATTCTAATGGCAAACAAATCATACACTTCCTCAAAAGGTATATTTTGTTTCTTCAACTTATTTAAAATGGAATGAATTGATTTAGGTCGTCCTTTAATTTCATATTTAAATCCTTCCTTATCCAAGTCTTCAATTAATGGCTCAATAAACTGCTTAATGTAACGATTACGTTGTAATTTAGTTTCTTGTAACTTATTTTTAACGAAATTATACTTGTCGGGTTCTAGGTATTTGGTCGCTAAATCTTCTAGCTCGGTTTTAATTGAATATAACCCTAAACGATGAGCCAAAGGCGCATACACGTATTGTGTCTCGCTTGCAATTTTTAATTGCGATTTAGAGCTCATAGAATCAAGGGTACGCATGTTATGTAACCTATCAGCAAGTTTTATCAATATAACCCTGACATCATCACTTAATGTTAGAAGTAGCTTCTTAAAATTCTCAGCTTGAATTGATTTGTCTTGCTGCTCAAAAACACCCGATATTTTGGTTAATCCATCAATAATAGTTGATACTTTTTTACCGTAATTAAGCTCAATAATATCAAGTGTTATTTCAGTATCCTCTACCACATCATGTAACAAGGCACAAATGATAGATGTAGCTCCAAGTCCAATCTCCTCACCACAAATTTGCGCTACGGCCAGAGGATGAAAAATATAAGGCTCACCAGACTTTCTGCGCATTGTTTTGTGAGAATCCAAAGCCATCTCAAACGCTTTTCTGATTTGCTTCCTATCGTTATTTTCTAAATTACGTTTACATGCCTTGATAACATTACGGTAAGCCTTTACTATTTCCTTATTTTCTTTTTCTGTATCAACTATGGGCTGCATAAGCTTTCTACTATGGTTAAAATCAATTACAAATGTAGTCAATTACATTTATTCAAATCCCCACATATCAACACCAAAAGGATGAGATATAATTTAAAACAAGACAGTTACAAATTCCCTAATTTAAGAAGCATCAAATAATTGGTTCATCACGAATCTTAGTTTGAGCTAAACATTTGCATTAATTGGTTTTACACCAAGCTAAACTTCAGCATGGAAAATGACATTTGATATGCGTTTTTGCATGGGACTACAGGTTTGATTTTATAATCGTTTTTACTTTTTTAATATAAAAGATTAAGCAAGGTTAAAAAAAATTTGCATAAACCATTTTTCGCCTTACATTTGCTGACCTTTTTAGGCGCATGTGGCGTAATTGGTAGCCGTGCCAGACTTAGGATCTGGTGCCGAAAGGCGTGGGGGTTCGAGTCCCTCCATGCGCACAACTAGAAACGAAAAAGACTGACCTAAAATCAGTCTTTTTTTTCTTAATATACTATTTTAATATGAACGTTACTTTCGATAAAAAAGACGCCCTAAACGGCACAATCTCTGTAAACATTAATGGAGCTGATTACGCCAAAGAGATTGACACCAAATTAAAAGAATACCAAAAACGCGCCAACATCCCTGGCTTTCGTCCGGGTATGGCTCCAAAAGGTATGATTGAAAAAATGTATGGAACCACCGTTTTACTTGAAGCCATTAACAGTGCTGCAAGTCGTGGTTTGTTCGACTACATTGAGGAAACAAAACTAAACATACTTGGCCAACCGGTGTTAACCGAAGATACCAAAGTAGATGAGTTAGTAAAAGGCAACGAATACACATTTAAATTTGATGTGGGCTTAGCCCCTGAGTTCACCCTAAATATATCAGAAAAAGATGTATTTACCAAATTAAAGGTAGCAATTGACGAAAAACAAATTGACGAAGAAGTAGATCGTTTGCAAAAGCGTTCGGGTAATCTGATTGATGTTGATACCGCTAGCGAAAATGACATTGTGTACACGACAATGGCAGAATTAGAAGAAAGCGGAAATACTTTTGAAGGTGGTGTTTATTCAGATTCAACCCCAATACTTATTCAATCAATAAAAAACGAAGCCATTAAAAATGAATTCTTAGGTTCAACCAAAGGAAAATCATTTGATGTAAATGTTTTCGATTTATTTGATAACGACCAAACAGAAATGTCACACGCATTAAACATCAATAAACTTGCTGTTGCAGACATCAATAAAAATTTCCGTGTAACGGTTAAAGACATGAAGAGCAACGAGAAGGCCGACTTAAACCAAGAGTTATTTGACAAGGTTTACGGTGCAGGCGTTGTAAACTCTGTTGATGAGTTGCGTTTGCGTATTAAAGGTGAGTTAGAAAACTACTTTAATGGCCAAGCAGATCATTTGATAGAGCATGAAATGCTAGACACTTTAGTAGCAAAACAAAAAATTGAATTACCTGATGCGTTTTTAAAACGTTGGTTAATTGATCGCCATGCTGATAAATTTACAACCGAAAACGTTGACGAGAATTATAGCAACGAAGCAAACTACTTACGTAATCATATATTCGAAGAGAAAGTATTGGGCGAAGCAGGTGTAAAAGTAGAAGAAGCCGACATTAAAGAAGCTGCTTTAAATTACACCCGCAGTATGTTTGGTGCATATGGAACCGCAGGAATAAGTGATGAAATGCTTGAGGGTATTATTGAACCTAGCATGAAAAAAGAAGATTACCGCAGCCGTATGATTAATTTAGCAGTATCGCAAAAAGTACGCGATGTCATTAAAAGCAAGGTGAAAATTGAAGAAAAAGAAGTTAGCAGCGAAGCATTTTTTAAAATAGTTGCCGAACACAATGACCAACATCACCAATAATCCGAGATTTTAATTTTAAAGGATAAGGTATACTTATTAATGAAAGACGCGGCTAGTTCGCGTCTTTTTTGCAATACCACTGTCAGTTTTAGTGATAAGGGCACTATTCAATACCGTTCAACAAAAAACTTCGTAGACACTGTCAGTGTTTAATGTCAGTAAAATCAATTGGCACAACTCTTGAAACTTTGAATCAACTTTATATATTGCGAACAAATAATAATAATTTATGATGGACCACGGAAAAGAATTTAGAAAATATGCTGTTAAACATAAAGGTATTAGCAGTTTGGCAGTAGATGCATACTTAGAAAGTTCAATAGAAGGAATGACACGCACGGTTATTGAAGAACGGCCAATGAACTTCCGCGAAATTGACGTGTTTTCTCGTTTAATGGCTGACAGAATTATATTTTTAGGTATGCCAATTGATGATTATGTTGCCAACATCGTTCAGGCACAATTATTATTTTTAGATTCTATGGATGCGCGCAGAGATGTCCAAATGTACATCAACTCACCTGGAGGCAGTGTATATGCTGGTTTAGGAATTTACGACACCATGCAATGGATTAACCCTGATGTAGCCACTATTTGTACAGGCTTAGCAGCTAGTATGGGTGCCGTATTACAGTGTGCCGGTGCAAAAGGTAAGCGTACTGCATTACCTCATGCTCGTATCATGATTCACCAACCACTAGGTGGGGCACAAGGCCAAGCCAGTGATATTGAAATTACAGCTCGCGAAATTCAGAAGCTGAAAAAAGAATTGTATGATATTATTGCTGAACATAGCAATCAACCGTTTGACAAAGTACAGCAAGATAGCGACCGCGATTATTGGATGACTGCCCAAGAAGCTAAAGATTACGGCATGATTGACGATGTATTGAATAAAACTAAGAAAGAACATAAATAATTTAATAAAACTACTTTTAACAAGCCAACCAAATAATAATGGTTGGCTTGTTTTTTTTGTAGATATTTGCAGCCCATGAGTAAGAAGAAAGAAGACATTTGTTCATTTTGCGGACGTCCAAAAAGTCAAACCCAATATTTAATTTCTGGACTTGATGCATTGATTTGCGAAAACTGTATAGACCAAGCGTACCGAATTATAAACGAAGATCAGACTGCTGATGCAGGTAAAAATACAACCTTTGATTTTGCGGGTAAATTATACAAACCAGCAGAAATAAAAAAACACCTCGATCAATATGTAATTGGACAGGACGAAGCTAAAAAAGTATTAAGTGTTGCTGTTTACAATCACTTTAAACGCTTAATGCATAAAAACAAAACCAATGATGTAGAGTTAGAAAAATCTAATATTTTATTAGTTGGTGAAACAGGTACAGGAAAAACATTGTTAGCTAAGACACTAGCAAAATTATTAAATGTCCCATTTTGTATTGCCGATGCTACCGTTTTAACAGAGGCGGGTTATGTTGGAGAAGATGTAGAAAGCGTATTAACACGTTTGTTACAAGCCGCAAACTATGATGTAACTGCTGCGGAGCGTGGCATTGTATACATTGATGAAATTGATAAAATTAGCCGTAAAAGTGACAACCCTAGTATTACACGCGATGTGAGTGGTGAAGGTGTTCAACAGGCTTTATTAAAAATATTAGAAGGTACAACGGCTAATGTACCTCCACAAGGCGGGCGTAAACATCCTGACCAAAAAATGATAGCCATTAATACGGAAAATATACTTTTTATTTGTGGTGGTGCATTTGAGGGTATTGATAAACAAATTGCAAGAAGAATGCAAACTCAGGTTATAGGTTTTAAAAACCAAGTAGGTATTAAAGCTGATGAAACTAATTATTTGCAATATATATCACCTGCCGACTTGCGTAACTTTGGTTTAATACCGGAAATTATTGGCCGTTTACCCGTTTTATGCCATTTAAATCCTTTAGACCGCGATACACTTCATCGTATTTTGGTTGAACCTAAAAATGCATTGATAAAACAATACATTAAAATGTTTGAGTTGGAAGGTATTAAACTGACCATAAGTGAAGATATTATTAACCTGATTGTAGATACCGCATTTGAACTAAAACTTGGTGCCCGCGGCTTACGCAGCATTTGCGAAAACATCATGACAGATTACATGTATGATGCACCTACTAACAAAGAAAAAGAATTAACCATTTCATCAGAACTGGCCAAGGAAAAACTGGAAAGTCTAAAATTTAAGAGCATAAAAGCTGCATAGCATTTTTAGTATGATATACCTCAAATAAAAAAGTCGGCTGAATCAGCCGACTTTTTTATTTTATTTGAAATCGCTCTTGGGATAAAATAATTTGGATAAAAATATTAATTAGAATAAATTGTGCTATCAAATTACATATGAAAAAATATTTTATTTGGGTATTTTTCAGCATACTTTCTCAACTTGTATCCGCTCAAGTGGGGCCCCACCAAAATTATGAAGAGGATCATACCAGCATAATTAAGTTCAATTTATTGAGCCCTATAGCAGGAACGGTAACGTTAAGTTACGAGAAAAGCCTAAACAATGATGCCTCTTTCATTACAACAGCTAGCTATTTTACAGGGCAATTTGGTAATACTTCAATACCAGTAAGAGGCTTTTCTGCAGCGCTCGAATACAGATTCTATTTAGGAGAAACACCAATTAGGGGATATTACCTTCAACCTTACGGACGTTACCAATACCTAAAAGATATTCAAACCAAAGTAGATGAACTCTCCGTTCCCGGAATTGGGTTGTTAATGGGCTACCAGTGGGTGTTTTTGAAGCGTATAGCTTTTGACATGAACATGGGCCCATCTTATAATTTCAGTAATTTAACATCACCAGGAAGCACCTATAATGCTAAAGATTTTAAACCTATTCTAAGTGGTTATTGGATACGCGGAGGTATTAGCGTTGGTCTATTATTTTAATAAAAGAATATGAAACACTTTATAATCGTATTGTTATTAGGAACAAGCTTATCGGGGTTTGCCCAAAATAGCTCAGAAGTAAAACGTACTTATGCAATTAGAACAAATTTGTTAAGCGCAATTTACAATACCCTTAATATAAGTTACCAAAAATTAAAAACCAATGGCAACTCAGTTGTAATAGGTGCATCATACATGGATTTCAATGATTTTAATGAAAGCTCCAATAATTCTTATGTGAATAATAATTATACCACTGTCGTAGGGGTTGCAATTACTAGTGAGTATCGGTTGCATTTCACTGGTGAAGGTTTTCAAGGTGGTTATGTGGGTGGATTTGGCCGCGCCATGTTTTATGAGCGTATTGCAGGATATCAAAACAGTATAAGTACTTCTTCCCAAATGCCAATTGAAATTTTAGACGTGAAAGAAAAGTTCAATTTTGGAAGCGTTGGAGTTGGCTTTGTTGTGGGATACCAGTTTGCCATACAAAATAGAGTTACATTCGATTTTTTCGGTGGGCCAGTATTTCAAGCTCTGGTTTATCAAGATAAAATTACACGAAACGCTACAACAGGTGCACGATTGGAATCAAGAAAAATAAACGAATTAGCCAACAATATACCTGATAGGTATATAAGTGGTTATGGTTTGCGAGGAGGAATTACTTTAGGTATATTATTCTAATGCATACTTTAAGGATGAAAAAACTAACCCTATTTCTTGCATCAATTATTTTAGTAGTTGTTGTTGTACATGCTAAGCCTAAGTTTCCGCCCATAAAAAAGAATGGGGCCAAAATAAACCTGCTTAGTCCTATTTATAGCAACCTGAGCGTTTCATATCAATGCTTATTAACGCCATTCCGTTCAATTCAACTTACCGCATCATATATGGATTTCAATGACTTTGTGAAATTCGGCAATGTTGATGATTTGCGTGTAACAGGATTTAGCATTACCCCTGAGTACCGCATAAACTTTAGTGGGTATGGGTTAAATGGTTTTTATGTTGGTCCGTTTTTAAGGTATATGGATTATAAAAAAACATTCGATTATACCGACTACTCTACTTTATTAAAGGAAAACTCATCATTTAAAAGTGCAGGAATTGGCTTTAATGTGGGTAAACAGTTTATCATTAAAAACACGGTTTTAGTTGATTTATTTGCAGGCCCTGTATACCAGGTTTTGGTGCAGGAAAAAATAGATAAGGCCATCACAATTCAACAGCCAATTTCCTATTTTTATGAAGAATTCACTGACTATTTAGCACCAAGCATACCAAATAGGTATATAAAAGGATACGGAATAAGAGCAGGTATTACCATAGGCATAGCATTTTAGAAAAGCATTAAAGTATATATGAAATTAAAAAGGCTTCATGTAATGAAACACGATGCCTTTTTTGTGGTTTATAATAGGGGCTATTTGGCCATTGTCATTTCATTAATAACATGATTTGCTTTAGCTACTTTTTGTAACACCCATAATACATAACGTATATCCACACCAACACTTCGGCTGTAGGTTTCATTCCAAGCATAATCGTTGATGGTTGCCGTAAATGCCCGATCGAAATTGATGGCAATTAATTGTCCTTTTGCATTCATAACCGGGCTGCCACTGTTACCACCTGTTGTATCTAAGTTGTATAAAATATTAACAGGTAAGTCACCCAAATCGCCTGCAGCATATAATTCTCTTATCGCATCTAGTAACTGGTATTCTGCTGTATCACTTTTTTCAATAACTCCCTTTAAAGTAGTATAAGGCTTTGCATATAAGCCATCATTAGGCGAGTAACCTTTCACATAACCATAAGTAAAACGCAGTGTAGAATTGGCATCAGGAATAAACGAACGTTGCTTCCATTGTTGTTTCACTTCAACCAAACTAGCCATTAGTTGACTAAGTTCTCCATCACGTTTCTGATCTTCGATGTCAAACTTCATCACTTCTTCATTTAACTCACCAGCAAAATTTATCAACTCATCATTATACGATAACAAAGAGGCCAAATCATTCTCCATCCAATCATTAACTTCTTTATTGTTGTTGAGTTTAGATTTGCTATATAGACCCTCAACTAAACTTTCAATTTCACTCAAAGAAGTGCGACCATTTATAAGTTTGTTTACTGAAGGCAACATATTATTGGAATTAAAGGAAACGGCATCACTGAACATTTTTACCATGGCGAGTTTATCCAAGTTGACATCATATCGTCCAAGGGATTTACTCAAATCCTTTTTAATATTTGCTCTTTGAGAGGTGAGAAATTCTTTTTTAGCCGTTTCATTCGGTAACCTTTGATATATTAGTTTGTAATTGGACAATGTTGCAGAGGCTTGCACCAATGGTGAAACACTGTAAATTTGATCAAGCCACATATTGCGATTAGCGTATTTCATTAAATCACTGTAAAGCTCATTAACTCGAGGAATAAGATTTCCATATTTAGATTTAAGTGAATTATTGGCATCTATATATTGTTGCAATTGCTTTTCTTCCTCACGCTTTTTAGCACTTAAATCAGCCCGTTTAAATCCTTGTAATTTACCCTTGAAATTTTTAGCCGTATTAGCCAAACTTTTAATACGTGCTGCATATTTAATACTAAGTGCATAATCTTTTTTTCCAAGTTGTTCCATCTGGTTTATTTGCCAATCAAACAAATTACTAATGTATCCTAAAAAGTAATTTTCATGGTACTCATAAAAACCTGCAGGCTGATGACGGTATGTGCGCCCCGGGTAACCCAATACAAAAATAAAATCATTTTCATTCGCACCTTTGGGATTTACATTTAGATACTTTACTGGCTTATAAGGCACGTTTTTATCATTGTATTCAGCTGCACTTCCGTCAGGTGCAACATATGCTCGTAAAAACGCAAAGTCTCCACTGTGGCGTGGCCAAACCCAATTGTCTAGCTCACCACCATAAGCACCTATGCTAACTGGTGGCACATAAACCAGTCTTACATCTTTAAGTAATTTGTAACGAAAAAGCACATATGTTTTACCTGTAAACATCTCAGATATTTCGCATTGCAAACCTGGGTTGGATTCGTTCTCTTTTAACGTAACAACTTTAATATTATCTGCAATCTTCTTTAATCGGCTTACTGCATCTAAATCCTGTGTACCACTCAATACATCAACAGATACATCTTTATATGATGATGTAATTTTACATACTAACCCTTTGGCAGGTACTTCTTGCTGACGGTTTTGGGCCAAGAAACCCAACTTAATGTAATCGTTTTTTACATCACTAATGGCTTGTACATAACTAAAAGCACAATGATGATTAGTAACGATTAACCCTTCATTGCTTAAAAATGAGCCCGTACAACCACCAACCCTAACAATGGCATCAATTAAACTAGTTCCACTTGGGTTATATAATTCTTGTGGCGTAATTTTTAAACCCGCTTTTTTTACATCAATATTTTTAAGTTCGGATAATGGAAACATACCCTCTTCCTGCTTTTGTGTGGTGTGTGAGGTAAGCACTGAACCAACTGCAAAGAGAGAAAACAATAACAATGATTTTTTCATGTAACAAATATGATTGAGCAGCGAAAATAGTATAAGTTTTCAGATTGAATCAAATCTATTGAAGTTTGATTATTAAGTTGCTATTCCTAGTCATTATGTTAATGCAAAAAGCCTTATCAATATGTATATTTGCCTTAAATGAATAATGCCTTACGCAATACCCAACTCATAAAAATGAAAGCCAAAGAAATTGGCTTTTTTGATGTGGGATTTAGTAAAGCCGGATTTTTAGAAACAGAAGCTCCTAAACTTGATCATTGGTTATCTAAAAACATGCATGGCCAAATGGCATATATGCAAAATCATTTCGATAAAAGATTAGACCCAAGGTTATTGGTTGATGGAGCAAAATCAGTGGTGTCGTTATTGTTTAACTATTACTCACCCCTGAAACAAACTGATGATACTGCCCCAAAGATTAGTAAATACGCGTATGGTAATGACTACCATGACGTGGTAAAAAGAAAACTCCATGAACTACTAAATTGGATCTCAGAAAATATTGGAGAAATTAATGGGCGCGCTTTTGTGGATTCTGCCCCGATATTAGAACGTGCTTGGGCAGTAAAAAGCGGATTAGGTTGGATTGGTAAAAATGGAAATTTGATTAATAAAGGAAGTGGCTCGTATTATTTTTTATGTGAGTTGATTTTAGATATAGAACTCATACCTGACAACCTAATAGCTACAAACCATTGCGGTACTTGTACTGCATGTATTGATGCCTGTCCGACACAAGCAATTGTGAGCCCAACTGTTGTTGATGGAAGTAAATGCATATCTTATTTCACCATAGAACTAAAAGATGCCTTACCAATGGAAGCAAGAGGCAAATTAGATAATTGGATGTTTGGATGCGATGTTTGCCAAGATGTTTGCCCTTGGAACCGATTTGCGAAACCAAATACAGAACCAGCATTTACACCAAGTAAAGAACTTTTAAACTTTACCAAGCAAGATTGGATGGAGATTACGGAAGATGTTTTTAAAACAGTTTTTAAAAAATCTCCTGTGAATAGAACCAAATACAACGGTTTAAAACGAAATATTGACTTTATTACAAACTAAGCACATGGGATTTAATCGAATTACAATACAATACTTATTTATATTAGCTTTTTTAACCATAAATGTTGATGCGCAATCAAATTTCGAATATGGTGTAAGAGGTTCATTAAACATGAGTACAATTGGTACACAATATGGAAAATATAACGGAAGTGGATTTTATAACATTGGTATTTTCGGATCGAAAAAAGTAAGTAATCTTATCACTTTTGCCATTGAACCCACTTATTCTGTATCAGGATTCAAAGAAAAACAAAATGACAGCCGCTACACACTTCAGCACTTAGACCTTAACTTAAATACCTACTTTTCAGTATTTGGTGATGATG
>CANLLM010000007.1 GCA_947491825.1 Bacteroidota bacterium
AGGTTAAAGCCGAACGTAACGAAAAGAATGTTCAACAATTGTTAGCAAAGTTAGAGCAAAACGCGAACGATGGCAGCAATTTAATGCCTACTATTATTGAGTCGGTTGAAGCATATGCAACATTAGGTGAAGTAGCAGATGTATTCCGTAAAACGTTTGGTGAATACAGGGCGTAATAATTTTATATGAAAAAAATATTGTTTGCCATAGGTATATTTTTAATTGGCGCATGCAGCGGCAATTATCAACTTGCCAAATACACGGATAACAGCGTACGGGTTATTGCTGATAGCTTACAATTGTATGATAGCACCATTACCAATATGATAGCACCCTACAAACAAAAATTGGATGCACAAATGAACGAGGTAATTGGGGAAGCTGAACAAACGTTAACAAAAGAACTCCCTGATGGCACACTAGGCAACTTTGTAGCCGATGCTTGTTTATTGTATGCACAAAACAATAATGCAACAGCAGATTTTTGTGTATTAAACGCTGGCGGTGTGCGCAAACCCGCCATTCAAAAAGGCCCAATTACAATTGGTGCCATTTATGAGTTGATGCCATTTGATAACATGGTTGAACTGGTTGAACTGGATGGCAATGCCTGCAAAGAATTATTTTCTTGGATAGCAAAATGGAAGGGCGCACCTGTTAGCGGAATAGCATTGACGATAGCAAGTGGTGAAGCCAACAACGTTAAAATAAAAGGAGAGCCCTTTAACGAATCTAAGACCTATTTTGTGGCTACAACAGATTATGTAGCAAATGGTGGAGATGGCGCAACCATGTTTGCCAAAGGCAAACGCACCAATAATAACTATAAGTTAAGGGATGCAATTATAGATTATGTAAAAAATAAACAAACCATTAAAGCCGATAACAATGGACGCATCAAACAAAATTAATAGAAGAGGCTTTATAAAAACTGGTGCTAAATTAGGTGCACTTGCCATGCTTAGCGAATTTCCTTTAAGCGCGATAGCAAAACCTGATTTAATTAAGGTTACACTTTTACATACCAACGATTGGCATAGCCGTATTGACGCATTCCCTAAAGATGGCGGAAAATATTCAGGAATGGGCGGAGCTTCAACTCGTGCTGCATTAATTAAAAAAATTAGAGCGGAAGAAGAGCATGTAATATTATTAGATGCTGGGGATATTTTTCAGGGCACACCGTATTTTAACTTTTTTGAAGGAGAATTGGAATATAAGTTGATGAGCGAAATGGGCTATGATGCCGCTACATTGGGTAACCACGACTTTGATAATGGAATTGAAGGCATTATTAATCAATTACAACATGCCCAATTTGAACTATTAAATTGCAACTACGATTTTAGTAAAACATTGCTGGCAGACAAAGTGAAGCCTTATCGCATATTTAAAAAAGGAGGCGTTAAAATAGGAGTTTTAGGAGTGGGCATTGAACTTGAAGGATTAGTGCCTAAGGAGTTATATGGCGATATTGTTTACCATAACCCTGTTGATATTGCAGATAAACTTGCGCAAGAGCTCAAAACACAAAAAGGATGTGATTTGATTATTTGTCTATCTCACTTAGGTTTTGAGTACCAAAACGATAAGTTAAGCGATAAAAAATTGGCTGAAAAATCAACCTATATTGATATTATAGTTGGCGGACACACACACACCTTCTTGCCAAAACCAATTATTGTAAAAAATCAATTGAATAAAGAGGTAGTTATCAACCAAGTAGGATGGGCTGGATTGCAACTAGGCAAAATAGATTTTTACTTTGATAGCGCTAAAAGTATAGTAAATACAAGCATAGGCGCAAACATGTACATTAACTACAAAGAATCATAAGTACGTTGATAATTGTATAGACAAATGTAAGTTTTGAACACAAAAGAGGGGTTATAAACAAAATTTTTCATTCAAAATGTCGCATTTTTTTTTCCGTGTAATCACAAAAAAACAACAAACACAATCACTTACAAGCTTATTGAGTTTTCCAAACAAAACATCTCGTAAAAAAAATTTTTTTATTAACAATAAATACTCCAATTTCACAAACGAAAAGAGTATTAATTATGACTGATAAAACTGCCGATAGCGTTTGGAATAACTGTTTGAAATTGATTCAAGACAATGTATCACCCCAAAGTTTTAAAACTTGGTTTGACCCTATTAAATCTGTTAAGCTAGATAATAAGATATTAACAATACAAGTTCCGAGTCAGTTTTTTTACGAATGGTTAGAAGAACACTATGTAACTTTACTAAAGAAAACCCTGAAACAAGAACTTGGTCCAGGCTCTAGATTAGAATACAATATTATTATTGAAAACAGCAGCAATAATGCAAATCCATACGTGGTTAATTTACCTGGCAGTAATAATCATAAATCAGATACGCAAAATATTGGTATGCCGCTTAACCTAAGCAGTAATATCAAAAACCCGTTTATTATCCCTGGTTTAAAAAAGGTTAATATAGATAGTAACCTAAATCCATCATTAAACTTCGATACCTTTATCGAAGGAGACTGCAACCGTTTGGCACGTTCGGCAGGTTTTGCAGTTGCTAATAAGCCCGGTGGTACATCTTTCAACCCGTTAATGATATTTAGCGAAACAGGGTTAGGCAAAACGCATTTGGTGCAAGCCATAGGTAATATGATTAAACAAAACAGCAAGATCAAAATTGTTTTGTATGTACCAGTGGAGAAGTTTACTAACCAATATGTTGAGTCGGTTCGTAATAATAGCAGTCAAGACTTTTTAAACTTTTACCAAAACGTTGATGTATTAATAGTGGATGATGTGCAGTTTTTGGAAAACAAACAAAAAACGCAAGAAATATTCTTCACAATATTTAACCACTTGCACCAACAAGGTAAACAAATAATATTAACCAGCGATCGTGCACCTAAAGATTTAAAAGGTATGGACGAACGTTTGCTGTCTCGCTTCAAGTGGGGTTTATCATGCGATTTACAACAACCAGATTTTGAAACACGCTTGAGTATATTAGAAACCATGATGTATAATGATGGTATTACTCTAAGTCGTGATGTGGTGGAGTATGTTGCTCATAATATTAACAATAACATCCGTGAGTTACGTGGCGCATTGGTTTCTCTTTTAGCACAAGCTTCGTTAAATCGTAAAGAAGTTACACTTGAATTGGCTAAACAGATATTGAAAAATTTCGTTAAAAATTCATCTCGCGAAATTTCAATAGAATTTATTCAGAAATTGGTTTGTGATTACTTTACCATTCCGGTCGATTTAGTAAAATCAAAAACCCGTAAACGCGAAATTGTACAAGCACGTCAAATCTCTATGTATTATGCAAAAGATTTAACAAAGGCTTCATTAAAAACAATAGGCATGCATTTTGGGGGCCGCGATCACTCTACTGTTATCCATGCTTGCCAAACTGTTAACGACTTAATTGAAACAGATAAGAAGTTTAAATCAGATATAGAAGAAATTGGTAAGCGTATTAAAATTAACTTGGTTTAATTTATAACATTTACCTAAAAAACTAAAGAGCTACAAATTATTTGTAGCTCTTTTTTTGCAATCAATACATCCATTCATAATTAGCTTCCTAAAATTAAAATCACCCATTTCATAAAACACAAATGAACAAGCTTCATTGTTTGTCATTTGAAGTGTTTAGCTTACTTTTGTCCAAAGTTAACACTATGCTAAGATCAATGACCGGTTATGGTCAGGCTGAGGTAGACACTGACCGTTTCGCCATTAAAGCCGAATTTAAATCGTTAAATAATAAATTTTTAGAGATAAACCTTCGTATGCCCAAAGTGTGGCAAAGCAAAGACCATGAAGTTCGTAAAGAACTAACTAAACTGATTGAACGAGGAAGTTGCCAAGTAAATATTAATGTGCAATTTAAGCGTGCTGAGGATAAAGTTATGCCTGTTAACAAGGACGTAGCGGCATATTATATTAAAGAACTTACACAAGTTTGTAACGCATCTGGTTTGAATCCACAAATGTTGGCCTCTACCCTATTACAAATGCCTAATTTGTTTCAACCCATAGAGGATGAAAACAATGAGGATGATGTTAAAACATTGTTACATGTGGTTAATTTAGCATTTACCGAGTTTGAAAAATTCAGACAAAAAGAGGGAGAAATGTTAGCCAATGAATTAATAAGAATGACACAAGCCATTATGCATTTGGTTAAAGAAATTGAAACTTTAGAGCCAGAGCGTATGCAAACTATAAGGGGCAGAATTGATGCAGAATTAAGTCAACTTAAAGTAGATAACTTAGACAAAAATAGGCTTGAACAAGAGTTGATTTATTACATTGAGAAATTAGATATTAGTGAAGAAAAAACCAGACTAATTCAACATTGTACCTACTTTCTAGAAACCATGAAGACCAAATCAGCCGGAAAAAAATTAGGGTTTATCGCTCAAGAAATGGGAAGAGAAATTAATACCATAGGCAGTAAGGCTAATCATTTCAAAATACAACAACGTGTAGTTGAAATGAAAGACGAGTTGGAAAAAATTAAAGAGCAAATTAACAATATAGTTTAGCGATAAAGGATGCATAGCGAAAATCCAAATCTAACATTTGATCCTAAACTAAATAAGGTAGTGATATTTTGTGCGCCCTCTGGTTCGGGTAAAACGACAATTGTTAAACACCTGCTATCTATTGATTCGAGAATTGCATTTTCCGTAAGTGCTTGTACACGTAAAAAACGTGCAAACGAAGAAAATGGAAAAGATTATTATTTTCTAACTCACGTAGCGTTTAAAAACCTTATTGCTAGCGAAGCGTTTTTAGAATACGAAGAGGTTTATGGGGGTAATTTTTACGGCACATTAAAATCTGAAGTTGATAGAATTTGGGAATTAGGTAAAGCAGTTATTTTTGATGTAGATGTAGAAGGGGGCTTAAATATTAAAAAGCATTTTGGAGATAAAGCACTTGCTGTATTTGTAAAACCACCTGGTGTGGAGGCTTTGGAACAACGATTACGTTACCGGTCCACAGAAACAGAAGAAACATTAAGGATACGAGTAAATAAGGCGGTACAAGAACTGCAATACGAAGACAAATTTGAATACGTCTTGTTAAACGAAGATCTTGACGAAGCTTTGGTTGTTGCTGAGAACTTAATCACCGAATTTTTAACCAAATAGTTTTTTATGAAAATTGGTTTGTTTTTTGGTTCGTTTAATCCCGTACATACAGGTCATTTACTTATTGCCAATTACTTTGTACAGTTTACAGACTTAGATAAAATCTGGTTTATTGTTTCTCCTCAAAATCCGTTTAAAGCCAACGATACTTTGCTAGACGAGCGAACTAGACTTGAAATGTTAAAACTTGCTATTAATGGTGATGGACGTTTTAATGCTAGCGATTTTGAATTTAATTTACCACGGCCATCGTATACGGTTAATACCTTAGCCGAACTGCAAAAAACAAATCCAAACGATACATTTATTCCTATAATAGGAGGTGATAATTTACAGTCTTTTCATTTATGGAAAGATTATGAAAAAATTATAGCTAACCACGAAATTTATGTATACCGCAGAGCAGGGTTTTATGAAAATCCATTATTGGCCAATCATCCTAAAATTAAAATTTTTGAAGTGCCCTTATTAAATATTTCTTCAACCTATATTAGAGAAATGCTGCAAGCAGAAAAGTCTGTTAAATACTTAGTTCCCGAAAAGGTAGAAAAATATATTAAAGAGCACAGTTTATACCAACTATAAGCCTAACTAATCTGTATTAGCAGGTATGTGTGTATTATTCAACTCAATAGTATCGTTTATGAGTTTACCTGCTAAATCAGTCGCTATAATCTTGTATTTTGGCAACTCTATAAAATAGATTTTACCTATTGCTACCGTTAAAGTTTTACTTTTGAGCCAAGGGTTTAGCAACTTTAATAATTTATAGTTACATCCATTATCTAGGCTGTATTTAGTCAAATCAGCAATACTACGTGTAACCTTTACTTTTACTGTTGGTATTTGTTGGTACTTATGTGTGTTTATTACATTAAATCCGTAGTTACTTGGGCGTTCCATAATTTCTTTTATTGCTAATGTTCTAAATACATAGCGAGAAGTTTCTGTATTTAAAAGTAAATCATAATAGTTAGATACACCTTGTTGTTGCAATTGTTTGCGCACACCATCAATACCCATGTTATATGATGCAGCCACTAACGACCAACTGTTAAATACTTTGTAGGCTTCATTAAAATAACGACAAGCTGCTGCTGTAGATTTTTCAATGTGGTAACGCTCATCCACATCAGCACTAATCTCTAAACCATAATTTTTTGCAGTGCCTTCTAATATTTGCCAATACCCCGAAGCACCAGCGGGAGATACCACATTTTGTAACCCGCTTTCTGCTAAAACCAAATATTTCATATCATCAGGAATATCATTTTGGGCTAAGATAGGTTCGATAATGGGAAAAAATTTATATGCACGTTTAATCATCAGTAAGGTTTGAGATTGCCAATACACGTTGGTTAATATTTCGCGATCATACCTTTCTTGAACATCAAAATCTTTTAAAGGAACAGCCTCTCCGGCAAAGACCAATTTATTTGGAGCAGCTAACGAATAAATTTTGTAATACGTTTCAAACTCACGCTGCTGTTTATCTTCTTCGGTTAAAGTAGCATGTATAAAAAATCCACAAAGAATTGAAAAACACGTTAACAAGATATAAAATCTGTATTTTGAACTTAACATGATACAAAGATAGTTCATTATAAATTAAACGATAAAAACACATTATTTTGCATCCAATAAATTTTTAACCTGCATGAAAATATTAAAGTTAATTGGTATAAGTATTTTAATTTTAGGAATACTCCTAATTATTGTTGGATTGTTTTTACCTAGTAAGGTTCATATAGAAAGAAGCATTATGGTAAATAGTGCACCTGATGTTCCTTATAATTTAATTAACGACTTAACTAAGTTTAACGACTGGAGTCCTTGGTACGAAATAGACACCAACGCAGCTTACACCAACAGCGAATTAAAAACAGGTGTTGGTGCATGTATATTATGGAAAAGCAATAACACTGATTTAGGCAACGGAAAACTTACAATAACAGAAATTAAAACCAACGAACTTATTGTTACTAAACTAGAGGTTGAAGGTTGGGATCCATCGAGTGCATCCTACTTTTTTACAAAAGAAAATAATACAACAAAAATAATCTGGACCATGGATAGCGACATGGGTAATAACATAATCGGAAGATGGTTTGGTTTATTGATGGACGATTTGATTGGTAAAGATTATGATAAAGGCCTTGCTAGTATCAAAAAGATATGTGAAGAAAAACCTGTTCAAGAAAAAATTGCAGGATTTGATGTGAACTTCATAACAATACCTACACAGAACTATATTTATATCACTAATAAGAATGTAAACGAAAATGAAATTGGTCTAAATATTGGCGCTAGCTTAATGAAGCTTGATGTATTTACTAAAAATAACCAGATTGTAGTATCTGGACCACCATTTACGATCTGGTACAGTCCAACCAATTTTGTTGTAGGCATGCCTTTTTCAGGAGATGTATTAGCAACCGAAAAAGACATAAAATTTGGCCAACTAAAATGTTGTGACGCATATGTGGTTAGTTATTATGGTTCGTATAATCATACGCAACCTGTATTCGAAAACATGAGTTCATTTATTTTAGATAAAGGTAAACATCCATCAGGCCCGCCAAGAGAGTTGTACTTATCGGATCCTATTTTGGAAAAAGATACCACAAAATGGTTAACGGAAATTGTGTTTCCTGTTCAATAGTTTAAAAAAGGATTTATACTCATCTACTTTTCTACGTATAGAGAATTCTAATCAAACGCGCCTCTTAGCTCATTTACTTTGTTTGCATCAAGCCTGATGAATATAAAAAGTAATATGGTAAAACTTAGTAAGGACGAACCGCCATAACTGATGAAAGGAAGCGGGATACCGATAACTGGCATTAACCCGAGTGTCATACCGATATTGATTAAAAAATGGAAAAACAGAATAGAAGCTACACTGTAACCATAAATACGATTAAATTTATAACGCTGCCTTTCGGCTAAAAATAGAATACGCCAAAGTAAAAGCATGTACATCATAATGAAGAAGAAGGATCCTAAAAATCCATACTCTTCACCTATGGTACAGAAGATAAAGTCTGTACTTTGCTCGGGCACAAACCTGAATTTGTTTTGTGTACCTTCTAAAAATCCTTTACCAAAGAATCCCCCACTTCCAATTGCAATTTTACTTTGCATTACATTATAACCTGCGCCTTTTAAATCAACCTCTTTACCCAATAATACATTGATACGGGATTTTTGATGCGCTTGTAAAACATGCTCGAAAACATAGTCTACACTGTTCACATAAATCATCATAATAGCCGCCACGCCTATAACGGTTAATACATTCTGACGGTTTCTTCTAATGACCAAAGTAAATAACGCAGCTAAAACGCCTATGGCTATGCACAAATACAATGCAGGAACAAGCAGCGCCAATACACTTAATACGATTACTGCAAAACCTAAAAACAAAATCCATCCTGGCAAACCTTCACGATACAACACAAAAATAAATGAACCGAAAACCAATGCACTACCTGTTTCGTTTTGAAACAAAATAATAAATAAGGGTAAGAAACTAATTGTAAACGCGATGATTTGTGTTTTTCGCTCTTTAAACTTGATGTTAAATCCACTTAGGTATTTTGCCAATGCTAACGCTGCACCAAATTTTGCAAACTCGGCAGGTTGCATTCTAAACCCTCCTATTTCAATCCACGAACTAGACCCTTTTACAGTTGTACCTGCTAATAATACCGCTACAAGTAAAAACAGGGTAATGCCATAAATAGGATATGCAAATGCGTAAAAAAACTTTTCATCAACAAACAATATTAACATGCCAATAAATAATGATAGGCCAATCCATATCAATTGCTTGCCATAATTCATAGTGGTATCATAAATCATCGGATGATCTTCTTTATACACCGAGGCATAGATACAAAGTAATCCACCCAGTACAAATACAAAGTAAAGTACAAGTATTAGCCAATCAATGCTTGCCGGTTTGGGTTGCTGCTGTTGCGGTATCATTTTTATGTACTAAATTTCCTTTGAGCATGCGCTCTAATATATATTTACGCGTATCGTGTTTACCTGTTAAATATTGTTCTATCATTAAACTGGCAATTGGTGCAGCCCAAGTTGCGCCAAAACCTGCATTTTCTACAAAAACAGCAATTGCTATTTTAGGATTATCTTTGGGTGCAAAAGCAAAAAATACAGAGTGATCTTTGCCATGTGGATTTTGAGCAGTACCGGTTTTACCACAAATTTCAATACCTGGAATCATTGCCACTCTTCCCGTTCCACGTTCAATTACATCCTGCATTCCATTAATTACAACTCCATAATACTGGGTATCAACGCTGGTCCAATGTTTCTTGTTGTATTCAGGATTAGGATTAAATTTACC
Source organism: Bacteroidota bacterium (assembly GCA_947491825.1). Lineage (GTDB taxonomy): Bacteria > Bacteroidota > Bacteroidia > UKL13-3 > UKL13-3 > UBA6183. The sequence goes on from CANLLM010000007.1 coordinate 9,540, forward strand.
ATCAATTCTTTTAACCACATGAGGTGTAATGTAATAACCACGGTTAGCAACAACAGCTGTAGCATTGGCCATTTGTAGTGGTGTAATACCTAATTCGCCCTGACCAATAGCCAATGATATTGTAGTTGATGATTTCCAGTGGAATCTGCCGTATACTTTATCATAGTATGTTGATGGCGGTAAAAAGCCTTCACCTTCTCCATATAAATCAACACCTAACTTATGTCCAACACCAAAACTACTGATATGATCATGCCATTTTTTATACGCACTTTCTGAGTTAGGGTACTTCGGATTGTCAATTACACTGCGGTATACATTACAGAAATATGCATTGCAAGAAACGGCTACAGCACCTTGTAAATTTAGTGGCGATGAATGTGGGTGACAACCAACAGTTAATCCACCAAGATGATAACCTCCGTAGCATCCATACATGGTATTGGGTGTAAGCACGCCCTCTTGCTGTCCAACCAAACTCATCAATACTTTAAAAATTGAACCGGGAGGATAAGGTGCTGCAAGTGGACGATTAAATAATGGTTTAGATGGATCACGCAATAATTTCATATAATTATTACCACGTTGCCTACCAACAAATAAATTAGGATCATAAGTTGGCATACTTATCAACGCCAATATCTCTCCAGTTGATGGTTCAATGGCAACAACACTTCCAATTTTATTGTTTAATAATTGCTCACCCAACTCCTGTAATTTCTGGTCGATACTTAGGGTGATATTTTGACCAGCAACAGCAGGTGTATCAAACATACCATCCTTATATCTTCCTTGTGTTCGACTTTTACTATCTACCAAAACATAACGAACACCTTTACGTCCACGTAAAACTTCTTCATAACTTCGCTCAACACCGCTAATACCTTTAAAATCTCCCATACGGTAGTAGCCTTCACTTTTTTCAATATCACGATCGGTTACCTCCCCAATATAACCCATAATATGAGCGGCATTGCTATGCTGATATTTTCTATCTGTTCTTACTTCTACATAAAAACCAGGGAAATCAAACAGTTTTTCTTGAAATGCAGCATAGATCGGAATGGTTAATTGTTTTTCGAAAACTGAAGGGCGGTATGGTGCGTAACCTACGCCACGTTTTATCTTTTCGAACCTTTGAACAAAATCAATTCTTTCGATGCCTAATACACGACAAAATACATTTGTGTCGAGGCCTTTTACTTGTTCGGGAATTACAATTAAATCGTAAATAGCATCATTGTAAACTAGCAACTCACCTTTTCTATCGTATACCAGACCACGAGCAGGATATATGGTTTGCTCTTGCAACACATTTTCTTGTGCCGAGCGCAAGTAGCTATCGTCAAACAACTGCATCATTGCTAAACGCGAGATATAAATGAGTGCAATTGAAAAAAATATAACTAGTAAAACCTTTTGCTTAGAGGTGCTATCCATTACTTGTTTTGGTGTTATAAAATAACAATTGTCCTACAACTATCATCAACACAGTTACCAACGTACTTAGTATAATTCGCAATAGTGTGCTAAAAAATTCATAAAATCCATAAATCTCTAGAAAGAATAAGAAGGTATGATGCACCAATGTCATATTAAAACAGTAGAACACAAACCATACAATGCCTTTTTTACTCATGGATGGACTAATTCTACTTTCAATATCTTCTTTGGTTGTAGCAAAACGTAAGTAATGAATTCTTACAAAAGCAAGCAACACACTAGCTGAAATATGTAAACCCGGTGTACTGCTCAATGCATCAACAACAGCACCACAAATAAATGCTAAAAAAAGTACATGCCATGATTTTATGGTTATGGGAAGTAGCAGGATAAAACTGATGTATATGTATGGGTTGATGTAGCTGCTCAGTTCTATATTATCAACCACAAGTACTTGCAGTAGTATAATACCAATGAACTTTAACACATATGTAAATAAATCTAATATCACTTTTTATCAGTTGGTAAAGTTTGTTCTAATGCTTGTTGCTCTTGCTTAAACAAATTGCGTATCACATATACTGTGGATATAGTACTAAAATCAGTAAACAAATCTATATTAATGGTATGGAAATTATCTCCTGCATCAAGGCTATTATATGATATTTTACCAATAGGCAAACCCTCAGGAAAAATGGTTGAGAAATTACTAGTTATTACCAAATCACCCACTTTTATTGGAACATGTTTGTTTACATCTAGCAATCTGGCATATCCGGGATCTCCGCCATCCCAAACCAAAGACCCAAAAGCTCCTGTTTTTTGTAGTTTAGCACTTATTTTACAGTTGCTGTTTAGCAGAGAAAGTACTGTAGCGTAATGGTCACTTACGTTCATTACAATTCCTACAATTCCATTTTCACTAATTACACCCATCTCTCTTTCTATGCCGTGCAATCTGCCACGATTTAAAGTAATATAGTTATTCCGTTTGGTTACAGAATTGTTTACTACTTGTGCTGATATATAATCGTATTGCTGTTTATAAACAGTATCGTTTATACTGCTTGTGCTAACGTTGTTTTGGTAGTAGGAAGTAATTTGCTGCGAGCGTAACCGCGCATTTTCTAGCTGTAGGCTATCATTAACTCTTCGTAAGTTAAAATACTCGTGGGTGTTACTTACCCCATTGTAAAAGTTTCCTGCAACGCCATTGGTATAATTTAGAAAACTTGCCTTTTGATAGTTATTAAATCGAAATAAGATTATAAACGCAACAATCTCCAATACAAAGAAGATGAAAAATACATGATACCTGTAGATGAAAAAAATAAGATTACGCATCTATATAAAATTCGAAATTATTGTTGTAGAAATTCGAAACATCATGATTATTTCTGTTTGAAACATTCAAAAAGGAAGTTCTGGTTAACTAATTTCGTATTAATTAAGTCATTAAAAATTTAAAGTTTTTTAAATTCTTAAGGGCCATGCCAGTACCGCGTACAACTGCACGAAGCGGATCTTCAGCAACATGGACAGGTAATTTTGTTTTGGCAGCAATCCGCTTATCTAATCCACGTAATAATGCTCCTCCACCGGTAAGGTACAAACCCGTTGAGTAAATATCAGCGGATAGTTCTGGTGGTGTTAATTCCAATGCACGCAAAACAGCCTCTTCTATTTTAGAGATTGATTTATCGAGAGCTGCCGCTATTTCGCTGTAGCTCACTGTAATTTGTTTAGGAATACCTGTCATTAAATCGCGACCATTAACGGCAAAATCAGGTGGGGCATTCTCTAATTCTGTTAATGCAGCTCCTACTTCAATTTTAATACGCTCTGCAGTACGTTCACCTACTAAAAGGTTGTGTTGTCTGCGCATATAATCTAGAATATCTTCTGTAAATTCATCTCCAGCAACACGTATGGATTGATCGCATACAATACCAGCTAAAGCGATAACAGCAATTTCTGTTGTACCTCCTCCAATATCAATAATCATGTTACCCATTGGCTCAAAAACATCAATACCAATACCAATAGCCGCAGCCATAGGCTCGTGTATCAAATAAACCTCTTTGGCGCCAGCGCGCTCTGCACTGTCTCTAACTGCACGTTTTTCTACTTCTGTAATGCCTGAAGGGATACAAATTACCATACGCTGTTGAGGCTTAATTAATTTGCTTCCTTGAGGGATCATTTGAATCATCCCACGAATCATGTGTTCTGCAGCGTTAAAATCAGCAATAACACCATCTTTAAGCGGACGAATGGTTTTTATATCCTCGTGAGCCTTGCCGTGCATCTGCTGTGCCTGACTACCAACTGCAATGACATTACCTGTTTTGCGATTGATGGCAATAATTGATGGCTCATCAACAACCACCTGATCCTTATGTATTATCAAGGTATTAGCAGTACCAAGGTCAATGGCTAAATCTTGTGTTAAGAAGCTAAAAACTCCCATATTATGTCTAAATCGTTAAGTGCGTTTATATAACTTGCAATATAAAAATATATTTAGCATTTCATGTGGCATATTATCCACCAATTTTACAGCATGTTTTTTAAAGCCAAATAGGCGAAAAATACTAAAAGCTAATGCTAATGCTAATGTTTAAAGTGTCTTAATCCGGTAAAGTACATCGCTATTTGATGTGCATTGCAATAGTTAATACTTAATTCATCTTTAATTGAGCCCCCCGGTTGAATAACCGCGTCAATACCTTCCATTCCTGCTATCTCTACACAATCTGGGAAAGGGAAAAATGCATCACTGGCCATTACAGCTCCTTGTAAACTAAATCCGTATTCTTTTGATTTGTTTATAGCACCTTTTAAGGCATCGATACGAGATGTTTGCCCACAACCAATTCCTACCAATTGTTTATTCTTTGCCAAAACAATGGTGTTACTTTTGGTGTGTTTAACTATGATATCAGCAAACAACATATCGGTAATTTGTTGATCATTGGCTGCTTTAGTAGTTACCAACTTTAAATTTTCTGAAGTTAATAGCACGGTATCTTTGTCCTGCTCTAAAACTCCATTCAAAAGACTGCGAAACTGCTTTCCTGCTGGCATCTTACCTTTTTGAACCAGTAATATTCTATTCTTTTTGCTTTGCAAAATCTCTAAAGCTTTACCTAAAAAACCTGGTGCGATAAGCACTTCCATGAATAACTTATCAATTTCTAAAGCAGTTGCTTCATCAATAGGTTGGTTGGATGCAATAACACCACCAAATGCAGAAGTTGGATCACCTGCTAATGCATCAATATATGCTTGAGAAATAGTACTACGCGTAGCAACTCCGCAGGGGTTATTGTGTTTAATAATAGCAGCGGTTGGCTCACTAAAATCGCTAATTAAACTTAATGCTGCATCTACATCTAATAGGTTATTGTATGAAAGCGCTTTGCCATGAACTTGCTCAAATAAATCGTTTAAATGACCATAATATAGCCCCTTTTGATGTGGGTTTTCGCCATAACGTAATGTTTTGGCAGGCGCAACACTTGCTTTAAATGCAGTGGTGGTCTCTTTATCAAAATATTGAAAAATTAACCCATCATAATGTGAAGTGGTATGAAAAGCTTTTGTGGCGAACTGTCTGCGTTGCTCAAGTGTAGTTGACCCATTTTGATTAATGATGACGTCAGAAACAACAGAAAAATCTGATTTATTACAAACTATTAACGTGTCGTTGAAGTTTTTGGCCGCAGCACGTATCAGAGAAACCCCTCCAATATCAATTTTTTCAATAATTTTTGATTCATCAGCAGTCGTTTTCAGTGTTTCTTCAAAAGGGTATAAATCAACTACTACTAAATCTAATAAGGGAATAGCAAATTCTGCTACTTCCTTTTGGTCTTGCTCATTATTTCTACGGGCTAAAATACCTCCAAAAACCTTAGGATGAAGGGTCTTTACTCTACCACCCAATATGCTTGGATAACCAGTTAAGTCTTCCACGCGATTCACCGGAATACCTAATTGCTCAATAAACTCTTGTGTTCCTCCAGTTGAATATATATTTACCCCTTGCTGGTGTAATGTTTTGGCTAAAACATCTAGGCCGTCTTTATAAAATACTGAAATTAAGGCGTTGGTGATTTTGCGGGATGCTTGCATAAATATTGGATTGATTTTTTGGAGCCGCAAAAGTACATTAAGAAATTGGTATTTTGAGATGGCGCGAAGAGTATTTTTATAAAAAAATCTATGCCAATTCTATTAAATCACATTTACCTCAGGTGTAATGGTAACGCCAAATTTTTGCTGCACACTTGCTTGTATATCCATGGCTAATTGCCAAATCTCACTGCCAGTTGCACCACCATAATTAACCAATACCAATGCTTGGTCTTTATGAGATCCAACATTTCCAACAACCTTACCGCGCCATCCTGCTTGTTCAATTAACCATCCTGCAGCCACTTTAATATTTCCCGAGCTTGCCGGATAACCAACAATTGTAGGGTAATCAATTTTTAGTGCGTTAAATTGTGCTGCAGGTATTTCTAGATTTTTAAAGAAACTACCTGCATTACCTAAAACCTTAGGATTAGGCAACTTACTTTGTCTTATACTAATTACCGCATCACTAACCTCTTTAACTGTAGGGTTGGTAATTTTTTTTTCTTCCAAAACTTGTTGTATAGCACCATAAGAAACGTTGCAAACAGGATGTTTGGCAAGCTTAAAAATTACGGAAGATATAATGTATTTACCCTTCGCTTCTTGTTTAAATATACTCTCTCGGTATCCAAATTTACAATCGCTGTTAGAGAATTTCACCATATCACCAGAAGCAATTTCAACAGCTTCCAAGCTATCAAACGTATCCTTAATTTCTACACCATACGCGCCAATATTTTGCATTGGAGCTGCACCTACACAACCAGGTATTAAACTCAAATTTTCAACACCACCCAATCCTTTTTCAATACAGTATAGCACAAAATCATGCCATACCTCGCCTGCCATAGCCTTTATCCAAACATGGTTCTCATTTTCAGAAACCATTTCCATTCCCTTCAAATTCATTTTAATTACCATGCCATCAAAGTCGCCAGTAAGTAAAACGTTACTTCCACCACCAAGCACCAAAATATTTCTATCACTTAAATTAAAAGCTGCACAAAATATACATAGTTCTTCTACCGTATTAATTACCACAAACTCTTTGGCCTTGGCATCAATACCAAATGTGTTAAACTCTTTTAGCGATATGTTCTGCTGAATGTTCATCTCGTTGGCAAATAAACAAAAGCCTTTTAAAATTCCATGCTAAATTTTCAAATACTATATTTGCCAGCGTGAATATAAAGTTGCCGCACATCCTCTTACTTTTAAAAAGACTACTACTAGCCTTTGGCTTATACACTTTTTGCAGAATATTTTTTTTCATTACCTACTTTCAAATATTTTCGACACAACCCATAACTAAAATTATTTTAGCTTTTATTTCGGGTATTTGGTTTGATACATCAGCAGTGGTGTATTCTTTTGGATTAGTAATATTGATGCATATCATTCCTTTACCTGCAAGAAATAAAAATGGTTATCAATTTACTATAAAGTTACTGTTTATGTTTGCTGTAGTTTTAGGGCTAACGTTAAACTTTATAGATATTGGATATTTTACTTTTAGTGGTAAAAGAAGTGGCTTTGAATTACTAAAATTACAACGTTCACAAATTGTATCTCCATTAATTTATTTAATTGACTATTGGTATTTGCTATTTTTACTTATTGCTACATTAGTTATAACCTGGCGCATATTTCCGAAGCTTAAAATAGTAAATAATAAACCACAAATAACTAATATAGTATTTGAGTTTTTGATGATGCTACTCATGATAGGTTTGTCCTTCTTAGGCGCAAGAGGCAGCATAGGATTGAAGCCGTTAAACACTTTAGATGCTGCAAAAATTGCTGGAGCAGACTTAATGGCATTATCATTAAACACTCCTTTTCAAATGTTAATGACTATGGAGCAAACGGGAGTTGAAGAAAAGAATTATATGTTAGAAACTGAAGCCAATAACCTATTCAACCCAAGACATACCAACTTAAATAAACAAGCAACACCAGGTAAAAATGTAGTGCTTATTATTTTAGAAAGTGTGGGCAAAGAATATGTTGGTTTTTATAACAATGGTAATGGATATACTCATTTTTTAGATTCGCTCATGCAATTAAGCGAGGTGTATATGAATGCCTACGCGAACGGCAAGCGAAGTATTGAAGGCATACCCGCAATTACTGCATCAATGCCAAGTTTAATACAAGGCGATTACATTAATAGCTTTTATCAAACAAACAAATTACATAGCATTGGATATTACCTTGCCAATAGTGGATATCAAACTTCATTTTATCATGGTGGCAAAAACGGCACCATGAGTTTTGATAGGTTTATAGCTAATACACAAGCTGGGGCTTATTACGGACTGAATGAATACCCAAATAAGGAAAAAGACTTTGATGGACATTGGGGTATTCCGGATGAACCCTATTTGCAATACCTTGCTCATGAGTTGACAGAAATGAAACAGCCATTTTTCTCTACTGTTTTTACACTTTCATCTCATCATCCATACCAAGTTCCTATAGCGTGCAAAAACAAATTTAAAGGTGGCCCATTACCCATTCATGCTACAGTTGAATACACTGATTATGCAATAAAAAACTTTTTTGAAACAGCCAAAAAGGAGCCTTGGTATGGCAATACTATTTTTGTTTTTACGGCCGATCATAGCAGTGAGAATACGTTAGTATATTACCAAACAGCACAAGGTAAATATGCCATACCACTTTTTGTATTTGATGCCGCAAAAAAGCAAAAAAACGAAAAACTATTATTAGTTCAGGAAACTATAGATCACCTTGGAATAATGCCTTTGATTTTAAATAAAGTTACTGCCACAAAAACACCATACTTTAGCTTTGCAGGAAAGGGCGCTATTCAATTTGATGGTGGTCTTTATCAATTCATACAATATCCGTTTGTATTAAAATTTGATGGCACAACAAGCGTTGAATTTTATGATTTAAAAAACGACAGTTTGATGCTAAATAACCTGATAGAAAATAAAACGGCACCTTTACATAAGGTGCAGGAAATGGAAAAATACTTACAGGCAATTATTCAGCAATACAACCACAAATTAATAACCAACAAAACGCATTAGTTACTTTTTGCTGCGGATGCGATAAAGGGCAACTACGCAAATTATAATAAGTATTAAACTGCCTGAAAGGTCTAAAAATAAAGCTGTTTTCATCCGTTTAAAAGTTCTTTTTTAAGTTTTTGGGTAAGTTTATTTACCACTAATTCATAAGAATGATCAATCAATTCAAACACAAGTTTATCCATAACGTCTTGATTAAACACCACTGTATTCCAATGCAATTTATTCATATGAAAACCAGGTGTAACAGCTATATATTGTGCTCTTAAATCTAATGCATAACCGGGATTGCATTTTAAGTTGCACCTATTGGGTTCACTAAAGCTGGTTAATGCAAACATCTTTCCCATTACTTTGTAAACTAATTTATCCTCGTCAAAAGGTAAGGTTTCAACAACCCCTTTTTTAGCTAAACAATAATCTCTGAACAACTCAATATTCATGACTATAAAATACGGTAACCTAATGTAAGTTGAAACATATTTGCTCGGGTACTGTAGTTTGTTTGTGTGCCCGAAGCCGTGGTAATTGTTTTACCCAAATCACCAATACTGGCATCATATCTGGCATCCAAACTAATTTTACCTAAGCTTACACCCACACCAGCTTGTAATCCAATTGTAACAGCATTGAAATTATCTTTAGAAAAATTGGGATCCTTTAGTACTGCAACAGATGCAGATTGATTTGCACCCATTAAAAACTGAAAATTAGGACCAGCACTAAAACGAAAAACAGCAACTTTATATCCAAACAACAAGGGAACATCCAAATAGGTAAGTGTATTGGTTACAGTTAGCTTACTCGAATCATCGGTAAAAACACCTCTACGTTGTGTTAGTAATACTTCTGGCTGAATAAAAAAGCCTGCAGTACTTGCTCGCATAAAACCACCAACAACAAAACCAGTAGTTGAGTTGGCATCACCTAAATGAGGTGCCTTGCTTAAAGTGCTTACATTTATACCCACCTTTAAACCAGCCGCAATAGGTTGTGCTTGTGTTGTATGCACAAATAAAATGACAAATAATATTGCTGCAATTTTTTTCATAGCTCAAAAATACAAAAAACGCCCGCATTTGCATGCGGGCATTATGTAAAGTTTAAAACAAATATTTTAGTTATAGGCAGGTAAGAATCCGTATTTTTTCCCCAATTCCAATTGGTTTTGTAAGAAATTATCAGGGTAAGTTACTGTAACATCATTAACTGTTTCACCAGTATATGTTGCTTTTAATTGAGGTTGTATAAAACCTTTATAAGGCGCAGTATTTAATTTAGCAAAACGATCACGCACTTCTTTTAGTAGTATTTGATCAACCTTCACTCCATACCCTTCAACCAATGCAGTTGCAGCAGCATAATCACCTTCCGATTTTATACGTTGTATCTCGCGCAATAATTGTCCGAATAAGTCGCGAAGTTTAGCATAGTCGTTTACACGTACATATGTTTTTCCTTCTTTTTTCACCCATTCTACCACGTTATTTGCCTTACCTTTTTCCATAGCCCAAGCAGCTACCAACTGACGATTACGCATATGAGCTTCCTCTAAATTGTCACCTAACTCAATTCTTGTTAATTGGGTAATTAACCCCCCACGCATGTATCCATCATATTCGCACTTGCCAGCATCTAAATTTGGCATAACGCCTAACTCTACTAATTTTTGGTCGTACACGTAATATAAGGCAACTAAATCTGCACGTGCTTCTTCTAAAGTACTGGCGTAGTTTTTTAGTGTTTGATCGGGATCGCCAACTCCTTTGTTAATTTGACCTGAAGCATGACCTATTACCTCATGCATATCGGTATGTAAGTCGCCCGCTAATGAACCATATTTTTTATTCAATTCAATTTCTTCTGGAGTTAAAGCAAACTCTTGCATCATTGGACTTTTAGCTCCAACAACATTATAAGAGTGAACCACATTTCCTAACGAAACAGATTTAGAGCCATGTTGCTGACGAATCCAATTGGCATTTGGAAGATTAATACCTATTGGAGTTGATGGTGCAGCATCTCCAGCTTCCTGAATAACCGTTATTACTTTAGCAGTAATGCCCTTAACTTCTTTCTTTTTATGTTCGGGCAATAGTGGAGAATGGTCTTCAAACCATTGCGCATTAGCTGCTATTTTAGCTATGCGTTTTGTCGCTTCCATATCTTTCATAGAAACAACAGATTCAAATGTACCACGTTTACCAATCGCGTCACCATAAACTTCTATAAATCCATTTACCACATCTAATCTGCTTTCTGTATCATTTACCCATGCAATATTGTATTCATCCCATTTCTTCAAATCACCACTTTTGTAGTACTCAACCAATAAAGTAAGGGTCTTCTTTTGTTGATCGTTTTCTGCAACGGCTATTGCCTTTTGCAACCAGTAAACAATCTTTTCAATGGCAGCAGTATACATCCCGCCAACTTTCCAAACCTTTTCTGTTGTTACTCCATTTTCTTTAACCATCTTGCTATTCAGTCCCCAAGATATTGGTTGCTCATCATTTTTATTCATTCGGCTATCATAATAAGCCTCAACTTCAGCTTGAGATAATCCTTCATAAAAATTATTAGCAGATGCTTTCACGTTATCAATTCCGGTTGATAAGTCTACGATTTTCGGATCAACTTTGGAATCAAAAATAATAGGTTTCATTTCAGCTAAAAAGGCATCAACAGTTCTACCATTTAAAGGAAGCATTTCAAAAGGAGTGGCTTTAACTGCCGCAGCAAAAAAATCAAAACTACACTCAGGTACAAATTTCATATTGCTGTAATGATGATGTATACCATTAGCGAAAAATACTTTCTTGGCATAGGTTTCAAACTTCTTGTACTCATCTGTTGTTTTATCACCTTGGTATGTTGTTAAAATGGCTTCAATGGTTTTTCTAATAGCCAAATTGTGTTTATACTTCTGGTCATAAATAATATCACGACCACAGTTTGCCGCTTCACTTAGGTAATAAGCTAATTCCTTTTGCTTTGCAGTTAGCTCATTAAACCCTGTAATTTCGTAGCGTAAAACTTGGATATCTGCAAAACGATCACACTCGTAGTTAAAATTATCATCGCCACCATTAGTAGTAGCGGTTTTGTTATCACTTTTACAACTTTGCATTAGCACCCCAGCGCCCATTGCCGATAACATCATCATGGTTTTAATTTTCATATAATTATGATTGAATAATACTTTTTCAAAAAGCAAAGCAAACATATAGCTCCGTAAAAACAAAACCTATCGCATAAACGAACAAAATCAGAAGGTTTAGTACTTTTGAAAATTGAAACAAAAAAGATGAACGACCAAACAACCATAAAAAAGCTGCTTGATAAAAAATATAAACAATATAATACCAACAGTTTTATTTCTGATGATCCTATTTGTATTCCACACATTTTTAGCAAGCCTCAGGATATTGAAATCATGGGATTTTTCGCTGCTACTTTTGCTTGGGGCCAACGCATTACCATTATTAATAAATGTAAAGAACTCGTAGAAAGAATGGATGGCTCGCCACATCAGTTTATTTTACACCACACAGATAAGGATTTACAAAATATGTTGGGCTTTAAACACCGCACATTTAATGATACCGACTTGCTTTATTTCATTCATTTTTTTAAGCATTGGTATGAGGAACATGACACACTTGAAACCGCTTTTAGCAGTGGAATAAAAGCGAATGATGAAACTGTAGCGGGTGGATTGAATTATTTTAGGAAACTTTTTTTTAGTTTAGATGATGCACCACCGCGTACTTACAAACACATTGCATCGCCCGCACAACATTCGGCTTGTAAACGCATTAACATGTATTTACGGTGGATGGTGAGACAAGATGATAAAGGGGTTGATTTTGGTCTTTGGACCAGTATAAAAACACAACAGTTAGTTTGTCCTTTAGATGTGCATGTGCATCGTGTTGCCACTAAATTAGGTTTGTTAAACAGATCACAAAGTGATTGGCAAGCTGCGCTTGAACTAACGCAAGCATTAAAAAAATTTGATAAAAAAGATCCTGTGAAATATGATTTTGCATTATTTAGCTTAGGCGTAATGGATAAATTTTAACCTATATTACCACACCATTTATTAACTGCTACATTTATTTCTGTAATCAAAACACAACCGAATGCATTATCAAATTTCAATTGCCGATACAGTAAATCATTTTATACAATTAACTTATACTATTTCACGAATTCACGAAGATAGTATTGAAGTACAATTGCCATCATGGCGTCCTGGCAGATATGAGTTGCAAAACTTTGCTAAAAATGTGCGTTGTTTAATTGTTTTTGATGAAAAAGGAAATGAAGTAACCTACCGAAAAATAACTAAAGACAGGTGGCGTATTGATACAAAAGGAATTTCTGCAGTTAGAATAAGTTATCAGTATTGCGCAAACCAACCCGATGCAGGAGCTTGTTTTGTAGATGAAAATTACCTTTACATCAATCCCGTGCATTGCTTTATGTATACCGAGGGCCGTGCTGATGAAAGCTATACATTAGATTTTTTGCTTCCCGATGATTATCAAATTGCCACCCAAATGAAACAATCAGGTAAACATCAATTACAAGCGGCAAACTTTGATTATTTGGCGGATTCTCCCCTATTTGCAAGCAATACCTTACAGCATCATACATTTAATGTTGAGCAAACGCAAATGCACATTTGGTTTCAAGGCCAACATCCATTTGATACAGCACGTTTAATTGAAGACACCACAAGTTACACATTAAAACAAATAGACGTATTTGGAGATTTACCTTGCACTGAATACCACTTTTTATATTTAATTCATAAAACACCAGCTCGTCATGGGGTTGAACATTTAGACAGCACGGTAATAGTCATGGGGCAAACGTTGGATCAAACCATTGAAGAATATTATCACGATTTATTGGCAATCAGTTCACACGAATTGTTTCATTTATGGAACATAAAACGAATTAGACCAACTGATATGTTACCATACGATTTTACCAAAGAAAACTACAGCGCATTAGGCTATGTATATGAAGGTGTGACAACATATTATGGCGATTTGATGTTACTTCAAAGTGGCGTTTGGAATTGGGAGCAATACGCAGCAAGTTTTACTGGCGATTTAAAAAGACATACATCAAACCCTGGCCGATTCAATTATTCTGTAGCAGAATCAAGCTGGGATAACTGGCTAGATGGTTATGTACCTGGTGTAATTGGACGTAAGGTTTCTATTTACATTGAAGGCATGATAGCCGCTGTCATTGCAGATATATGCATCATAAAAAATAGTAATGGTAAATATAGCTTGTGTAATGTGATGCAAGATTTGTATCAACAATACGCTAAACACAATTTAGGTTATAATGAAAGTATATACCAAAAACTACTGGAAAAATATGCTGGTGAAAGTTTTGAAAATTATTATCGTTCCTTTATTTGGGGCAAAGGCAAACTACTAAAAGGCCTTGAGGAAGCACTAACCCAAGTGGGATGCGTGCTTAAGGATGATGGTAATGGAAATTTATATTTAACTAAATTGGCCCAAACCAACGCATTACAAAAACTATTATTTGCTAAATGGACCAATATTGTTGATTAGTAAGTAAGGATACATTTTTTTATTATTTTTGAATTCCAATAACCAAACCTATACTATGCATAGAGCAAACATGGATTACAAACTTTGTGAATCAAACAAAATTTCGTTTTTAAACCAATGCACGCCTGCGCAAGCCGAAATAGTAGAGCAGGCGAAATCTTGCGGATCCTACAAAAAAGGTGAATTACTGTTTAACGAAAGTGCCATACCATTGGGTGTATACTGCATAGTTAGCGGAGTAATTAAATTGGTTCGTACCAATTTAGATGGTAAAGAACAGATACTGCGTTTTGCTCAGCCTGGTGATGTGCTTGGATACAGAGCGCTAATAGCTGACGAACCACTCATTTCTTCGGCAGTTTGTTTAGAAGATACCATTGCTTGTTTTATTCCCAAACAAATATTCCTTCAAATAATGGATGACAATGCTTCAATCAGCAAAAATTTGCTCAAAGCAATTAGTCACGAATTAGGAGTAGTTGAAGAGCGTGTTCAAAGCTTAGCACAGAAGAGTGTTAGAGAACGTTTGGCAGAAACTTTGTTGTTTTTACATGCAACATTCAAATCAAACAACCTAGATACTGATGTTATTGCCATTACACTTCCACGTGAAGATATTGCAAATATTGTAGGCACAGCAACAGAAACAGTTATTAGGTTATTGAGTGAATTTAAAAGTGATAAATTGATTGAACTTGATGGAAAAAAAATTCGAATACTGGAAAAATCCAAACTCGAAAAAATTTCGCATGCAAGTGTTTAATTTTTCCTATTATTGATAAATAAATTACAGCAAACCATGAAAGCAACCTTTGTTAAGTGGCTCAATTCTTTTATTTTTATCATCATATTTACGCTATCTGCAAATGCACAACATTTGGCCAACCAGTTATTTATTTATGATATAAAAAATAACAGTTACGAAAAAGTAAAACCGTTTCGCCCGTATTTTATCCTGGTAAATGACACTGGCGTACTAAAAGGATATTTTGATGCAGTGTATGACGACAACTTTTTTTTCGCCACGAAAGACTCTGTTTATTTAATTAATCCAGAAAATATTAAAGGTATCATTGAAGGCTATGGCTTCAATGGCAATAGTAGTAATTATTCAAAATCTGGAGGTCCAGGCTTACAAGTAGGAGGAATTATATTGGTAACAATAGGCGCAATATTGTTACCTGGAACCCTTGTTACGTTATTTAGCGATGTCGGACCAGGATTAGTTTTTTCTGCTTTTACTGGAGGAATATTAACAGGCGGAATAGTGATGCTTAACAGTGCATCAAAAAGAAAAAGAACTTCGCAAAGCGGTTTTTCATCCGAAGAGTTATTGCGAAAAAGGAATAATAAATTACGAATCCTAAAATCACCCTTGTAACATAAAACTGCGCATACTTATACTTCCCATATCAAAACTATGGTGTATAAATTTAAGCTGTTCGGTTTTTTGTTGAATTCCCAACACGTACAACATAGGCAAATAGTGTTCGTTTGTAGGTACCAATAGATTGGCACACTGCCCAGCCTTAAAACAATCAACTAGTGCTAGGTGATTACCTGTTCGCAAAAAAAATAGCATAGTAACTATATAGTTAACTATGCTATTTAAGCCTGTTTTGGCAGTTTTAAATTACTTTTTTGCTACCAAGCGTACATTAACTTTAAAGTTATTATCAATTAAGTTATCAGCCATACCTGTGTACTTCACATCAAATAAAGTGCGATCAATTGAAAACTCTGCGTTAGCAATTACTTTATCTTTAGTTACAATAATTTGAGCTGGGAAATTAATTTCTTTGGTGATACCCTTAACGGTTAAATCAGCTACTACATTTTGGTTATTAGAACCTGCTACAGCATCTGCAATTGCAGTTAATGATTTAATTTTCAATGTACTGGTTGTGTGTTTTTCTGTAGAGAAGAAATCATCCGATTTTAAATGACCTTCTAATTTTTGTTGGTATTCGCCTTGCATATCTTGAACAGAAATTGAAGTCATATCGATGGTAAAAACACCACCAGTTACCTTTTTACCATCAACAGTTAATGTGCCATCATTAAATTTAACATAACCCCAATGATCACCAGTAACTTTTTTACCTGTCCATTTAAAGCTGGATTCTTTTGCGTCAACTTTTAAAGTTGCAGCGTTTTGAGATTTTGGTTGGCTAATAGCCACAACTGATAATGCTAATCCTGCAATAGCAGTTAAAGTGAATAGTTTTTTCATGTTTTTTTTGTTTAGTTATTATTTCCTTAATTTATCAAGTAATTCGTTGAGGGTGTTTTTCTCTTTCACATTCAATGCATCGCAAACACTGTTCATTTCAATACTCAGCTTGTCAATTTCTTCTAGTAACAATAGTCCTTCTTGCGTAACTAATACATCAACCTGACGCCTATCTTTACTACATGCTGAACGTTTAATTAATTTCTTTTGCTTTAACTTCTCAATCAATCTAGATGCATTACTCATTTTATCCAACATGCGCTCTTGAATTAAACCAACACTAGCTGGATTTGGATATTGTCCCCTTAATATGCGTAACACATTATACTGTTGAGATGAAATATGAAACCGCTTAAAAAACCTATTCTGTTCAGAAGATAGCCAACCGGATGTATAAACTAAGTTTATCACCAATCGCTCCTCTTCCGATTTAAAAGCAGTTTGTTTTATTGCGTCTTCTAATTTCATTTTAAATAACAATACAAAATTAGTGTATATACATATATTGTCAATACATTATTTTAGTTTAAGATTTAACTACTTGATTAACATATTTTAAAAATATGTACATACCGCAGTAAGAACGCCATTACCGAGATAAAACAATTTACCTTACCTTCGCCATATTGAAAAATTTAATGCTTATTTTACTGTCCTTGTTGTTCGGTTTTTTCGAATCAAATGCCGAAAATAAAGATAGCCTCTATCATGTAAATAGATCGAAGTATATTGATGACAAAACAGGAGAGTTAGGCATATCTTTGTTTAACCGAAATCCGGATAACCAGATTACCTTAATTGGTGTACATTCGACTACTTACAATCCGAACGATGCCAATACACAAGGAATTAGATTACAACATAAATGGCTAGGTATAGCCTTCGGTTATTCACCAAAATCATTGCAGGATAAGTCAAGAGGTACGACCCAAGAATTAGATTTACATATTTTTATGTACGGAAAACGGAATTACTTTGACGCATACTATGTTGGCTATACTGGATTTTATATTGAGAACTATAAAAGGAATGTTAATTTAAATACCAACTTTAGCAGTTTCCCGCTACTGCCCAATATGGAAGTAAATGGTATTGGATTGAATTATTTTTATGTTTTTAACCATAAAAAATATTCTTTACGCTCTAGTTATTTAATGAATGAAATACAGCGAAGAAGTGCGGGTTCCTTCATATTGGGGTTTTCGTTTAATGCATTAGGCATTAATAATCCCTTAAACGAAATACCTCTATTAACCTTACAAATGCTACCTGAGGAAATGCTGGTAAGCGGTGAATTTTATGGTGGAAGTATTTTACCTGGATATGCCCACACCTTTATTTTAAGAAAATTGTTTTTTACCATAGCTCCTAGTTTAGGTTTTGTTGTCCAACACCAAAAATTTACCAATACAGATGACAAGACAAGAGACAGAAATACGCTTGCATTCAGATCTATAGGAAGAATTGCACTAGGTTACAACAGCAACCGTTTTTATGCTGCATTAACTGGTGTAAACGACACTTATAATTATCAATTGGCACCTAAAGTTCAGCTGCAAACACAATTAAGTGAGGCTCGATTAATAGTTGGATACAGATTTAAAACAAGAGGAATCACAAAAAAAATATCCGCTCAAATGGATAAGCTAATCAAGCCCTAGTCTATTCGTTTGTGTTTCCAACGCCTGTGGCTCCATAACCATAACTCCGGATGTAAACGAATACTACTTTCTAATTTATCGGCAAATAATTGGGTAATTTCATTTGGTTGCTTATCGGCAGGATGTTCAGTAATCAGTTCAAAAAACACAGTATACTTGCCCCTAGCATGTTTAATAATATCTACATAAACAACGGCAGAATTATACTTAATCGCTAATTTTTCGGCTCCGGTAAAAAAGCCTGTTTCTTGATTTAAAAATTGAGTCCAATAAGCATGAGCAGGTTGTGGAGATTGATCAGCAATAAAAGCAACAGTCCTTACCTTATTTTTATTTTCCGCAAAGTTTCTTGCTGATTGTTGCATAGCTATCAAATCAACACCACACTTTAATCTCAGTTTGTAAGTTAACCATTCAAAAAACGGATTTGAAAGTGGGTGATACAAGGTACCTACAGGAAAGCCCAATTGATAGGTATAAGAAAACCCGCCCCACTCCCAGTTACCTAAATGCCCCATCAATAAAACAACCGACCTATTATTTCTATGTAGCTCTTTAATAAACTCCGTGTTCTGCATTTTTACGCGATTAACGATGGTACTTCTTCCCACTGTTAACGTTTTAAATGTTTCAATAAAAACATCAATCATGTTAAGGTAATAACGCTTTTCTATTTGCCTAATTTCCGCTTCACTCTTTTCTGGAAATGCGTTCTTTAGGTTTGTAGAAACAATTTTTCTTCTATATTTAATGATATGGTAAGCAATAAAACTGAGCACATCAGAAATAAAATACAACACGGGAAATGGCAAAAGCATGAGTAGATAGATTGGCACTGCTAGTATATAGTAATACCATTTAGGTTGTTTTGACATGAACATTTATTTTGAGGTAAATATAAAAAAAGAATTTAACTGAGAATATTTACTATTGCACATTGGTGATGAAATTAACAATAACTTTTAAAATACGGCTTTTTGAACATTGTAAAAATGAGATTGAAAGACGCGTAGCCAACTTTGAGTATGCAATGATGGATGCACAAGCAAGTGCAAACAGCGAGGATAAAAGCAGCGCGGGTGACAAGTATGAAACGGGAAGAGCGATGAGCCAAATTGCACGTGATATGAATGCAAAACAATTACAAACAGCTAAACGAGAGCTGTCAAACCTACTGTTAATAAATCCTGCTGCTGCATACATTAAAGCACAAAAGGGAGCTTTGGTACAAACCTCAAGCAACCAAATTGTATTTATAGCCAATAGCATTGGTGTAATTGATTTTGATGGTTATAAAATTGCTGTGGTATCTCCAAAAGCACCCATAGCGCAAGCCTTACTCAATAAATGTATTGGTGATGAAATTACCATTGCACAAAAAAAATCTACCATCAGCCTCATCTTATAAAACAAAAGCCACTTTAAAATTAAAGTGGCTTTTGTTTTTAAGCTCTTATAACGCCAGACCTAAACTCCTTAGTGATCGGAGCATGATTAGCGGCTTCGATTCCCATGCTTATCCATTTACGCGTTTCTGTTGGATTAATAATTGCATCAACCCAAAGCCTGGCAGCGGCATAATAGGGTGAGGTTTGTTTGGTGTATCTATCTGTGATGTGTTTTAACATTTCTGCTTTTTTAGTTTCATCAATCACTTCACCTTTTGCTTTTAAACTGGCTTCTTCTATTTGTAATAAAACCTTTGCCGCTTGCGCGCCACCCATAACAGCAATGCTTGCGTTTGGCCAAGCCACAATCAATCTTGGATCATAGGCTTTGCCACACATGGCATAATTGCCTGCACCATAACTATTTCCTGTTATGATGGTAAACTTAGGAACTACAGAGTTGGCTTGTGCATTTACCAATTTAGCTCCATCTTTAATAATTCCCCCTTGTTCGCTTCTACTCCCCACCATAAATCCAGTTACATCTTGTAAAAAAACCAAGGGTATTTTTTTCTGATTACAGTTCATAATAAAATGAGCTGCCTTATCTGCACTATCGCTATAAATAACTCCCCCAATTTGCATTTCGGTAGCGTTATCAGTAGCATTTTGTTTTGGCTTTTTTGCCTTTACCACTTGACGGTTATTGGCTACAATACCTACCGCCCAACCATCGATACGCGCATAACCGCAGGTAATGGTTTTACCATAAAGTTCTTTATATGGGTCAAAACTATCGGCATCAACAAGGCGTTCAATAATTTCCATCACATCAAAGGGCTTGGTGAAGTTAGCAACTGCATCATACACATCATCCATAATTTTTGAAGGAGCAATTGATACTGTACGGTTAAATCCTGCTTGATCAAAATCACCAATTTTATCCATGATGCGTTTAATTCTATCTAAACAAGCTGCATCATTTTCAAATTTATAATCTGTTACACCACTAATTTCACAATGTGTAGTAGCACCACCTAAAGTTTCATTATCGATGTCTTCACCAATTGCAGCCTTTACCAAGTAGCTTCCTGCCAAAAATATTGAACCCGTTTTATCTACTATCATGGCCTCATCACTCATAATTGGCAAATAAGCACCACCTGCAACACAGCTGCCCATTACAGCAGCAATTTGGGTAATACCCATACTGCTCATTACGGCATTGTTCCTAAAAATTCTTCCGAAATGTTCTTTATCTGGAAAAATTTCATCTTGCATGGGTAAGTAAACCCCTGCACTATCAACTAAATAAATAATGGGTAATTTATTTTCTATGGCTATCTCTTGTGCGCGTAAATTTTTCTTTCCAGTTATAGGAAACCATGCACCCGCTTTTACAGTTGCATCGTTAGCAACAATAATACACTGACGTCCACTCACGTATCCAATCTCAACAACTACACCTCCACCAGGACAACCGCCATGGTCTTCATACATTTCATAACCGGCTAATGCACCTATTTCTATACGTGGTTTATCTTTATCAATTAAATAGTCAACACGCTCACGAGCCAACATTTTACCTTTCTCTTTTTGCTTGGCAGCAGCCTTTTTACCCCCACCTTCGTATATCTTTTCTAATCGTGTATTTAATTCGTTTACTAAATGTTGCATGTTATTTCAATGAATATAAATGATAAGCAAATTTCTACTTAATTGTTAAAAAACGAAGTTAAATGATGCCTGATAAAGTATACCGCGCATGTTGCGATTCAATTCGTTTAGCGGCAAAAAATAACTTGCTTTGTTGTCAACTAAAATGTGTTTTGTTTTTATCAGCTCAACTCCAAAACTTAGGTTCGCATTTGGTATAAACACACTGTTTCGATTGTTGTTTTGATTACTAATAAAACCACCAATTTGATAGCCTGTATATAGGTTGAAGAACCTACGTTTACCCCTGCCAAAATTACGCGGGTAAAAATCTTGTCCAAAATTAATGATAAACAACTCATTTATTAAGGATGTATCTGCAGTATTGTTATCCATTGCGCGATATACCCCTAAATTAAAATAACTTTTACCGCGTGTAAACATATATTTTATGGTTGCGCCCTGATACGATTTAGCACTAATACCTGATGCAGGATTTTCAATCTTCAAAAAACCGTATTCGATACCTGGCATGTTTACAAATGATACCCGAGAATTGTTGGGTGTGCTCATTTCATCATTAATAGTAAATTGAACTTTACACATTTGATCGCTTGCATTTTGTTGCAGTTGATTGATGTTTACCTCTAATGATGCTATAGTTTGCAGGTTATTAGATATTTTACGTTTTGACTCCTCGCCCCTCACTCCGATTACTAAAGAATCCCTTAACTGTCGTGCATAAATATTATTCTCATATTTCAGTCCGTCAATTCTTTTTTCTAAAGTACTTATTTTCTCTTTAAAGTTTTCGGTATTAAACACATTTTGGGTAACATAACCCATTTTGCTTGCCACAGAATCAAGACCACGTAATTCTGAATGATCAATTAAGAATTCGGTATAATAGCGGTTAGTACTTAAATCTGTTTGATAGACTACACCATTTTTTGAAGCAATAAAATGAGATAATACAGCAGTACTTAACTGCAATTTGGTTACGTAAACTTGAATGGTTTTGTTCGATGGCCTATCTTGTGCATATAAACCATGTGCTATAAATGTAAAAAGCGTAATTACAATCAGCAGGTTAGCAAGCTTTTTCATATTTGTATTTTAACGTGCTCAAAGCTAAATAAATTAAGTGTTTTATAAAGAATAAGTTTGCTGAAATAGTTTTAAAACATACTTTTGCACTTGGGTAAGTCGGGTACGACCAGCTCCTGCTGAATCCACCAGAACAGGAATGTAGCAAGGGTAAGTAGTTGTAGCGGTGCGATACTTTGACTTGCCCTTTTTTGTACCCTAAAAATAAACCTGTAGTCTGAGGTTTACCCTTCTGTTTGTTAAGTAATTCGGTACAGCCCAAGTTCGGCCTTCAATATCTTCAATCCAAATATGAGAAATGGTGTTGTTAATCGCCAAAAGGTTAAATACATCAAGACCAATCCATGCTGATTTTATGTGCTTTTTCCATCCCTTTCTATCGGTATCGTTTTCATCAATTAATACGCGCAAAAAACCAATATCAACTCTGCGATAAGAAGGCATCCGCTGCGTATCGGTGTAACGATTTTTGTCTGGCGGGCCAAATGGCAAACCTGTACCAAACACCATGGTTAAATTAACTTTGTAGTTTTTATTGTTTTGAAGGTAGTCTTGAAAAAACATACTAAATGTAACACGCTGATCTGTTGGGCGGGGAATGTAACCAGGAGTTACTCTATTTCCTGCATCATCAAATAAAATAGCACTAGGAATACGCTCTTGGGTTTTCATTAAACTTAAACTCATCCAACTTTCGGCACCTTTTACAAACTCCCCATTAATACGCATATCAACCCCTCCAGCATAACCTTCAGCTATGTTATCAGCATAATAACGGATGCGAACATTATCAATTTCGTATGGAATTAAGTGCTCTAATTTTTTATAATATGCTTCGGCAAAAAAGCGGAATTTTCTGCTCCAGAGTTTAAAATTCATATCACCACCTAAAACATAATGTATGGCTTTTTGTGCTTTTATGTTTGGGTTAAGAACACCATCAAACCCGCGCAACTCGCGATAAAAAGGCGGCTGATAATAATAACCAAAGGCCGCTTTTAAATTTACATCCCGTTTAATTTTTCCTATACGAGAACCATTAGCAATTGCCCTATTGTGTTTGCGGTTAGGCTCCATGCTAATTTGTATACGCGGACCAAACACATTTTCCTTATTAAAACTCCACCAATTGGTACGTACACCATAGGTAACATACAAATTATAATCTTTATTTAAGGTTTGTGTATTTTGTAAATAGCCACTTAACCTATAACTGTTTAAGTTAATGGTGGTGTTTAAATAATTTAACACAACAGGCATTCCGTTTATTTGCGATGGCTGCGCAAATCCCAAAGAATCCTTATAATCCCACTCATTTATTTTATCGGTTATACTTTCGCCCTGTGCCTGCATACCCCATTGTATGCTGTGGTTATTTATGGTATGATAACCCCTATGACCAACATTATACACTGTTGCATTGATGCGATTACGGGCATTATTTAAAAAATAGCCAACACCTTTTGTAGCACGTGATTTCCCGAAATTGTCGTTACCAAAATCTGTCTCTACTTCTTCCAATCGGTATGCCCCTTCAACGGTAAATAGTTCGTTTTCGTTTGAATTAAATATGCTGCTAATGAGTTTTAATTGAGTGCGTTTATTTGGCGTATAATTGAATGATAAAGCACCAGTAGCCGTTTGATACTCCATTAAATCCTGTCCATCAAAAAACATTTTTAATTGCAAGGCTTCTTTAACCGTGCCAAATGTGGTTTCGCGCGTTTGGGGAATAACTAAATATTTATTACGGGCATAACTACCTAAAGCGCTTATGGTAAGGTTTGATGTAGGATTCCAAGTTACTAATGACTGTACATCACTAAAACTAGGTTTATAATCAGCTTGCACATCCAAAGTGGAAAGCACATACTGGTTGGTCCAATAACGCGCACTAAGCAAATAAGTGAAACGTAAATTTTTTGTAGCACCTTCTGCATGAGCCTGCGCGCCCATTAAACTAACGTTAGTTGATGAAGCA
This sequence comes from Bacteroidota bacterium, assembly GCA_947491825.1. Taxonomy (GTDB): domain Bacteria; phylum Bacteroidota; class Bacteroidia; order UKL13-3; family UKL13-3; genus UBA6183. The sequence continues at coordinate 33,817 of CANLLM010000007.1, forward strand.
AACTTTTTAGGCGTTTTATATTTGATATCAAGCACGGATGATAACTTATCGCCATAACGTGCTTCGAAACCACCTGCCGAAAAACGAATATTTTGAACCAATTCGGTATGAATAAAACTTAACCCCTCTTGTTGCCCACCCCGGGGTAAAAACGGACGATAAATTTCAATGTCGTTTACATAAATTAAATTTTCATCATAATTACCTCCACGAACATTGTATTGTGAACTTAGTTCATTATTAGAGGTAACTCCAGGAAGTGTTTTTAAAATTTGCTCAAAACTACCAGAAACATTAGGAAGTTGCTTTATTTCTTTAATATCAATTGTTATGGTACTGGCCTTGTCTCTATTTTGTTCCTCTACATAAGTAAAGGTTTTTAAACTTAGTGCGTAACTCATGGTTACGTCAAGCAAAAACCGCTCGTTAACTTTAAGCGGACCTACAGTTGTTTTAAACGATGGTCGTCCAACAAAACTAAACGCAAGTTCAAATTCTTTATTAGCAGGAATTTTAACCTGATAAAAACCATCTTCTCGACTTGTAGTGGTAATATTGGTTCCTACCACATACACGTTAGCATCTGCAAAACTTCTACCTAAACTATCTTTAACAGTTCCATATACCACTGCTAACTCTTTTTGCTGAGCATAAGCTGCAAAAGAAAGTAATGACATGAAAATTAGAAATAGGATTTTACGCATTAATTGGGTTTAACGAATATTTGTATTAAAGCGTATGTGCATTGATTTGCTTTAAAATAGCAATCGTTTCAGCAGGGTTATCGGAGCCAAACACAAAGTTGCCAGCAACTAAAACATTGGCACCTGCGGCCATTAACTTACCTGCATTAGCTTGGTTAACACCACCATCAATTTCTATAAGTGCACTGCTATTTTTTTGTATGATTAATTCTTTTAATTCGGCTGTTTTGGTGTAAGTGTTTTCGATAAATTTTTGTCCGCCAAACCCAGGATTTACGCTCATTAAACAAACCAAATCAAGATCGGTAATAATATCTTTTAATAATCCAACTGAAGTATGTGGATTAAGGGCCACACCAGCTTTCATACCCAAATCTTTTATGGCAGAAATGGTGCGGTGTAAATGTTTGCAAGCCTCTATATGAACAGTTAACACATCGGCACCTGCTTGTTTAAAATCATTTAAATACCTGTCAGGGTCTACAATCATTAAATGCACATCTAATGGCTTTGTTGCGTGTTTTTTTATCGCTTTAACCACCGGAAACCCGAATGAGATATTAGGAACAAACATTCCATCCATAATATCAACATGAAACCAATCTGCATGGCTTTGGTTAATCATTTCAGTATCACGTTGAATATTGGCAAAATCTGCCGATAAAATTGAAGGAGCTATTATAACTGACATATGCTGCGAATATAATCAACAACTTTGAGGTTTAAGGATATACCAAGCGCATTTGGATATTTTTTACTTAATGTGCTACTATTTCATCAATTATTGACGACCAATCCTGGTTTGATTCAATTTTAACTGCCTTTACACCAGCGGCATTTGCGGCATCTACATCGCGTTGCGTATCTCCAATCATCATAGCGTCTTGTGGATTGACCCCAAATCTAGCTAATGCTTTCTCTATCATGATGCTACCTGGTTTACGGCACAAACATTTACCATATTCGGGGTGATGCGGGCAATAATAAATTTCATCAAAAACCAATTGATACTCGGCTAATGCCATTGTTAGTTTCTGATGAATTTGGGTTAAGGTTTGATGAGCGTATAACCCTTTTGCAATGCCTCCTTGGTTAGTAATAACCACAACCAATATTCCTGCCCTTTTTAACTTGAGCAGGTTAGGTATAACATGTGGTAACAATTCAAAATCAATAGGATTGGTAACATAAGCTCCTAGTTCCTTATTGATCACTCCGTCTCTATCTAATAAAATTAACTTAAACATAATGTACCGCAATAAAGTAATAAATTAAATAATTTAATGTTAATTGATATTTTTGAATAAAATTTACATCCTTGAAAACGCGCATAGTCATCATACCAACATACAACGAAATTGAGAACATTGACTTCATCACACAGGCAGTTTTTGAATTGCCAATGGATTTCGATGTATTGATTGTTGATGACAATTCACCTGATGGAACGGGTAAACGCATCAAAGAACTTCAACAAAAATACCCTAACTTACATTTACTTGAACGTAAAGAAAAAAACGGCTTAGGCACTGCATACATTGATGGATTTAAGTGGTGTTTACAAAAAGGCTACGAATATGTTTTTGAAATGGATGCGGATTTTAGCCATAATCCCACTGATTTAATGCGCTTGTACGAAGCATGTACAACACATCAAGGAATGACCATCGGCAGCCGTTATGTAACGGGTGTAAATGTGGTAAACTGGCCTATGAGTAGGGTTATGCTTTCTTTTTTTGCAAGTAAGTATGTGCGATTTATCACCGGTTTAGATGTACATGATACAACTGCAGGTTTTGTATGTTATCACCAAAGGATTTTAGAAACAATTGATTTAGACAGAATAAAATTTCGCGGTTATGCATTTCAAATTGAAATGAAATTTACTGCATGGAAACACGGATTTAAAGTGACTGAAGTACCTATTATTTTTACCGACAGAACCCGCGGTGAATCAAAAATAAGCAAGGGAATTATTAAAGAAGCTGTTTGGGGTGTAATTAGCATGAAGATAAAAAGTTTATTCCACACCTATAAGCAAGTTGAATAAGCCCAGTTAAGCTATAAAAAGTAGATACAAAAACGTTATGTAACAAAAAAGCCCCTTCACATTTTAATGAAGGGGCTTTTACTTTTTAAAATAATATTATGCCAATACAACAATTTTATTGTCCATTGCCTCAACAACACCTCCATTAACCTCAAACCTTTCGGCTTTGCCGTCTGCTATTTTAATTTTAATGGTTCCTTTATCTAAACTAGAAACAATAGCAGCATGGTTATTCAATATCTCAAACTGACCTTTGCTACCCGGTAAAATAATGGAAATAACTTGACCACTAAACAAGGCTTTATCAGGTGTTAATATATCTAATTGCATGTGTTAATTTTTTTGTTATTTAAAAGACAAATATGGGTTGATGCTTTTTAAAGTGTTATTGAACTTCACTTAGCATTTTTTCACCTTTGGCAATTGCATCCTCAATGTTACCAACAAGGTTAAATGATGCTTCAGGAAGGTGATCTAATTCACCATCCATAATCATGTTAAATCCTTTGATGGTATCTTCTATTGGAACCAAAACACCTTTTAATCCGGTAAATTGCTCAGCCACGTGGAAAGGTTGAGATAAGAAACGTTGCACACGTCTTGCGCGCGATACCGTTAATTTATCTTCTTCACTTAACTCATCCATACCTAAAATGGCAATAATATCTTGCAATTCTTTGTAGCGCTGTAATATCACTTTAACACGTTGAGCGCAGTTGTAATGCGCATCACCTAAAACAACTGGAGTTAAAATACGTGAAGTAGAATCTAAAGGATCTACCGCAGGATAAATTCCTAACTCAGCAATTTTACGACTTAATACTGTGGTAGCATCTAAGTGGGCGAAAGTTGTTGCTGGAGCCGGATCTGTTAAATCATCAGCAGGTACATAAACCGCCTGAACTGAAGTAATTGAACCACGCTTAGTTGAGGTAATACGTTCTTGCATGGCACCCATTTCTGAGGCTAAAGTTGGTTGGTAACCTACCGCTGAAGGCATACGACCTAATAAAGCCGACACTTCAGAACCTGCTTGGGTAAAACGGAAAATGTTATCAACGAAGAACAAAATATCACGTCCACCAGATTGTTCATCTCCATCGCGGAAATACTCAGCAATAGTTAAACCTGATAACGCTACACGAGCACGGGCACCCGGAGGTTCGTTCATTTGTCCGAACACAAAGGTAGCTTTCGACTCTTTTAATTTTGAATAATCAACTTTATCTAAAGGCCATCCGCCTTCTTCCATACCGTGTGTAAAATCATCACCGTATTTAACAATACCTGATTCAATCATCTCACGTAACAAATCATTACCTTCACGGGTACGTTCACCTACACCAGCAAATACAGAGAAACCATCATAAGCTTTCGCAATGTTGTTGATTAACTCTTGAATTAAAACGGTTTTACCAACACCCGCACCACCAAACAAACCAATTTTACCACCTTTTGCGTAGGGCTCAATTAAATCAATTACTTTGATACCTGTGTAAAGTGGCTCAGCGCTAGTTGATAAATCTTCGAAACGAGGAGCACTGCGATGAATTGAGCGGCCGTCTTCTTTGGATACACTTTTCATACCATCAATAGGCTCACCAACCACATTGAACAAACGACCACGAATATCATCACCTATTGGCATGGCAATTGGTGCACTGGTAGGAACAACTTCCATACCGCGCACTAAACCATCAGTTGCCTCCATGGCGATGGTTCTGATCATGTTTTCGCCCAAGTGACGTTGGCACTCTAATACCACTCTAGTACCATCTGCTTTGGTAATGACCAAAGCGTCTAGTATTTTAGGTAATTTTTCGCTGTTATCAGGGAATCTTACATCCACTACCGGACCAATTACCTGAGCTACTACTCCTGATTTTGACATAGTTACGAATTTTTTGCTTGTTTTTAAGTCCCGCAAAGTTAACTTTTACAACTAAAAATCAAACCAAAATTTAATCATATAATTATGTACGCATGTTATTTTGAAAGCAGTGCACCAGTTATGTGCTGATGTTGTTGCATTTATAATTGTGAGCTTTGTTTTTCCCTTTTTGTAAATTTCTATTTCGCTTGCACCTTAAAATACCTGCTCTATTATCATCAACTATACTAATGTGTATTTATGAGTATTATTAATATTCCATTTTGTGGTATTTTAAAGGGTCATTAACAACATAGTTAAAATACCCTCAACATTAAAAATTTAATCCGTTATAATTGTATATTAACATCATGTAAACCAAACACCATGAAAAATCTACTTCGAGTAATCTTCTTCGCTGTGCTTTCCTTTTTATCGTTTAATGTAGACGCCTCTCACATTGTTGGAGGCGATGTAGAGTATGAATGCACCGGGCCGCGCATTTGGAAAATACGGTTAACCATTTACCGCTTATGTACAGGTGCATCCCTTTGCTCAAATATGGGCTGCACAGTTCCTATGACAGCAAAGCCAAATACAACACTCAATCCAGCAGGTTGTGCCGCAACTCCTAATAATGTAGCCATGACTTTGGCATTGGTAAAGGTTGAAGACATGGGAAAAGCGAACGTGGCATTGTGTGGTAATGTGGCAAAAAACGGATGTAATAACCTAGGCCAAGTTACCGCAGGGCCATATAACCCCTCCATAGAAAAATACGTATTTGAGGGCACTTTAAACTTGAGTATGGCCTCACTAAACAATAGCAACTGCGCGTATTGGGATGTGTTTTGGGAACTTTGCTGCCGCACTGACAATATTTGGAACTTAGCAGGATCTAGTGGACAATCATTTAGAATTGGAGCAACCATTAACATCTTTAACCGCTCACAAAACCCATGTAAAAACAATTCTCCTATTTTTAAAGAGGAGCCTGTTGTAACATTATGTCAAGGTCAAGAATATATTTTAAATATGGGGGCGATTGATCCTGATGGCGATTCACTAACCTTTGAAATTTCACCTGCTACGCAACAGGGAGGTGGTTTAGTAAATTACCAACCACCAGGCAGTGCCATTTACCCTTTCCCTTTAAATGCCACTAAACCTCCGCATTCTAATTTCCCTCAACAAAATGGGCCTTATGTAATCATAGATTCTTTGAACGGTGATATTAGTTTTAATCCAGTAAATAATACAACAGGATATATTTATGGGAACCTGAATGTGCGAGTCAAACAATGGTCTTATGATGCAAATGGGGTTCCAATTCTAGTTGGTATTACACAGCGCGATTTACAACTCTTTGTATTTAACTGTCCAGGTAATAATCCACCGCGCTTCATCACAACACCTTCACTACCTAATAACCAACCTAAATACAACCACGAAATTACGGCAGGACAACAGCTGTGCTTTACGATTACTGCAAAAGATACAGACTTTTATCCCCTCATTCCAAGGTATGATACCACTTTTATTTCTTGGAACCAAGGGATAGTTAGGCCAGGTAAACTAACATTTGCACCTAACTATACCGTTACACCCAACCAACCAAGACCAAGAGAAGACACTTGGCAGTTTTGTTGGCAAACAGAAATTACTGATGGTAGGTCACTTCCTTACTATTTTACCGTAACAGCAGTTGATAAATTTTGTCCTAATATTGGAAAAATTAATAAATCGTTAAGTGTTAAAGTAAATGGAGCTGTTTTGGTACCTAATCATATGTTAAATAAAACAAATGCAAGATGTGGTACATCAATGTACAAAATACTAAAAGCTGCTCCTTATGTTTCGCTTGACAGTGCCACTTTAAAAATAGCCAACTCCCCAAATGACAAAAACTTTACCTCAGGATTTAGAAACATAACACCCATTAACATTAACCCACAAAGTACCCCACAAGATTCTGTCGGGCAACCAAGATTGATGTTTACCGATTCTTTACGTTATACTCAACCTGGCAAATACTACGTTTCATTTACCTATAAAGCAACTCAAGGATCCGTAACGCAGGTACTTGATAGTTTTGAAATTAGCAATGATTCAATTGCCCTAGCAAATATTTTCACACAATTCAATACCAACTTTTGTAACGGAGATAGTAGCCTCATAATGTCTTCTTACACCAATCCTAAATATAAATATCAATGGCAGAAAAATGGTGTAAATATTGTTGGGTCAATAGCTGAGGGTATCTATGCAAAACAATCAGGATCATACAGGCTGTTAGTTACCGATACGTTAATTAATTGCAATAATTTATCAAACTTAATTAATATCAATGTAAACCCAAGAGTGTCTCTAAACCCTTCCACACAAGCAAATCAATATTGTGCATTTAAACCAAACGGGATTAGTTATCACGACAGTTCATTCATATCAAATGGTAGTTTTACGCGAGTATGGCATTTTGGAGATGGCACTAATTCAACAAACATATCTGGCAACAAAATTTACAACAATACGGGAACGTTTGCTGTAAAATTGGTGGTAACCAGTAATTTTGGCTGTAAAGACTCTACAATTAATAATGTATTTATTGTTCAACCTTCGAAACCTATTATTAACGCTAACAGTAACCCCTCATTTTGTATTGGAGCCTCAGTAATTTTAACAGGAACAACTTACACAAATGCTAATTATTATTGGTATAGAAATAACTTATTAGTAAGTGGTAATAGTGCAATTAAATTCGTGAATGATCAGGGTAACTATAAACTTATTGTGGACCTAGGTAATAATTGCAAAGACACATCTAATGTCATTGCAACAGAACTATACCCTTCGCCTAAAGTTGGATTTACCATTAACAACCCTACTCAATGCGTAAATGCCAATTTGTTTTCTTTGGTTGATACAACTTCTATTGTTAGCGGCACATACACTAGGGTTTGGACTTGGGATAATAACTTAAGTAGTCAAGCCAATTTAGATTTATCATTTAATACTGTAGGCACAAAATCAATTAAGTTAAAAGCTACTTCAAATAACGGTTGTATTGATAGTTTAATAAAAACAGTAATCATAACAGCTAAACCAATTATTGGAACTCTGGCTGGACCAACTAGTAATTTATCAACCCAACAAACCTATGATTACAATGTAAACCAACAGTTAAACCACAGCTATAATTGGACTGTAACGAATGGGAATATTGTAAACGGACAAGGAACCAACGCCATTAAAGTACAATGGCTAACTCCAGGTAATGGAAGTTTACATGCTGTTATTACCAACAATGTAGGTTGTAGCGATAGCACAATTATAAATGTAGTTATTATAGGAAGCGGACAAGCAGCTCCTACCATCACCTCTTTTACACCACAAACAGGTACCAATGGCACATTAATAACCATTAATGGAACTAATTTAAACAATGCAAGTTCGGTTACTTTTGGAGGTGTAAACGCCAAAAGTTATACTGTTGTTTCACCATTAATGATAACTGCAATAGTTGATAGCGGGGCCACAGGCAATGTAAGTGTGGTTACACCAAACGGAACTGCATTACTAAATGGGTTTACTTATACTACCAATACAGGTATTGCCAAGTTTGCATCACAATCATATTCCATATTCCCTAATCCGGTTAGCGCAGAAATTGTAATTGAATCTAACAAATCATTAAATGAATCTCGTTTTGAATTGATGGATATAAATGGTAAAGTATTGATTAATCAAACTTGCAATACACCAACCAATAGGTTAATTATGGATGTGAAATCATTAAGTCCAGCGATGTATTTACTGCGTATTACATCGCAAGGACAATCGAATACAGTTAAGATTATAAAGCAATAAAAGTTTTTGTTAAATTCATAAACGCAAACAGGCCACCCATGGGTGGCCTGTTTTTTTTACATGATAACTTAAAAGTAAATTATGCGTTATTTTCTGAACTTGTTCCTTCTGGCTTGTTTTCAGGGCGTGGCGGACGAGGCAATAAAACTTTATGAGATAATTTTACCTTACCCGTTTTCTTATCAATTTCAATCAGCTTCACTTTTATTTCTTCGCCTACTTGTAATACACCTTCCATACTTGGTAAACGGTTCCAGCTTACTTCACTAATGTGTAATAAACCATCTTTACCAGGTAAATATTCAACAAAGGCACCGAAATCAACGATGGTTTTAACTTTACCAACGTATTCTTCACCTACCACAGGAACAGCAGTAATGCCTTTAATGATGTCAACCGCTCTGCGCATGCTGTCACCATTGGTTGCAGCTACTTCAACAACACCCGTATTACCAACTTCAGTAATAGAAATAGTAGCACCCGTGTCTTTTTGTATACCTTGAATTACTTTTCCGCCAGGACCAATTACCGCACCAATAAAATCTTTATCAATAATAATGGTTTCGATACGAGGAGCATGTGGCTTGTAGTCATCATTAGCTTTGCTGATGGTTTTATTCATCTCGTTCATGATGTGTAAACGGCCTGCGTTAGCTTGTTTTAAAGCTTCTTCAACCATTTCCCATTTCAAACCATTAATCTTGATGTCCATTTGGCAAGCAGTGATACCTTTAGCGGTTCCCACTACTTTAAAATCCATATCTCCTAAGTGATCTTCATCACCTAAAATATCGGTTAAGATGGCGTATTTTCCTGTACTTTCATCGCTAATTAAACCCATAGCCACACCACTTACAGCACCCTTAATTTTAATACCTGCGTCCATTAATGCTAACGAACCGGCACAAACTGTTGCCATTGATGATGAACCATTAGACTCTAAAATATCACTTACAATACGAATGGTGTATGGACTTTCGCTTAATGGCGGTAAAATACGTTTTAAACCACGTAAAGCTAAGTTACCATGTCCAATCTCTCTACGTCCTGGACCACGGTTAGGTTTTACCTCACCAGTTGAGAACGAAGGGAAATTATAATGCAACAAGAATTTGGCATAACCAGCATTCATTGGTGCATCTAATAATTGCTCATCTAATTTAGTACCTAAAGTTACCGTTGTTAACGATTGCGTTTCGCCACGTGTAAATAACGCACTACCGTGTGCTGCAGGCAAGTAACTTACCTCACTCCAAATAGGGCGAACTTCATCTAACTTACGGCCATCTAAACGCATTTTATCGTTTAAAATCATGGCGCGAACCGCATCGTACTCCACATCGTGGAAATACTTGTTCAACAAAAATTTATCATGGGCAGTTTCGCTGCCTTCCGGATAAAATTGGTTGATGTATTCTTTACGAACGGCTTTAAATGCTTCACTACGTTCGTTTTTACCTAACGCACCTTTAGCAATAGCCATAATTTTATCGTAAGCAAACACACGTATATGTGCAGCTAAAGTATCATCACTACGCTCGTGTTTGTAGGCACGGGCAGGCTTTCTACCACCTAGCATTTCACATAATTCCCACTGCGCTTTGCACTGAAGTTTAATGGCTTCGTGTGCAATTTTTAAAGCAGCTAACATGTCTATTTCACTTACCTCACTGCACTCACCTTCCACCATGTTTAAGTCATGCTCAGTACCTGCAACGATCAAATCCATATCAGCATGAACCAATTGATCGATATACGGGTTTAACACAAACTCTCCATGAATACGTGCAATACGCACCTCAGAAATTGGCCCGTTAAACGGAATATCACTTACCATTAAAGCTGCCGAAGCGGCTAAACCAGCTAAGCAATCTGGGTTTAAGTTTTTGTCTGATGAAATTAACTGTAACATTACCTGCGTATCGGCATGGTAATTTTCAGGAAAAAGCGGACGCAATGCACGGTCAACAATACGGCTAACCAATACTTCGTAATCGCTTAATTTTGCTTCACGTTTGTGGAAACTACCTGGAATGCGGCCTACAGCTGCAAATTTCTCTTGGTAATCTACCGTTAGTGGCATAAAATCCACATCTTCTTTGGCTTCACGTGCTGATACTGCTGTTGCAAGAATCATCGTGTCGCCCATTTTTACTACCACAGCACCGTCAGCCTGACGTGCTAAGCGGCCTGTTTCAATTGAAATGGTTTTACCACCTATTTCAATTGTTTTTGTTGTTGCTTTACTCATTTTTCTAATTGTTTACAGGGCCTATTCCCTGCAAGGTTTATTATTGTTTAAAATTTTTCTGCATTAGTTAAACCCATTGGGCTTATGGTTTTCATTTTATTGAAGCTATAATAAACACAAAAGCAGAGGCTTTTATTGGCCCCTGCTTTTATTAAATTTACGATATAGAAACCGACACTGATGCCGGAAGGTGTATCGTTAATCCAAAATAACTGAACATTATTTACGGATTTCTAATTCTTTAATGATCGCCCTGTAACGGAAGATGTCATTTTTAACAAGATAATCTAGTAGAGCGCGTCTTTTACCTACCAATTTCACTAGGCTTAACTCAGCAGAATAATCTTTTTTGTTCTGCTTTAAGTGGCCCGTAATGTGATTAATACGGTGAGTAAATAATGCGATCTGACTCTCAGCTGAGCCTGTGTCTGTTTTAGACTTGGCTTTACCGTACTTTTCGAAGATTGATTGCTTCGTGTCTGTGGTCAAATACATAATTTATAGTTTTATTGTTTAATAAAATGAG
>CANLLM010000008.1 GCA_947491825.1 Bacteroidota bacterium
TTTAACATCTTGCAGCATGAATTTATTGAGAATAATTAGTTTATACTTATTTATTTTAGGTTTAACTATCGCTCCAACCTTTGCACAAAATAACGCTGCAGATATTACCCAAAGTGTTCTTGCCAATTTTAAAACACAACAGTTTGATAAAATTTATACCCTCCAAGATGCAACCATGAGGCGTTACATGGATGCAAACCAACTTGAAGCAACCTGGAATAGTTTAATTGAAAACTATGATTCATTACAATACATTAACGAAACCATCATAACGGAAAAAGATTCGTTTAAAATTACGGAGACTAAAATTGATTTCGTTAAAAAGAGTTTTCTATTCAAACTCACTATAAATTATAAAGGCGAAATATCTGGGATGTATTTTTTAAATACCAAACTAAAGTACACCCCTCCCGATTACATTAACACCTTAAGTTTTGTTGAAATTAAATTAGCAGTGCCCACAAAAAATATTTTTAGCGAAGGCGTATTGAGTTTACCAAAAGTACAACAAAACTTACCATTGGTAATTATAGTTGGCGGTAGCGGTGGAACGGATAAAGATGGCACATTAGGCCCTAATAAACCATACAACGATATTGCTTGGGCACTTGCATCTAAAGGAATTGCAGTATATCGATACGATAAAAGAACAGCTAACCCTTCGAATTTAAAAGGCATTAAAAACCTAAATGAGTTTTTATTATATGAAGAATACGTTGAAGACTTAAAAAACATTGTGGTTTATTTTTCAGAAGACAAACGAATCAACCCAAAACAAATATTTATTGCTGGCCACAGCCAAGGCGGATTTATGTTACCTTATTTTGCAAAGGCGTGCCCAAAGATTAAAGGTGTAATTAGTTTGGCTGGTAACTATAGCAATGTTGTTGATTTAATGGCTTATCAGTTTGAATATTTAAAACAGTTTTTGCCTGACAGTGCATCAAAACAAGCCTATGATGTAATGATTAAAAAAGCTGAATACATGAAACTAAATATACCATCAACCCAAATCAATAAAGACTCAATGATACCGGGTTTAACCATGGCTTATGTAAAAGATATGATGGACAACGGACCAGAAAAATTACATGCTGTTTTGCATAAAAAACCTGCTTTATTTATTCAGGGAGAAAGAGATTACCAAGTGCCCATGAGTGAATTTGAGTTATGGAAAAAAGCCATGCAAAAAAGCTGTTGTTCAACTTTTATCTCGTACCCAAAATTAAACCATCTACTTATGGAAGGTGAGGGTATTTCGCAACCAACTGAATATAATAAACCCAACAATGTTCCAGAATATGTTGTAAACGAAATTGCTACTTGGGTTAAAAAGCAATACAAGTAAGTATTATCGTCCTTTGTAATCGGTGCTTAATACCCTAAAAGTTGTTCTCCTGTTCTCTTGATGTTGGTCTTCATTACACTCAACTCCATCAGCACACTCATTAATTAATTTACTTTCTCCATAACCCACCGCAGTTAAACGCGCTTTTGCAATTCCCTTTTTAAGTAAATAATCAACGCAACTTTGTGCGCGCCTCTGACTTAGTTTAAGGTTATAATTTTCATCTGCACGGCTATCTGTATGCGAGGCTAGTTCGATGGTAATGGTTGGATTGTTTTTTAGTATTAACACCACCGAGTCTAACACGTGAGCAGCTTCGGGTCTGATATCAGACTTATTCAAATCATAATAAATACCTTGTAAGGTAAACTCAACACCTTGATCAGGAATTGGATTTAAATACAAAGTCAATTCAATGGTTGTATCTGCTTTAATATTTTGAGATGATACAGTGAGCGAATTGCTTTTGAAAAACTTTTCTTTAGCAGCGCTTATCTCTATATTTTGATTAAGTGCTAGCTCACTTATAAAGTTGCCTTTGCCGTCTGTTTTAAGCGATTTCAAGGGCATATTAGCCGTTATGGCAAATACGTCTGCATTTGAAACTGGCGTTTCGTCTTCCCTATTAATTACCCTACCTTTTACTAAAAAAATAAATGGCTTAACACTTAGGCTATATAGATCATCATCCCCTAGTCCTCCTTCTCGGTTACTGGTAAAATATGCGAAAGGTTTTTGTATTTCAGTTTGATTGCCTGAAAAAGTAATTCCAAAATCGTCTGCTCCACTATTAATAGGACTTTGTAAATTAATGGCCTTTGAGAATCCACCAACAGAATCTGTGGTATAAAATAAATCTAAGCCTCCCATACCAAAGTGCCCTTTACTGGCAAAATAAATTTTTCCATCGGATTGAATGGCGGGGAACATATCGTCTTCAGTGGTGTTAACATTGGGTCCTAAATTAACAGGAACGCCCCATTTTCCCGTTAAGGGATTATGGTTAATGTAATAAATATCTTTTTCGCCTATACTTCCGGGCATGTTACTTGCAAAATACAAACGTTTCATATCTGCAGTAAATGCGGGATGACCAACACTAAAGCTATCACTACAAAAAGGCAAAACTTGTGCTATACTCCACTGTTTATTTTGTTTATAGCTTACATATATTTTGCAATTCATTCCTTTACCATCTGAGCCATTGCATTGGGTAAAATACATGGTTGTATTTGTGCTATCAACCCAAGCTACACCCTCATTATAATTGCTGTTAATTAAACCGCTTGGTTTAGAAACTGAACCAAATGAATTGTCGTTGATGTCGCTTTGGAAAATGTCTGCGCACTTTTGTCCAGTCCATTCAAAAATAATATTACCAGTAGCTTCCGTTCTTGATGAACTCCAAAATATTTTTCCATCAGATAAAAAAGGTGCATAGTCGCTGTAAGCCGTATTTAAAGATTTAACATTCTCTACCGAAAACTTTAATGGATTTAGTTTCCAATCGCCAGAAATCTTACAGGCTTGTAATTCTCGTATTGCCGCAATATCACCAGGCATTTCAAATAAATAGTCGTTAAATTGTCTTGCAGCATCGCCATATCGCTCATAATTTTTTAACAACAAGCCATACGAGTACAAAATTTTAGCATCAGGATATTTGGTATTTATTAATTTCTCATACCACTCAAAAGCTTGCTTAAAATTATTGCTCAGTCTATAACTCTCTGCTATTTTAAAATTTATGGTTGCTTGTTGTTCTTCGTCTTTGACTTTAGTATAAAATTTTTTATATAAGGTTGCTGCCGAATTATATTTTTTGTTCATGAATAGCACATCAACTTTTTGTATCTCAATTTCTATAGGAGTTACGGTGGTTGTTTGTGCGAAAGCATCTATGAAAAAACAAGACAAAAACAAAAGTATGGATACACGCATATACCTTCAAAGCTAATAGAAAAACATGTAAAATTTAACGTAAACTTATCGCTATTATTATAAAAAAAGGACGACTCGTTTACAGAGTCGTCCTTAAGATGTAGTGTAATTGAGGTATAATTTATTTGTTATTTTATCCCTTTAAGTGGTAAACTATTTTTATTGAACCACCGCATTTGATTATACAATTTAAAATTAATTAATGTAAAAACAACAATTATTTAAAGTTTTTAACTTTAACGTTTTAAAAAATCCCACGAATTTCTTCGTGGGCTTCTTAGGTCTATTATTTTTGAATTTACCTTCTTGGTGTAGGGGTTGTTCCGGGTCTTGTACCCGGTTTTGTTGTGCTAGGCTTTGCTTTAGGATCAACTGGTACGTCTTTAGGCTTAGGACGGTAGTCGTTACCTAATAATTTAACCGTTGTTCTACGATTCATCTGATGCTCTTCTTCAGTACACTGGCGTTTAACGTAGTTACCTTCGCAAGCACAATCGTTAACCAATTTACTTTCGCCATATCCTTTAGCTACTAAACGAGCCGAGTCGATACCTTGACGAATAATGTATGAAACAGCTGAATCTGCGCGTCTTTGTGATAGATTTTCGTTGTATGCGGAATCTGCACGACAATCCGTATGAGAGGCTAATTCAATACGAACTTTAGGGTAGCGATTAAGGGTAATTACTAATGAGTCTAGAATTCTTCCTGCATCAGGACGAATATTTGCTTTATCCAAATCATAATAAATACCTTCTACTTTAATTGCATTTTCATAATCAAACGGATTTAAATCAAGGTCTTGAACCAAATCAGTTGAAACATCTAAACCTTTTGTAGTTTGAAATCCAATCTTACTATCATAATAATCTTCATGTGAACCAAACAACTCAACATCAGTTTTAGGCTTTAAATTTATTTTGTATGAACCCGCAGCATCTGTTTTAATAACAATTTTCCCGGTGTCAACACTTGTAGTTAATGTAATAAAAGTATTTGCAAGTATTTGTTTAGTTTTTATATCACGTGCAACACCACTTAATGTAAACACCAATGGATCCATGTAAAAAAGCCAGATATCATCCTGCCCTTTTGTTCCTTCACGGTTACTTGCTAAATAACCACTTTCTTTATCTTTTGATAGTATAATCGAAAAATCGTCACCTCCAGAATTTATTGGAGATTTCATATTTACGGGTGTCCCCCAATCTGTTGTTGATCCAGTGGTATAAAAAATATCCATAGCCCCAATACCAGTATGTCCATTTGAGGAGAAATATAATGTTCCATCTTCATGGATAAATGGATAAACTTCATCTTTATCTGTATTAACTGTTGGACCAAGGTTAATCGGATCACCCCAAGTTTTACTTCGTTTACTGTATGTTACGTACCAAATATCTTTTCCACCCTCGCCACCAGGCATATCAGAAGAAAAATACATGATTTGATTATCTTTTGTTAAGGACGGATGCCCACTATTAAACGAATCAGAAGAAAATTCAAGTGGATTAACTTCTATCCAATCTTGACCTGATAACGTTGCTGTCCAAATACGGCAAAATTTACCCTTTCCATCTTTACCATTGCATTGGGTGAAGTACATCGTTCCACCTTTGTTATCAAAAGCTACTGTACCGTCATTGTAAGGAGAGTTTACATTCTCTTTATCAACTAAAGCAGGCATTTCATATTTTATACTGTTTGGATTTTTCTTATCTACTTTGTATACCACTTTATATACATCCGTAAAAAAGTTTGCAGTCCAACCATACGCTTTATTGCTTGCACCCTTCTCCCTATCGCTAGTAAAAAAGAGTTGGTCCTTTTTGTAAAACATAGGTGCAAAATCACTCCATTTACTATTAATTGCCTTCACATTCTCTAACTTGTAACGGGTTTTTTCGTTCTTCCACTTCAAAGCTAATTCACAACCACGAATTTTACTGTCAACTTTAGTGTCAGATGGGGCAAGTTTTTTGTAATTATTATATTCAATAATTGCTTCCGAAAAACGACCTTGAGACTTAATACTCTCGGCAAGTTTCAGTTGAGCATCTACATTTTTAGGATCGGCCTTAACCGTTTTTTTATACCAACCTTCGGCATTTTTCATGTCGTTGGCCATATAATAACATTCTGCCGTTTGAAAGCATGATTCGTTCTTCTCGTCTTTGTTTTTAGTCTTGCTATACACAGCTTTGTAGTTTTCACCAGCTACTGCATACTCTTTTTTCGCTAAAGCCTCACGAGCAGCTTGCATTGAACCCTTTTTAGCTCCACACGATAAGACTATTGAGGTAAGTATTATGGCAAGAAAAGAGAAAATAATATTGCTTTTTTTCATTGTATAAATGTCGGTTTTAAATACGCTTGCTACTAATTTAGTACAAAATGTTTAAGCTAATATAAACACAAAATATTTAAAATATCAAGCGTATTTTAGATGGTACTTAAAAATGGGTGCGATTACCCTACTTAATAAACAGTAACTCTCTGTATTTGGGCAACTTCCACAAATCATCTTCAATCATAAATTCTAAGGAATCACTTGCATTTCTTATTACATCAAACAACGGTTTTACTTTATGACAAAATGCTAAAGCACGTTTGTGGGTATCCTCAATATGATGAGCCTTTTCTGTTTCTGCTACTAACTTTTTTGTGTACTCATGAATGGTATTAATATGCTTTGATATGGTTTGAACCATTTCAAACTGTGCACTATAAAGGGATTTTGAAACTCCTGCTGATTTTAGACTAGAAATACAAGCCGCTAGTTTTGTTTGATACTCTACCGCAGCAGGAATAACATGTGAAGTGGCTAATTGAGCCATAACTTTTGCCTCAATATCAATTTTCTTTACATAACTTTCTTGCATGATATCATAACGAGCATCTAATTCGCGCACATCAAAAACATTATTATCTGCAAATAACTTTTTTGATGCTGGGGCAATGTATGCGTTCAATGCTTCAGGCGTTGTTTTGATATTGCTCAATCCACGTTTTTTAGCTTCTTTAACCCACTCATCACCGTAACCATTTCCTTCAAAAAGAATTTTTTTACTGGTTGTATAGTAAGCTTTAAGGATCTCTAATATGGCATCTTCCTTCTTTTTCCCTTTTTTAATTTGAGCATCTACATCTGCTTTAAATACTTTTAATTGCTCAGCCATAATGGTATTTAAAACAATCATTGCATTGGCAGAGTTTGCAGAAGAACCAACGGCACGGAACTCAAATTTATTTCCGGTGAAGGCGAAAGGAGATGTTCTATTTCTATCTGTGTTATCTAATAAAATTTCAGGAATCTTTTGAATATCAATTGTTGTTTTTGATGTTTTTAGGGCCGCCTTTGCTTTAGGTGATATCAAATCCTCTAACACATGCGTTAATTGCGTTCCGATAAACACAGACATGATTGCAGGAGGTGCCTCGTTAGCTCCCAATCGGTGATCGTTTGAGGCTGATGCGATACTTGCACGCAATAAATCGGCATGGTTATGCACAGCCTTAATGGTATTAATAAAAAAAGTTAGAAACTGTAGATTAGTATGAGGCGTTTTACCAGGAGCCAATAAGTTAACCCCCGTATTTGTAATTAAACTCCAGTTGTTATGTTTACCACTTCCGTTTACTCCAGCAAATGGCTTTTCGTGTAACAGCACCTTTAAACCATGCTTAACTGCCACCTTATCCATCACATCCATTAATAATTGGTTGTGATCAATAGCTAAGTTTACTTCTTCAAAATTTGGAGCACACTCGAATTGACCTGGAGCAACTTCATTATGACGGGTTTTTAAAGGAATTCCTAATTTATAACATTCTACCTCAAACTCAACCATAAAGTCTAATATTCGAGGGGGGACAGTCCCAAAATAATGGTCTTCCAATTGCTGTCCTTTTTCAGGCAAATGACCAAGTAAAGTGCGTCCTGTTAACATTAAATCGGGACGTGCATGATAAAATGCCGCATCAACCAAAAAATATTCCTGTTCTATACCTAGGCTTGCTAATGCCTTTGTTACGTTTTTATCAAAGTAGCTTGAGCACACATCAACCACAACATTTTCTACTGCATTTAGTGCCTTTAATAATGGCGCTTTGTAATCCAATGCCTCACCTGTGTAAGAAACAAAAATGGTAGGTATGCACAATGTTTTACTGTTTTCACCCTCCATAATAAATGCAGGAGATGAAGGATCCCAAGCAGTATATCCGCGTGCTTCAAATGTATTTCTTAAGCCTCCGTTAGGAAAACTTGATGCATCAGGTTCTTGTTGAACCAATGCACTTCCTGCAAATTTTTCTATTGAGCGTCCATCTTCAGTTGGTTCAAAAAATGCATCATGTTTTTCGGCTGTTGAACCAGTGAGTGGCTGAAACCAATGCGTATAGTGCGTTACTCCATGCGTCATGGCCCAGTTTTTCATTCCAGATGCTACTTGATTAGCTACTTTACGATCAATTTTTTCGCCATGCTTAATTGCACTGCAAACCGCCTCATAAGCTTCTTTGTCTAAAAAGTTTTTCATCGCAGCATCGCTAAATACACGTGAGTTGTAATAATCAGAAACTACTGTTGATGGAATATTAACTTTTACACTGGTACGGTTAAGTACTCTTTCAATTGCTTTAAAGCGTAATGAAGACATATGATTGGTAATTAAATTTTGTGGTACAAATAACTTAACAAGTCAGAAAATTAACACGTTACAATTAGCAACTTAGCAGCCACAATTTATAAAGTGTTGGAAATTAGGTTAGTTATTTTAAAAATATTTTAAACTTGTGCATTATAATACATATTTATTTATATTTTTATGCCTGTTAAATTATTGACATGTATTATATTGCATATTAATTATGAATATATTAGAAATTTCAGTAATAATTAGGAAAAAACGCGACCAAATGGGGATAACGCAGCAAGATTTGGCTGATAGAAGTGGCATACACCTGCGCAGTATCAATAACATTGAGGGTGGAAAGGCAAATCCATCATTGGATACGCTATTAAAAATTGCTGAGGTATTAAGGCTAGAAGTAATTGTGCGCACACAATAAGATAACTGCTGTTAAATGAGCAATTATCTTTTGTAAGGTAACAGCCACCAAATTGAAGGAGTGAATTGCATGATAAATAGCCCTATTTAATAAAAAAAGAGGCTGTCTTATATAAGATAGCCTCTTTAAATTTTATTCCATATAAATTATTTTACTGTATCCATGTGGCAAATTAAATCTACCAATTTATTTGAATAACCCCATTCATTATCATACCAACTAACCACTTTAACAAAGTTATCAGTCAACGAAATACCCGCTTTAGCATCAAAAATTGAGGTACGTGCATCACCTAAGAAATCTGCAGATACTACTTCATCTTCTGTGTAACCCAAAATACCCTTCAATTCATTCTCGCTAGCTTGCTTCATTACCGCTTTGATTACTTCGTAGCTTGCCCCTTTGTTTAAACGACAAGTTAAATCTACCACTGAAACGTTTGCAGTAGGAACTCGGAAACTCATGCCAGTTAATTTACCCTTTAATTCAGGGATAACCAAACCTACCGCTTTAGCAGCACCAGTTGAAGATGGAATAATATTCTGATATGCGCCACGGCCACCTCTCCAATCTTTAGCAGACGGACCGTCAACGGTTTTTTGTGTTGCAGTAACAGCATGAACCGTAGTCATTAACCCTTCAACTATTCCAAAATTATCATTTAATACTTTAGCAATGGGGGCTAAACAATTTGTTGTACAAGAAGCGTTTGATACCACAGCCATATCAGCAGTATATTTATCTGTATTCACACCCATTACAAAAGTTGGGGTGTCATCTTTTGCAGGAGCACTCATGATAACACGTTTAGCACCCGCTTTAATGTGCAAAGCAGCTTTATCTTTTTCTAAAAATAAACCTGTTGATTCAACAATATACTCTGCACCAACCTCGTCCCATTTTAGGCTTGACGGATCTTTTTCAGCTGTAACACGAATTTTTTTACCGTTTACTACCAACATGCCACCTTCAACTGCAACCTCGCCACTAAAACGACCATGAGTTGAATCGTATTTTAACATGTAGGCCATGTAATCAACTTCTATTAAATCGTTAATACCTACAATTTCTACTCTAGGGTTATTGATGGCTGCCCTGAAAACCAAACGACCGATACGGCCAAATCCATTGATTCCTACTTTCATGATATGATGTTTAAGGATATAATTAATTTATAAGTTTGGCAAAGGTATCCTTTGATTTTTTTTTTACAAATTATTTTGCATTTTAAAAAATGTACGTACATTTGCACTCCCGAAAACAACGAATGGTCCGTTGGTCAATCGGTTAAGACGCTTCCCTTTCACGGAAGAATGAGGGGTTCGATTCCCCTACGGACTACGATAGCTTTACCTTAACAAGGTGAAGCTTTTTTCATTTAAGGACTTTTAAGAGGACATAAATTCATCTACACAAACTTTCGTAGTGCTAGGGGAAACCAGCCCTGCAGTCACGCTCCTCGCTAAAATAATCCACTGGATTATTTTTTAACGCTCGGCCGTCCTACGGACTACGATAGCTTTACCTTAACAAGGTGAAGCTTTTTTCATTTAAGGACTTTTAAGAGGACATAAATTCATCTACACAAACTTTCGTAGTGCTAGGGGAAACCAGCCCTGCAGTCACGCTCCTCGCTAAAATAATCCACTGGATTATTTTTTAACGCTCGGCCGTCCTACGGACTACAAAAGCAAAATCTCACTTTATTAAGTGGGATTTTTTTATGACCAAAAAACTATTGATTTAAACTTATCTAATTTTTATTGTCCTTGGGGCCTATAGTTAAATCTCGATTAGAGACAAATCATTTGCAATTATTCACAACAAGGAGTAATCAGCGCTAAAAGCTGATCAGAGGAATTATAAGCTAGAAACGAAAAAGTAATTTCTTGGCATTTAATATTCTTAAATAAAAATAGAAATTATCAAGTAAGAAAAGTAGGTACTGAGATTAATAGGCCTTAATTCAACACCTCGCCCTTATTCATGGAAATACTATCAACGAACGTAACAAAATCTTCCATACGCTTTATTACACGGGCACTGTCTGGTAATCTAAGTGTTGTATCTAAAAATTGTCCGCCTGATAGAATTAACTGCGCATTACTCCAATAGTTAGTAATATCATCTATGAAGCGCTGTTTGTCTACGTTTATATGTGCTGCAGTTAATTGTGTTAATACGTAATCTGGTTCATTATCAACAAAAGCATCCCTCAAATCAAGTAGTGGCACTTCCTGGCCAAGGTACAATACGTCTTGACCACGAGTTCGAAGAATATAGTTGGCAAATAATAAACCTATCGAATGCTGTTCGTGCTCGGGTAAAAAGAGTAAAAATCGTTTTCTATTTTCGGCATAACGCCCAACATTTCCATCTATTGCAACATATAGTTTTTGGCGAATAATGTTTGAGGCAAAGTGCTCATGAGATGGGTGGATGGAGCCGATTTGCCAAAGTAAACCAACCTCAGCTAGAAATGGGAATATTATATTGATGACAGTTTGTTCAAGGCCTAGTTGTATAACATTGGTGTTAATCACTTTATGAAATTCATACTCGTCAAAACTAAGCATAGCAGAAACCAATCCTTTTATGTGTGAATCATAATTTTCGGAGAAATGAGCATTTTCTTTTAGTATTGCTTCGGTAATCTCCTCCTTACTCATGCGGGCAATCTCAGATATCTTAATGCCCTGTCTGTTTAAGATGCTTATATTTAAGATGTGTTTTAAATCACAGTCGTCATAGTACCTAATATTAGATTCCGTTCGTTTAGGTACAATAATACCATATCGTTGCTCCCATATGCGCAACGTGTGGCTTTTTATGCCCGATACAGCTTCAATATCTTTAATAGAAAATATGCCCAATTTACAATGCTCCCGAATTTTTTAACAATATAACTGATTTTAACAAACATAAATCTACTGAAGATTGTTTTAAGTTAAATACAAAATAAATAATGACTAAGGTAGTAATTGCGGGAGGAAGTGGGTTAGTTGGCAAGAGATTAACCCAAATTTTGATTGATAAAGGACATGAGGTCGCTTGGCTAACTCGACAAATTAAGCCGAGCCAACAAATAAAGCAGTTTGAATGGGATGTAAAAAAACAAACTATTGACAATACCGTTTTTGATTTTGCAGAGGTAATTATCAACTTAGCGGGTGCAGGAGTTGCTGATAATAAATGGACAGATACGTATAAAAAAGAAATATACGACAGTCGAATTTTATCTACACAGCTATTTGCCCATGCATTGGGTAAACATAAAAATACCGTAAATACATTTATTTCTGCTTCTGCAATTGGCATATATGGCAACAATACAGAATTAAATACATCAGAAAACAGTCCTGTTGCAAATACCTTTTTGGCTAAAGTATGCGAAGACTGGGAGACGGCAGTTAAGCCTATTGAAAATCTTGGTATCAGAACAGGAATTATTCGTGTCGGTGTAGTTTTAGCCAAAGATGGTGGATTTATAAAAGAAGTATCAACCCCCATCAACTTGTTTTTTGGCGCAGCGCTTGGCAGTGGGAAGCAAGAAACCAGTTGGATACATATTGATGATTTGTGTAATATGTTTCTGTATCTTATTGAAAACAAAAATCTGAGTGGTGTATATAACGGAGTGGCTCCAACCCCCGAAACCAATAAAAAATTGACTCGAATTTTGGCTAAACAATTGCATAAACCACTCATTTTACCAAATGCACCAGGGTTCATTATTAAACTGTTGTTTGGCGAAATGGGAGACATGTTACTTGGTAGTCAGCACATATCAGCTCAAAAAATAATGGGTACTGGCTTTACTTTTAAGTTTCCTCAGGCACAGCAATCCATAGCCGATTTGGTGAATTAAGTCAACGCAATAAATAGCGGTACAATTCGTATTATTACCGCATATTTGCAATACATTGAAGCCAATAAATTACATACTTATACTAACAGCCATTTTTGTAAGCGGAATTTTTCACGCATGCAGAATTGAAGATGAATTTACTACCGATCCTTCTGCAAAACTTCAGTTTTCTTTGGATACTATTTATTTTGATACTGTATTTACACAATTAGATTCTGGTGGTGTTAGACCCATTTCGGTTACCCAACAAATTAGGGTAATCAACCCAAATAATAATGCGGTTAAAACGAACATTCGTTTAAGCGGTAACTTTCCAAGTGTATTTAGATTAAACATTGATGGCCAAAGTACCAATCAGGTTTATGGCAAAGAAATTTATGGTAAAGACAGCTTAATTATTTTTGTACAATGTTACATTCAAGCAGGTAGCCAAAACTTACCATTTGTTGTTGCCGATCAAATTCTGTTTGAAACAAATGGCAATGTTCAGGATGTGGATTTAGTAGCTTGGGGACAAGACGCAAATTATTTATTTAATGATGTGTTGGATTGTAATACAGGAAACCTTAGGTGGACAGCTGATAAGCCTTATGTAATATACGACAGTATTTTGGTTCCTGAAGGTTGTGTATTGACAATTGACGCAGGCGCTAGAATCCATTCTTACAATAAATCGAGCATTTTAGTTGCAGGTACTTTAATTGTTAACGGTACTGCCAACAATCCTGTAATATTTGAAGGCACCCGTTTAGATGGGGATTATAAAGAACTTAGCAACCAATGGGCAGGAATTAGATTTTTACCCAGAAGCAAAGATAATGTAATTACAGGAAGCATTATTAGAAATGGATATATTGGTGTTGAGGTCGACTCACAATCGGTAAACAGCAATCCCAATTTAACCATTACGCAGAGTCAGATTTACAATATGTCGGCAGTTGGTATAGTAGGATACTCAGCCCATGTAGTTGCCGCAAATAATTTGATTACTGATTGTGGCCAGTTTGGTTTTTTTGGAGCATTAGGCGGAAAATACCAATTGGTGCACAATACCATTGCATCATACAATACCAAATTTAACAGACAAAATCCTATTTTGGTATTTGATAATACCCCATACTTCGACCAACAAAACAACATTGTTGCGCGTTATAATTTGAGCTTTGAGTTGGTAAATAATATTGTGTATGGAAGTTTAGAGGAAGAGTTTTTGATTAATACCCATACACAAGGTTTACCTATTACAACCCCTATCATCAGTTATAATCTATTTAGAACCAAACAAGGTGGGTTAAATGCCAATGGTAATGTAATAAATAAAGATCCTTTATTTGAAAACTTTATCATAAACGATTACAGATTAAAAGCCAACTCACCTTCAAAAAACGCAGGTATACAAACCAATATTTTATTTGACATAAAAAACAATCCACGCAACACTAAGCCAAGTATGGGATGTTGGGAGTAGTATATCCCCTGCCATTTTTAATAAAAATATAGCTAAGCACTCTTAAACAACTGCAAATTTCATTCTTGGGGTTGCACCCCTTCCGAAGCTTCGGAACCGCCTAACTTTTTGTCTTGAAACAAAAAGTTAGCAAAAAATTCAAGGCTTATGATGCTTTTAGTACAATCTACAGTGCCTGTTTTTGCAGCTCAATCCTAGCCGCTGCGCTTCGGGATTGCTTACGATACCCAATGCACAAACAGTCACCTTGATTGTCACGTAAAATCATCATGTGCCGTATAGAGTCCTTCAAACACAACTCAAAAATCAAGCATCCGCGTGATTACTTTTTGATAAAACTATTCATGCTGATGGTCTTCCCCACTTAAAAATTCGAAAGTAGCAATCATTTCTTCCACTTCTTGTTTTTCTTTTTGTAAAGCAGGTAATGTTTTTAACTCGCTTTGAACTGTAAATGTAAACAACACTACTTTATCATATTTAGCGGTAGTCCAATAATAAACTGTATAATAGCCCCCGTTTATATCATGCTCTTTGACAAAAGAAACAAAACGGTTATCACCTGCTGCTATTAAAGCGGGATCAAAATCTTTGTTTTGATTGTAAACTTCTTCCAACATTTTTACCGCAGCATACTCTCCTTCAAACTCGTTTGGCAAAAGCATAATACGCAAAGCACCTTGTCCGCCATTGTTGTTAGAAAATATATAATGTCCGGCTTCATCGGTTTCTTCAACCCAATGGTTGGGGTAATCAAATGCAAAAAATCCGTAAAGCGATACAAAACGTTGTTTGTTACTCATGGTGCAAGTATAAAATATATTGGTTTTTTGTAAGACAAATGATAATTGGTAAAACCCATTTACCCAAAATTTATTTCGGTACTATCACCAATATTTAGGCTTTGTTTCATGCCTTTCAGCAATGCATCGTTACCAATAACAGAACGGTCTAAAATTGCATATTCAATTTGTGCATAAGGGCCAATAATGCTGTCTTTTAAAACAGCATAATTTAAAATAGCGTACTCACCGACCGATACATTTGGACCTATAATAGAATTACTGATATTGCAGTTTTCACCAATAAAAACAGGTGGGATAATGATGGTATTTTCAAATTTATACTTTGACGTATCGTAACTTAAACGTTTTAACAAAGTAGCGTTTGTATCTAACAAAATTTCTTTCTTACCGCAATCAAACCAATTGTCAACACCAACCGTACGCATTTCAACCCCGGTTTCAATCATGCGCATCAAAGCATCTGTTAAATGATACTCATTTTGAGAGGTAATTTTTTGTTGCATATTATACTCAATAGCTTCAAACAATTTGGCCGATTCTTTTATGCGGTAGATACCCACCAAAGCCAAATTGCTTTTAGGGATTGCTGGTTTTTCAACCAGTCTTTTGATTGTTCCATCAATATTCATCTCTGCTACACCAAACAAGCGAGGATCATCCACTTTTTTAACACACAAAGTAGTTTGTGTTTGGGCAATTAAATTACCAATATTTACATCGGCAATGGTATCACCCAAAACAATTAGTAACTCATCATTTTGCAATTGTTCCTTAGCCAACCAAATGGCATGTCCGGTTCCTTTTCCAGTGGTTTGAATTACAAAATGTGCATTAATTTTGGGGTAATTTTTGGTGATGTAGCTTTCAATTTTATCGCCCATATAACCAATAATGAACACAAATTCTGTTATGCCCGCTTGTTCAAGCGTATCTATAATATGGCCAATAATGGGCTTACCAGCTATGGGAATTAAAGCCTTTGGTTGTGTATGGGTATGAGGACGAAGACGTGTACCAATACCTGCTACCGGAATTACTGCTTTCATTTTATTAGTTAAATAATGTAATTTCTTTAAAAAGAAAGTGTCAAAGTTAGTGGTTTCACTTTTGCATTCAAGCAGAAATACTAAATTAGCGGCTGCTAAAAATAAAATAATGAAACGCGACACAATAATTTTTGATCTCATTAACGATGAATTAAACCGCCAAGAACACGGTATTGAGCTTATTGCTTCAGAAAATTTTGTTACCAAACAGGTAATGGAGGCAATGGGTAGCGTATTAACCAATAAATATGCCGAAGGCTTGCCAGGTAAACGTTATTATGGCGGCTGTGAAGTGGTTGACAAAGTGGAGCAATTAGCAATAGACAGGTTAAAAGAATTATTTGGAGCTTCATGGGCAAACGTACAGCCACACAGTGGCGCTCAAGCCAATGCTGCTGTTATGCTAGCTTGT
The DNA here is from genome assembly GCA_947491825.1 of Bacteroidota bacterium. Taxonomy (GTDB): domain Bacteria; phylum Bacteroidota; class Bacteroidia; order UKL13-3; family UKL13-3; genus UBA6183. Next base: position 15,963 of record CANLLM010000008.1, read on the forward strand.
TTGAATCCTGGTGATCCTATTTTAGGGTTTGATTTATCGCATGGTGGACATTTAACACACGGATCACCTGTAAACTTTTCTGGTAAATTATATGCTCCAAACTTTTATGGTGTAGAAAAAGAAACAGGTTTAATTAATTATGATAAAGTAGAAACTAAAGCACTTGAAGTAAAGCCTAAACTACTAATTTGTGGTGCATCTGCATATAGTCGTGATTGGGATTACGAACGCTTACGTAAAATTGCAGACAGTGCTGGTGCTTTATTATTAGCTGATATTGCGCATCCTGCAGGTATGATTGCTGCGGGCATACTAACCAATCCATTACCACATTGTCATATTGTAACATCTACAACGCATAAAACATTGCGCGGACCACGTGGTGGAATTATTATGATGGGTAAAGATTTTGAAAATCCTTGGGGATACAAAACGCCTAAAGGAGAAGTAAAGATGATGAGTGCACTATTGGATGCAGCAGTTTTCCCAGGCACACAAGGTGGGCCTTTAGAACATGTTATTGCAGCAAAAGCCATTGCATTTGGTGAGGCATTAACACAAGAGTATAAAGATTACATGAAACAAGTGCAGGTTAATGCACAAGCCATGGCAAAAGCATTGGTCGGAAGAGGTTACCAGATTATTAGTGGCGGTACCGATAACCATTTAATGTTAATTGACTTACGAAATAAAAACATTAGTGGTAAAGCAGCCGAAAATGCATTAGTAAAAGCAGATATTACATTGAACAAAAATATGGTTCCATTTGATGACAAATCGCCATTTGTTACTAGCGGAATACGTATTGGTACTGCTGCCATTACCACGCGTGGTTTAAAAGAACAACATATGGCCGAAATAGTAGAGTTGATTGATGAGGTAATAATGAATCATGAAAATGAAGTTGTATTAATTAGTGTAAGTTCTCGTGTTAAATTGATGATGAAGAACTTCCCGTTGTACAGCTAATTTATTTAGAAGCCGATAATATAAAACAAAATAGGCTGCCCATGGGCAGCCTATTTTGTTTTATAAAAAATTTTGTACTGCCTATTTTAGGGTACGCTTTACTTCCACAATTTCGTATGCTTCTATCATATCGCCCACTCTGATCTCGTTAAAGTTATTAAAATGTAATCCACACTCATAACCATAAGCTACTTCTTTCATATCATCCTTAAAGCGTTTTAAAGATGCTAACTCTCCTGTATGAATTACAACACCATCGCGTATAATACGTACTTTAGAATTACGGAAAATTTTACCTTCAGTAACATAACATCCAGCAACAGTACCCACTTTGGTAATTTTAAATACTTCACGTATTTCAACATTACCAGTAATTTTCTCTTCTACCTTAGGAGCCAACATGCCCTCCATTGCATCTTTAATTTGCGCAATAGCATCGTAAATAATACTGTATAAACGAATGTCAATTGCTTCAGATTCGGCTAACCTACGCGCTTGTGGCGAAGGACGAACCTGGAATCCGATAACGATTGCATCTGAAGCTGAAGCTAACAATACATCGCTCTCTGAAATTTGACCAACTCCTTTGTAAATAACGTTTATAGCAACTTCCTCCGTTGATAGTTTAATTAACGAATCACTTAATGCCTCAACAGACCCATCCACGTCACCTTTTACAATAACCTTAAGCTCTTTAAAATTGCCAATTGCCAATCGCCTTCCAATCTCATCAAGGGTAATGTGTTTTTGTGTACGTATACCTTGCTCGCGTTGTAGCTGCGAGCGCTTATTACTAATTTCTTTGGCTTCTTGTTCTGTCTTGGTAACCAAAAACTTATCACCTGCTTGTGGTGCACCATCAAACCCTAATAAAACAACAGGAGTAGATGGCCCAGCGATGGTCATTTTTTTACCACGCTCATCAAACATTGCTTTTACTTTACCACTATGAGTTCCTGCCAAAATAGGATCACCTATTCTTAATGTACCCGATTGTACCATTACGGTTGTAGTAATACCACGACCTTTATCTAATGTTGCCTCGATTACACTACCAACTGCTCGTTTATCAGGATTGGCTTTAAGGATTAACATATCGGACTCTAACAATACTTTTTCAAGTAATGAATCGATATTTAAACCCTTCTTAGCTGATATTTCTTGGCACTGATATTTACCACCCCACTCTTCAACCAAAATATTCATTGCTGAAAGTTGTTCGCGGATTTTATCTGGGTTAGCACCATCACGATCCATTTTATTTATAGCAAATACAATTGGAACACCGGCTGCCAAAGAGTGGCTTATAGCCTCCTTAGTTTGAGGCATAACACTATCATCTGCTGCAATAACAATAATTACGATATCTGTTATTTTGGCACCACGAGCACGCATTGCTGTAAACGCTTCGTGACCTGGAGTATCTAAGAAAGTTACATGCTTGCCGTTGGCTAAAGTAACCTCATAAGCTCCGATATGCTGCGTAATACCGCCCGCTTCACCAGCAATAACATTTGCTTTACGGATATAATCCAATAAAGATGTTTTACCATGATCTACGTGACCCATTACAGTAACAATAGGAGGACGAGTCACTAAATCCTCTTCAGCATCCACTTCCTCTTCAATGGTTTCAATTAAATCTGTAGTTACAAATTCTACTTCAAAACCAAACTCCTCTGCTACAATTGCTATGGTTTCAGCATCTAAACGCTGGTTTATACTTACCATTAATCCTAACGACATACATGCCGAGATGATATTGGTAATAGGCAAATCCATCATTTGAGCCAACTCATTGGCAGTTACAAATTCTGTTACCTTGATTTTCTTCTGTCCCTCAAGTTCCATCGCCACCTCTTCACGTCTATCGGCAGCGGCATCGCGTTTTTGTTTACGGATTTTACTACGAACCTGGCCAATGTTTTGTTGGCCATTAATACGAGCTAAGGTTGCTTTTAATTTATCTTGAATTTCCTTGTCCGTGATTTCCGCCTTTTCTGTAGGTTGTCCGGTACGTGGTTGGAAGTTTCCTTTTCCACCTTTGTTAAAAGGAGGGCGAGGTGCATTTGGATTGGTTCCTGCGGGGCCACGGTTGTTGTTACCTTGATACCCTCCCCCAGGACGATTTCCGGCACCTTGGTTATTTCCTGCAGGACCACGGTTGTTATTACCTTGGTAACCACCACGATTTTGCGGTGGAGGATTGGTTCCTTCAACCTTTTTAATATCCAGGTTGTCGCTTCCGCCAACAAAGTTTTTTCTACGTCTTTTCTTTTTGTTTGTGTCATCACTACTTGCGATAGGCTGAGGTTTTTTAGGCTGTTCAACTGGAAGTTGAATTTTACCCATCACCTTTAAACCAGAAAGTTTTTCGTAGTTTGGTTCAGTAACAAGAGCATCATCATTATCGACTGGGGGTGTTGGAACAGCAGATATTTCAACCTGCTCCTCAATTATCTTTCCTTTCTGAATATTTTCAGCCTTTGATTTAATAGGTTCTACAACCTGCTCTATTTTAGGCTCTAGAACAACAGCATCTAACTTTGGTTTCTTCACTTCAACCTTTTTTAAGGCTTTCGGAGATTCGACTTTCGCAGGTGATACAGGTTCTGGTTTTTTCTTTTTCTTCGGATTAAAATCCTCTAGATTAATTTTCCCTAAAACTTTCAAGCCACCTTTTTCTTCGGTAAGCTCAGTTACTATATTTTCGGTAACTTCTTCCTTTTTAGGTTCTGCTATAGGAGCAAGCTTTACCCCTTCAATTATAGGCGTTGGCTCTTCTTTTTTATGCTCAACTGGCTTTACCAAGGCAGTGGTTGGCGCTAATCCAGATTTAATTAAAATACCGTCATCGTAGTCTTCATCTTCAATTAAGGATTCTTTCTTAACAGGGGGTTGAGTGCTAACTTCTTCTTTTTTAACTTTAGCTTTGATTAATGCTTTCGCATCATCTTTCACTTTTTTGTCCGACTGGAAAGCACCAAGCAACACCTGGTACATTTCACCAGTGATTTTGGTTGTAGGCTTGTTTTCCACAGCAAAGCCTTTTTTGGCCAGGTGTTCAACAAGGGTTTGAATGCCCACATTAAGCTCTTTTACTACTGCGTTTAAACGGACAGATTCTTTGTTTTCGCTCATTTAATGTTTTTAATACTATGCTTTTGGCGATGACGGATGCACAAAAAAGCGCCTCAAATATAAGGCTATTGCCTGCATAAACCAAACAATCGTTTAGCTTACGCAGATATTAACCAATATTCTATTCAAATTCTGCTTGCAATATCCTGCGAACCTCATTTACAGTCTCTTCTTCTAACTCAGTTCTACGAACTAAATCTGCAACCGTTAAATTAAGTATACTTCGGGCGGTATCGCAACCAATATTTTTAAATTCGTCTAAAATCCAACTATCGATTTCATCTGCAAATTCGTCCAAATCGATATCACCTTCATCTTCGTCACTTTCGCGATAAACATCAATCTCCATTCCAGCTAATTTACCTGCAAGTTTAATGTTATGACCACCTTTACCAATTGCCAATGAAACTTGATCAGGTTTTAAATAAACAGCAGCTCTGCGACTTTCTTCATCCAATTTAATGGATGAAACTTTAGCAGGGCTTAATGCGCGTTGAATTAACAATTGTAGATTTGATGTAAAGTTTATTACGTCAATATTTTCGTTGCGTAACTCTCTAACAATACCGTGAATCCTAGATCCTTTCATACCCACACAAGCACCCACAGGGTCAATTCTATCATCAAAGCTTTCTACTGCAACTTTGGCACGCTCACCTGGTTCACGAACTATTTTCTTAACAGCTATGATTCCATCGATAATTTCAGGCACTTCCATCTCGAACAAACGTTCTAAAAATACAGGTGCAGTACGACTTAACAATATACGTGGAGAGCCATTGTACATTTCAACTTTTAGCACTACAGCCTTTATTGCATCCCCCTTTTTGTAGTGATCTGCAGGAATCATTTCTGTTTTGGGTAATAATAGTTCGTTACCATCATCGTCCAAAATCATAATTTCTTTTTTCCAGATTTGGTAAACCTCACCGCTAATTACTTCACCAACTCTATCCTTGTATTTGCGGTACAATTCGTCTTTTTCAAGCTCAAGAATTTTACCCATTAAGGTTTGACGTGCAGCTAAAATAGCTCTACGACCAAAGCTTTCAAGAGTAACCTCCTCAGTAACCTCTTCACCAACCTCAAAATCAGGCTCGATTTTACGTGCTTCCGCAAGCGATATTTCTTTACGGATGTCTTCTACCTCACCATCATGAACAATTTCACGGTTATGCCAGATTTCCAAATCCCCGCTGCTATCGTTAACAATTACACTAAATGACTCATCATTGTTGTACTTCTTGCGCAGCATACTGCGAAACACGTCTTCTAATACGCGCTGCATTGTTGCGCGATCTATGTTTTTAAATTCTTTAAACTCGCTAAACGAGTCAATTAAGCCAGAACTATGCATAGTATATATATGTTTAATTATTGTTTTTATTTAAATGATAATATTACACTTGCTTCAACTATATCAGCAAACGGAATCGTTTGTTCAGGTGCATTAATGTACCCTTTTTTCTTGTCTTTAAATGCTATTGTTATTGCATCTTCGCTTACTGCAATTAATTTACCCGTAACCTCTGTTTCCGATATTAGTTTTAACAATAACTCTCTGCCAACATGTTTTGAATACTGACGAAATTTTAGTAATGGCCTATCTGCTCCTGGAGAAGATACTTCTAAGTAGTATGGTTCTTCACCATAATTTTGCTCATCAAGTTTGTCTGACAAATAGCGTGACAATTTTTGGCAAGCGGGAATATCAACACCTTGATCCCCATCAATTAGTATGCTTATTTTATCACTCCCTATTTTGGTTTCTATATCAACCAAAAACAACTCCTGTGGCAAAAAAGCTTCTGTCCATTCTTTAATTTGCGATACAATCTCCATGTTCAATATAAGGTAAAAAGAGAGGGGACTTTTTGGGTCCCCTCATCAATTAATTTTCAATAAAGTATTGCAAATATAAGTTTGTTTTTAATAAATACAAACTTACACCTGATATATAGCTAATTTCAATGTTAGTATACCCATTTATATGATGGTATCATTCAGGGCAAGTTAAATATATATTCTTTATTTCAGCTTGATAACCAACGCCATAAAATTAAACCCTTTAATGAATACCATAGCGGTTAATTGCATCAATAAGATTTTCAACCCGTTTGCAGGTAAAGTCCAAACTAAAGATCTTCATTTAAAGGTTTGTTTTTTTATAGGATTACAGATTATTAGCTGATCACATCAAATTAGTTGAATAATAATAACATTATACTAGAAACATGCGGACCAATTACAACCTTGTTTATTTTAATTAATTTATAGTTAATATGCAATCAAAACCATACTAAATTTGGTTAATTACCCACAGCACATATATTTGCTAACCTATATATTAACCGAATTAACGTAAAGCATGAATCGTTTCAACTTAGTAAATAACGTTTTAGGATGGATAACCTTCCTTATTGCACTGGTAACTTACACTTTGACAATAGAGCCAACCGTGAGCTTTTGGGATTGTGGTGAGTTCATCTCAGCATCTTTCAGACTTCAAATTTGTCACCCACCAGGAGCACCATTGTTTTTATTATTGGGTCGTTTGTTCTCGTTATTTGCTGGTGGCGATGTAACTCAAGTTGCATTTTGGGTAAACATGGTATCAGCTACTACAAGTGCGCTATGTGTAATGTTTACCTTCTGGACAATCACACATCTAGGCCGTAAGTTAATTATTAAGTCGGGTGATGCATTAAGTATGCAACAAATTTTGGCTATAAGTGTATCAGGATTAGTTGGTGCTTTAGCATTAACTTGGAGTGATACATTTTGGTTTTCCGCGGTTGAAGCAGAAGTATACGCATCATCGAGTTTCTTCACAACATTAACGTTTTGGTGTATTTTAAAATGGGAGAACAATGCCGATGAAAAAGGCAGCGAACGCTGGTTGGTATTAATTGCGTATTTAATTGGATTAGCTATTGGAGTCCATTTGTTAAGTATACTTGTTATACCTTCTGTTGTTTACGTTTATTATTTCCGTAGAAACAAATTTACGCGTGGTGGATTTATTAAAGCCACTATGGTTGCCCTAGGAGCAATAGCCATTGTTCAATTTGGTATTATCCCAGGGATGCCATCATTAGCAACCAAATTTGATTTCATATTTGTAAACTCGTTTGGTACAAGTTTTAATACTGGCGCATTTTTCATGCTTTTCGTTATTGCAGGTACTTTAGCTGCTGCCATCCATTACACACAAACTGAAAGCAAAACCAGTTTTTATGTTGCAATTGTATTATATACTATTTTGGTATTGGCCACATTCTCACTTAACCCATCCGCTTCAGGTATTATTTTCTGGGGCGCGATAACAGCCTTATTGTATTATTACGTTATTAAGAATAATGCTTCTAAAAATGTAGTTAACGTAGCCATATTAAGTGTAACATTTATTATTGTAGGATACTCATCTTATGCAATGGTGTTAATACGCAGTAATGCAAAACCACCAATTAACATGAATGCTCCTGACAATCCGTTTAGCTTGTTATCATACTTGAACCGCGAGCAGTATGGTGAAAACCCATTGGTATACGGACAGTATTTTTATGCTAAGGTAATTGACGAGAAAAAAGGTGCAATGACCTATGCAAAAGGAGATGGGAAATATGAAGAATCGGGTGAAAAAGTTGAACGCATTTATGATCCTAAAGATTGTACTATTTTCCCGCGTATGTGGGCCGACAGACCCGATTACGTTCAATCATATCGCCAATGGGAAAATATACCTGAAGGTAAAAAAGCAACCTTTGCCAAAAACATTGATTTCTTACTGAGTTACCAAATGGGCTTTATGTACTGGCGCTATTTTGCTTGGAACTTTATTGGCAGACAAAATGATGATCAAGGATTTGGTGATGTTACTAGAGGTAATTGGATAAGTGGTGTGCCTTTTGTAGATTCAATACGCCTAGGCCCTCAAGACAATATTCCTGATTCGATTAAAAATAATAAAGCGCGTAACACGTATTATTTCTTACCGCTATTGTTAGGTTTAATTGGTTTAATTTATCATTTCAAAAAATCAAAAGAGGATGCAACGGTTGTATTAACCTTGTTCTTATTTACAGGTGCTTTTATAATTCTATACTTAAATTTCCCTGCTCACCAGCCACGTGAACGAGACTATGCTTATGTTGGTTCTTACCAAACCTTTATCATTTGGATAGGATTAGGTGTATTGGCATTAATTGATTGGTTAGGTAAAAAGATGAATGCCACTGTGGCAACAGGCATCGCTTCTATAGCAACTTTAGGGGGTATTCCTGTGTTGATGGCTTCTCAAAACTGGGATGATCATGATCGTAGCAATCGTTTTGCGGCACTAGATTTTGCCTACGATTACCTGAACTCTTGCGCTCCAAATGCGGTGTTATTTACCAATGGCGATAATGATACATACCCACTGTGGTATGCTCAAAATGTTGAAGGCATTCGTAGTGATATTAGAGTAATTAACCTAAGTTTATTAAATACAGATTGGTATGCAGATGCTTTAAAAACAAAAGTATATGACTCGGAACCGATACCATTTAGTATGACTCCAAGTCAGTACAAACAAGGCGTAAGAGATTATGTCATTTTCTATCAGAACCCTGAAGTGGAAAGGCAATTTGGTATTAACCAAACCGATTTCTATCCGTTAAGCAGTATCATTAATTTTATGACTGATGATGCTGATCCCATGGCTAAGTTAAAATCAAACAGTGGAGTGGAGTTTAGCTACTATCCAACTAAAAAATTCTATATCCCTATTGACAAACAACATATATTAAAACAAGGGACTGTGCATGTAAAAGATGCCAATATTATTGTGGATACCATGAAATGGGAAATTGGAAATGGTACTTTAATGAAAGCGGATTTGGTGGTACTTGATATATTAGCAACTACCAATTGGACTCGCCCTATTTATTTTGCCATTACAACTGGAAGCGATGTATACTTAAACATGATGGATTATTTCCAATTAGAAGGTTTAACATACCGTATTGTACCTATTAAAAATACAGATCCTGTAGAAGGTGGAACATACGGACACATCAACACCGATATTTTATATACTAACTTAGTTGATAAATTTAAGTGGGGCAATATGGATAAAGAAGGTGTATATTTAGACGAAACCACCTTACGCCAAACACGTAATTTCCGTAATTTATTTTACCGTTTAGCAATGAAATTAGTAGCAGAAGGCGATAATACCCGTGCCATCAAAGCCATAGATCGTTGCATAGAGGTAATGCCTAAAAACACTGTTCCTTATGACATATTTATTATTCGTTTATCTGAAGCTTACTACGCAGCAGGAGCTCCGGAAAAAGCCAATACATTAATAAATGGCATGGTTGATCAAGCCATAGAGAAATACCAATACTACAGCAGATTTAAAGGCAGCAAGGCGAAAGGTGTAAGTACTGAGTTGGAAGAAAATTCTAATATATTAATGTACGCGCAACAAGTGGCTCAGTTTAACAAACAAGATGTACTGTTAAAAGCTATCCAAGCGAAATCACAAAAGGTGTTAGGTGCGCAAATGCCACCAACACAGTAATTTATTCATTCATAGATTTAAGCAAGGCCGCCCAATGGGCGGCCTTGCTGTTTTTAGAGCAATCAAATATGTAGTTAAATTAAACACTCCCACTTATCTTTGTGGGCATTTTATATCCCTCAAATTACATGAGCACAGTAGCAGCTATCGCATTACAAAAACGAAGAACCTTCGGTATTATTAGTCATCCCGATGCGGGTAAGACCACTTTAACTGAAAAGTTTTTATTGTTTGGTGGTGCCATTCAAACAGCAGGAGCAGTAAAAAGTAATAGAATAAAAAAGGCTGCCACTTCAGATTTCATGGAAATAGAAAAGCAGCGTGGTATATCAGTTGCTACTTCTGTAATGGGTTTTGACTACAAAGATTATAAAATTAATATTTTAGACACCCCAGGCCATAAGGACTTTGCCGAAGATACATACAGAACGTTAACCGCAGTAGATAGCGTAATATTGGTAGTAGATTGCGTAAAGGGTGTTGAGGACCAAACACGTAAATTAATGGAGGTTTGCAGAATGCGTAACACGCCCGTGATCGTATTCATTAATAAATTAGATCGTGAGGGACAGGACCCATATGATTTATTAGAAGAAATTGAAAAGGAACTGAACATACATACCCGACCTCTTACTTGGCCAATTGGAATTGGTAGCGATTTTAAGGGTGTATATAATTTATATGAAAAGAAACTCAATTTATTTCAACCTGATAAAACCAAAATATCAAAAGAAATTGTTGAAATTAATGACTTAAATAGCGAGGAACTTGATGCTATTATTGGTAAAAGAAGTGCTGATAAATTGCGTGAAGATGCGGAATTGATTGAAGGAGTATATGAGCCATTTAGTAGCGATTTGTACTTAGAAGGTTATTTGGCTCCTGTATTTTTTGGTAGTGCCATTAATAACTTCGGTATACAAGAGCTACTTGATACATTTATACAAATAGCTCCAGAACCACGTAGCCGTTTTACAGAAGACCGCGAGGTAAAACCGGAAGAAAAAACCTTTTCGGGCTTTATTTTTAAAATACATGCAAACCTTGACCCAAACCACCGCGACAGAATAGCTTTTTGCCGCATTGTATCTGGTAAATTTGAACGTAATAAGTTTTATTACCACACACGTTTAAGTAAAAAGTTGCGATTTAGTAACCCTACCAGTTTTATGGCTAATGATAAAAGCGTAATAGACGAGGCATATCCGGGTGATGTAGTTGGTTTATATGACAACGGCAACTTTAAAATTGGCGACACACTTAGCGAAGGCGAAAACATTTCATTTAAAGGCATTCCAAGTTTTTCGCCCGAAATATTTAAGGTGCTTGAAAACAAAGATCCGCTTAAAACCAAACAACTTGAAAAAGGTATTTTACAGCTAACAGATGAAGGTGTTGCGCAGCTATTTACACAGCAACCTGGTAATGTGCGCATCATTGGGACAGTGGGCGAGCTGCAGTTTGAGGTAATTCAATTCCGATTGTTACATGAATACGGAGCATCTTGTGCCTTTACTCCACTAAGTTATCAAAAAGCATGTTGGTTTACCAGCCATGATAAAGCCGAACTAGACCGTTTTAATGTAATTAAGCGTTATAATATCGCAACAGATAAAGATGGAAGGCCAGTATTTTTCGCGGAAAGTATGTGGAGTTTAAAAATGACTCAAGATACTTTTACAAAAATAAACTTCCATTTTACTTCTGAATTTGATAAATAGAATAGAGTAAATCAACTATAGGTAACTTAACCACCACCGTTTATTATGTATTTTGTAACTGTGATAACGTTTACATAACGGATATAAAACAACTACTACCAATATCCATAAGGCATAAACACCATATAAATTAAAGCCCATTACATCGGGCCTAAACCAAAATGGCCGCTGCACAATATCAGCCAGCGTATAACCTTGAGCAAAAAACAAAGGAATTACTAGTAAGTGAATCAAATAAATGTGCACTATGTAAAAGAAAAAAGGCACGCTACCAAATACTTTTAATTTGTTTGTTATCATGTTTTGTGTGGTTTCAAACCATGATAGAAACAACAATGCTGGACCAAGCATGATCAAGCAGTACATTAATGAAGGAGGGTATTTGCTTACATCTAAAAAAGATAAAATGGTATTCGTTGTATTAGATTGAATCACAAAAGGAGTTGGATCTCCATAACCATTAATTAAACGTAATAACACAAATGAAAATAACATCCCAAAACCCGACAAGAGTAATATTTTTCTTCTTTGGCTTGAATCGTAATTGCGTTTAAAAATAAAGGCTAACCCAAAACCGAAGCACATAATACCGAACCAGGGCAATACGCCATAAACAGTTACGATACTGTAATTTTCTGTAACCTGAAATCCTTTAAAACCACTGGTGTGAAAAATATTATACAGAAAGCTTTCTTGAAATGATGCAGGCAAATAGTCTAATACATTGTGCAAACTAATAATGGTTATTCCTAATGCTAGAATAAGCTTTTGAGCTAACCTAACAACCAATGCTAGTAATACCATACAGGCACCAATGGCCCATATTACTTGTAGTATTGATGCACTAAAAAACGGATTGAACATCCATCCGAAATTAACCACAGTAAGTTCAATAAGTATTAACCATGCGCCACGCTTTAATAAAAAAAATTGTAGCTCTTTTGGAGATTTTTTATTACCCGATAAGTAAGCAGAAATACCTGCTAAAAAGATAAAAATAGGAGCGCAAAAATGAGTTATCCATCGGGTAAAATACAATACTGGTGTGGTTGTATTTAAATCCATCGGGTCATGAATAAAAGCATCATTATGAAAATAATCTCGCACGTGATCAAGTGCCATAAGCACAATTACCAATCCGCGTAGCACATCAATAGATAATATCCTATCGGTTGTGTTTTCTGTTTTCATAGCAAAAACGGAGGTTTAGAACCCTCCATTAGATTAATTTTTTATTTAATGTCAAATGCCTCATCAACTATTTGAAGTTGCTCCTTGGCGTGTACTTTACTAAATCCTGTAGCTGGCGAAGCACTTGCTTTACGTGAGATTAGGCGCAACTTAAAGTTCTCCTCTCTACGCAATAGATATGTCCAGCTACCCATGTTTTTAGGCTCTTCTTGCACCCAGCAGAATTCTGCTCCACTATATTTAGCAAAAACATCATCCATTTCCTTTTCAGGCATCGGATAAATTTGCTCTAAGCGAACAATGGCAGCATCTTTTCTGTTATCTTTTTGTTGACGTTCTAATAAATCGAAGTAAATTTTTCCACTGCAGAACAATACGCGTTTAACATCTTTTGTCTTCACGCTATCATCATCAATTAACTGTTGAAATGCAACATGAGTGAAATCTTCTAATTTGCTAATGCAGGCTGGATGACGCAATAAACTCTTTGGAGTCATTACTATTAATGGCAAACGTGTTGTACGGTGCAATTGCCTGCGTAATACATGGAAATAATTTGCTGGTGTGGTGATGTTACAAACTTGGATATTCCAATTTGCACACAGTTGTAAAAAGCGTTCTAACCTTGCAGATGAGTGCTCTGGTCCTTGTCCTTCGTATCCATGAGGTAACATCATAACCAAACCACTGTATGTTTTCCATTTTGCTTCTGCGCTACTGATATATTGATCAATAATAATTTGGGCACCATTAGCGAAATCACCAAATTGAGCTTCCCAAATCGTTAAATCATTTGGAGTAATCATACTAAATCCGTATTCAAAACCCAGTACCGCATACTCTGATAAAAGCGAATTGTAAAACTCAACATTGGCTTTTTTGTCCTCACCTAAGCCATCAAATATATTATGTGATAACTCACTGTCTTCTTGTTTAATAATAGCATGACGGTGAGAGAAAGTTCCACGTTCAACATCTTGCCCTGTCATGCGCACCGCATGACCCTCGTTTGCCAAGGTAGCGTATGCCATCAACTCGCCCATAGCCCAATCGTAGTTATTATTTTTGATCATATTTTTACGATCATTAAACAACTTTTCTACCTTACTAAAGGCTTTAAAACCTTCAGGTATATTGGTTATTTTATCTGCAAGTGACAGGAACAATTTTTTATCGATGGCAGTTTTAGGTTGATTTTCAAAATCATTGTCTGTAGCACCATGAAAGCCATCCCAAATCTCTTCGATAAATGAACGAACAGCAGGTTTTTCTGCGGCTTTAGCTTGTTCTAGTTTTTGCTGCAGTAAACCGCGGAATTCTTTCTCCATTTCCTTAGCCAAATCAGCCTCAACACTTCCAGCACTTAATAATTTTTGGTTATAAATTTCACGTGGATTAGGATGTGTACCAATGGCTTTATATAATAGCGGTTGTGTAAAACGAGGTTCATCACCTTCGTTATGGCCATATTTACGGTATCCTAATAAATCAATAAATACATCCGTGTTAAATTCTTGGCGGTATTCCATAGCCAACTTAACTGTGTATACAACCGCTTCTACATCATCAGCATTAACATGGAAAACAGGACTTAATGTGGTTTTAGCAACATCAGTACAATAGGTACTTGTACGTGCATCCTGATAATTGGTGGTAAAGCCAATCTGGTTATTGGTAACAATATGGATACTGCCGCCAACATTGTAAGCTTTCAATCCAGCCATTTGTACCATTTCGTAAACAACACCTTGCCCAGCTATGGAAGCATCACCATGAATTAAAATCGGTGCTACTTTATCTATGTTACCGCTATGTTTTTTATCAAGTTTTGCACGAGCTAAACCTTTAACAACAGGACCCACGGTTTCTAAGTGAGAAGGATTGGGAGCTAAACTTAAATTTACCTTTTTACCAGTAGAAGTGGTAATCTCTGTTGCATAACCTAAATGGTATTTCACGTCACCCTCAAAAAGTGCTTCTTCTAATGCGTCACCTTCAAACTCTTTAAATATTTGTTCGTAGGTTTTATTTAAAATATTGGCCAATACATTTAAACGACCACGGTGAGCCATACCTAACACAAATTCTTCCACACCCAATTCGGCACCATATTGAATAACAGAATCAAGGGCAGGAATTAGTGTTTCCAGACCTTCTAAAGAAAATCGTTTTTGACCAACGAACTTGGTATGAATGAAATTTTCGAATATGGTTGCCTGATTTAACTTACCTAAAATATGACGCTTTTCATCAATACTACATTTAGGCGTGTTACGAACCGATTCCATTTTTTTCTTAAGCCAATCTATTTTGCGAGGTTCACGCACATACACATACTCGGCACCAATACTTTGACAATAGGTTTGCTCTAATAGCGTGATAATGTCTTTTAATTTTGCGGCACCCAAACCAACCTCAACACCTGCGTTAAATATCTTATCCATATCCGCAGACTCCAAGCCAAAGTTTTTATAATCTAGCGTTGGTTCATACTTCCTACGTTCGCGTACTGGATTTGTTTTAGTAAATAAATGTCCGCGAGACCGGTAACCTTGTATAAGATTTAATACATTTATCTCTTTTAATGCATCTTGACTTAAAACAACACCTTTCGTATTGCCATCAAATTTTTGTTGACCTAATTCGAAGCCTTCAAAAAATTTCTTCCAGCCAAAATCTACTGATTCGTTGTTTGCTAAATATTGTTGATATAAATCTTCGATCGCGTTTACATCAGCATTTGAAATATATGAGAATTTATCCATGACTGCATTAAGAATTTCAGATGCGAATATAAAGTTTCTGCGCACAAGTGCACAATTAATGCATGTTGTATTTTAGTTTTGAAAATCAAGTTTTTAGCCAAGAACTGGATTTATTTTGTGTCTATTTCAACATTTTTTACAACAATTAGCTATAAAGAAATAGAAAGTCTAGTGTACCAATAAAATCGAGATTGAACATGTTTTTTACCCCAATATTTAATTAATTCAGGTTGCTCCACTTTTTTAAGTTTTATTTCACGTTTCTTTTCCTAATTTTAACTTTTATTTGAAATACAATGAGTTTAAAATTTCACTTACGTTTATTGGCTTTATTGTTGATTATCAGCATTAAAACTAAAGCCCAAACGATTACAAACTATGCTTTTAGTTCATCACAAAGTGTATATGTGCCATTAACAGGTGCAATTACACCAACGCTTACAGGCGGTGATTTTGACGAAGGTTGGTATTCGCGTATTCCAATAGGTTTTGAGTTTTGGTTTATGGGAAACTTAATTACCGAAGTTCACGCCAGTACCAATGGTGTGCTCTCTCTTTCCGCAAATCAGCCTAACACTGCTGCGTCAAATAATAACCTTTCTACATTTGTTGGAACATTTTATAGACCTTTAATTGCTCCGCTGTGGGACAACTTAGATATCGATACCTTGTCAGGAGCCATATTTTCATACCAAACAACTGGAACGGCACCCAATAGAGTTTTTACAGCAGAATGGAAAAATGCAGAGTGGAATTGGTTTGCAAACGCTGCAACTATTTCATTCCAAGTAAGATTATATGAGTCGAGCGGAGTTATTGAATACATTTATAATCCAGAAATGGGAACGTTATTTTCACCTTCGGCATCCATAGGTATTGGAGGGGCAATGAATAACCAATTTCTTTCACTAAACAATGGTGGGGCAACCCCAACCATTAGCAGCACTGTCTCTACTAACAACATTAACGCAAAACCTGCATCAGGACAACAATATACTTTTAGCCCTCCAATTCCTACTAGCGTATCTAGTATCAGCTTTAGCAATTTAACGCCCACATCAATTACTGTAAATTGGACTGCTGTAATTGGAGCAGTAAAGTATGCCGTTTACCAATCTATTGACAATGTAAATTTCACCTACAGTGGAAGTAGTAATGGAAATAGTCTTCTTGTAAACGGATTATTTCCAAGCACAACATATTACTTCAAGGTATACAGTATTTCGGAAGGGGCATACGGAACAAATCCCGCTACAGGATTTTCAACTACACAAAATGGAGTGGTATCAGGGGTAATTAGTATACCGACCCAAGCAGCCTCTATAACTTCTGTTTTAGACTCCATTAAACAATATGGCATAGGAGGCCCAGTAACCATTGAACTTGAAAATTCTTACTTGCCCAATTTTGAAAGATTTCCCATTACGTTAAGCGATACGCTGGGTACATCAGCGAATGCACCATTAATTATCAGAGCGGCTGCTGCTGCAACCAATGTAGAAATATTTACTACCCAAGCCAATATATCTACATTTCTATTTACGGGAGCTCGTTACGTAACCATTGATGGAAGGCCCGGTGGGACAGGCAATTCAAGAGCACTAACCATAAGAGCAAGCAATTATAGTAATGCAGTTGATATGTATTCTTATAATACTACTCAAACCAATGTTGAGTTAAAATATGTCAATCTAAAAGCAGTATCGGGAGCTATAAGTATTCCTGCCTTTGTTGAAATTTACGGCTATTTTAACAACGCTTTGGCAAATACAAGTATAAATAACTGCATGATTGGAGACTCCAACATCATGGCAACAATGGGAATTCGTGCGTATTCATACAACCAATCAAATACAGTTAATAACACCATTTCTGATAATATAATTTTCAATACGGGTAGCAGCTACAATGGGTATGGAATTAACATAACAGGAAACAACAACAATACCTGGTATATAGAGCGAAATCAACTTTTCAATTTATTGCCAATAAGCGGTAATTCGTCTAACCTAGTATACTATGGGATTTATGTGCAAGGAGCTAACGCCAGCATCAAAAGTAACTATATTGGCGGTTCAGATATCTTATGTGGTGGATCACCGTTTGAGGCTGGACCTGCTGCGAATAGCAATATTTTTTACGGCATTTATTTTTCAGGCACCGCCAATCAATATGGAAGTATTCAGGGAAATACTATTGCTAACTTTTTTTGGCCAGGCACATCAGTTCAACCATGGACAGGCATAAACATACAAAGTGGGCGTGCCTTTGTAGGTGATACTTTAGGGAATGTAATTGGTAACCCACTAAGTGGAAACACATCAATTTTTGTACTTTCTCAAACCACGCTTAGTTCACCAATAGCATACGGAATAAGGACGATTACCCCCGGAAACGTTATTATTAAGAATAATAATATTTCGGCCATCAATGCAACAGGTGTTAATGCTACTTATCCATGTGGCGTAAATGCCATACATATATCCAATACCACACAAGCTAATATAAGCGATAACATTATTGGAAGTACTACCTATTCTAACTCGGTTCGTGCGGCATCTCCAAATGGATTTTACCCTCAAACGGCAATAGGTATTTGTGTTACATCCAACAATTTTGGTACGCTAAATATTACCAACAATACCATTGCAAATTTTGGTAACTGGGGCACTTCAACCTCTTTACAAAATTATGCCTCTGCTATTTTCGTTACTGGAAATTTATCGGCAAGTATTAATAATAATAACATCAATAACATTTTTTCGGCTAGTGGTAATCCTTCTGCAAATGGCATTACTTCGCTTACAGGTATTTATTATAACACCACATCAAGTGCACTTACTTCAATAAATAATAATCGCATTCATACACTCAGAACCACATCAACAAATACACCAGCTTCATGTATAGGAATTAATGTGATTTCAACAAGTGGAAATGGAATAAACGTGGATAGAAACTTTATACATAGTTTCAGTACAACATCTTCATCTTTACTAGCCAATATGTGCGCATTGTATTTGCAAGAAGGTATAATAAATGCGTCTAATAATATGATTAGACTAGGAATTGATCATAACGGACAAAGTAACAATATGAGTAATCCGATTATTGGAATTAACAAGGTTACAAGCTACAATACCAGTATCATAAACAACAGTGTATATATTGGCGGAACAGCAACTGGTACAACCGCAATTAATACATACGCATTTAAAAAATCGACTGATGGTTATGATGAGGTTAAGAATAATATTTTCATTAATCAACGTACTAACTCAACTACGGGTGGTAAGCATTATGCTATGGGCTTTAATACTGTAAATAATGTTGCATCCAATAACAACCTGTTTTTAGCATCAGGAAATAACGGTAGACTATTTCAACTTGGGTCTGTTGATTATAACACGAGGCTTTCGTGGTTTACATCGACCTCATTGGATGATAACAGCGACAGCGCTCAAATGTATTTTGTAAATCCAACAGGAACTGCCAATAATGTTGACTTGCATATCAATGCAGGAATACCAACTAAGGCTGAGGGAAATGGAACTACAACATTCCTAAATGCAGATTTCGATGGTGAGTCTCGTTTAGGTTTAACACCAAACGATATTGGTGCCGATGCGGGTAACTTCATTAAGGTAATAATTAATCCTGTTCCTGTAGAATGGCTTTGGATTAAAGGAGAAAAAGATAATCACGATGCCATTATTTCTTGGAAAGTTTCATCACAATTAAACAACCAAGTGTATTACGTTGAGCGTTCTTTCGATGCTAAAATGTTTACTGCCCTTTATAAAATTAATGGTGACGGAACATTATACCTACCCAAAGAATATAACTATACAGACAAAGATGTATTTAGCGAGGCCAATATGGTTGTGTATTACAGAATTACTCAAACTGATTACAGTGGTAAGTATAGCCACTCTAATGTAGTTAGTGTCTCGAACTTTAAGCCAATTAAAGAATCTACTCAGATTTGGCCTAATCCTGCTAATGAGCAATTATTTATCAAACTGCCCGCTGAAATGCCGGGAAAAAGCGTGAACATTTCCATCACTGATATGAGCGGACTGATGGTTTATAATCAAAAAACAAACTACGAGAATTTAATTGAATTGGATATACAATCGCTTAAACCTGGTATTTATTTTACCAGCGTAAAAATTGATGATGAAGTACCAACGAACAAAAAAATAATTATCGAATAATCAAATGGCTCCAATTTCGGAGTCATTTTAGTTTGATATCTTTTATCTACCACAAAACTTTTTTAAGTATATTAGGGCTTCCGTATAGCCTAAACTTAAAGCCTCTTGAAGATCGGCACACCCTCGATCTTGTTGATTAATTTCTAACTTGCTCAAACCACGCTTAAAGTAGGCCAATTCGAAATCAGGACGTAATGCCACACAAACATCAAAAGCATCAATAGCCTTAGCATAACTATGCGATAATTGGTATACATTGCCTAGACCAAACCAAGCGTGAACATTTTTTTCATTACGCTGAATGATTCGCTCATAGATTTTTTCAGCCTCCTTAAACCGCCTCAATCCAATTAAAGCTAAGCCCCTATTTATAAATTGTTGCTCGTTGTATTGCGTAATTTTGAGTGAGCTATCTATATCGCCCAAGGCTAAATGATATTGCTGCGTTTTTAAATATAAATTTCCTCTTGCCTGTATGGCCAATACAAATATCGAATCAATATTTATGGCTTTCGATAATGCGTTTATTCCATTTTGATATAGCCCAATTTGTTGGTATGTAAGTCCCAAATAATACCAATTCGTTTTGTCATCGGGTAACATACGGCAAACGTCCTCCCACTCGTATCTTGCTGATTTGTATTCTTTGGCATAATAATAACACAGCGCACGTTTTTTAAAAATACGCTGCTTGCCTTTCGTTAGCAATAAAGTCTCTGTATAACGTTGAGCGGCATTCCCAAACAAATTCATTTCATAGTAGGCATCACCACATAATTCCAAGGCTGTAGTATCCTGTTGGTGGTACTTCACGTAATCATCAAGTAAAACCACAATTTTTGCGTAGTTTTTTTGACCAAACCAATCGTTACAGGTATTTAAAGTATCTTGTGCTTGAGATTTTATTGATACGAATACCAAGTAAAATACAATCAGATACATTAATTTGTTCATCAAGCCTCTGTAGGTAGTGTCATTTGAAAGATGCTTCCATCGCCTTCAATACTGCTAACCGCAATTGTTCCTTTATTTTGTTCAATAAACTCTTTGCATAATAGCAGGCCCAATCCAGTGCCTTTTTCATTGGCTGTGCCTAAGGTTGTGGGGTTAATGTTTTTGGTAAATAATTGCTCAATAGCAAAGGCACTAATTCCAACTCCGGTATCGGTTACAAAAATCTGCACCTGTTTATCCATTTGTGTGGATGAAAGTGTGATGTTTCCACCTGAATTGGTAAATTTGATTGCGTTTGATATTAAGTTACGCAGTACCAAATTAATCATATCCTCATCAGCAAATAACATGTGTTGTTGTGGCACTTGATTAAGTAAGTGGATTCCTTTTTGATGGGCGCTTCCACCTAATAGACCAAAGTTAGACTCAACCATTTGGTGTACATTTAAGCGCTGAGGTTTAGCTATTATACCATTAACTTGTGCTTGAGCCCAAACCAATAAATTTTCAAGTAAATCAATCGTATTTTCTACTGATGAAGCTATTTGCGAAGAGAGTTCCTTGGTATCCTCATCAGCAGTGTAATCTTTGTTTCCAACCAAATCGAAATAGAGTTTCATGGTTGTAAGGTTATTCCTTAAATCATGAGATATGATTGAAAAAAAACGATCCTTAACCATATTTAATTGCCCAAGCTTTTCTTTCTGTTTTGTTATCGCAACAGCAGTTTGCTCTAACTCCCACTTCTGCATTTCTAGGCTTTTCGCAATTTTTTTATTTTGCGTGTACAAATAAATAAATACACTCAAACCAACTAAAACAAGTAACAACAAAATCACAATGTAGTTTTTGGTTTGTCTTTCTCTTAATAATTCTGATGCTAAAATCTCTTGTTCTTTTTGCTGTAATTCAATTTGTTTTTGATTTTTCTCACCCTCGTAACGAAGCTGTAAATCGGCTAAACGAGCTAATGCACTATCGTTATACAACGAATCTTTTATTTCTTTACTTAGGTTTTCAAAAGTGGTAGCCTTATCTAATCTACTTGTTACTTTATAAAGTCTCGAGAGGGTTTCGTAAGCCAACTCCAGTTCAATACGGAGGTTTGATGTTTTAGCAATTTGTTCGGCTTGTTTTGCAGAAAAAATGGCTTTATCGTAAAGTTTTTGTGGCTCATAGGCTTGAGCTAAACCATTGTAATTAGCTGCTTGTAAAGGCAACATATTTAGCTGATTTGATATGATAAGGGATCGCTGATATTGAGCTACTGCATCTTCATAATTTTTTGATTCGTAACTTATATTACCAAGTTGAAGTAGTGTTGAAGCAACACCTGCCTTATTATTTAATTCGTTATACAGCTTTAACGACCGAGTATAATAATCTTTGGCCTTAACATAGTTGCCTTGTTTTACATACAAATTACCCACTTGATCGTAGCTCATAAGGGTTTTAAACTTATCGCTAGATGCCTCGTAAATACTTGTTGCCTTTAAGTTATATTCTAATGCTTTGCTGAAATTGTTTTGTTTGGCATAAATGGCCGACAAACCGCTTAGTACATTTACCATGCTTGTTTTATCATTTTGTGCCTCGTAAAATCTTAACGCTAGGAGGTAATTATTTAACGACTCACTTAAATTCCCAATAAGAAAATATGAGCCCCCCAAAGCGGTTTGCGCTTTTGCTGTAGTGGATTCATTTCCACTTTCAGCACTAATTTGTAAAGCGTAACGGTAACAATCAATGGCTTTATTCATATTTCCTATGCGGTAATATAAATTTCCTAAATGTTGGTTGATTTTACCACGCTCAATTTCATTGCTTGATGTTTCGAGCGCCTGCTCTGCCCAATCTATAGACTTGGCTGGATTTGAATTGGCATACAGCTGTGATATTTTGAATTTTAACTCACTTTGTTTTGTTTCATCAGCTTGTTGCATGACAAGCATTAAACTATCTATTTGCTGCTGTGGTTGCGCTTTGGCCAACAGCATACAACAGCCAAGTAAAGTTATTAAAATGAAACGAAACACTAGTTATGGAATAGGATTTTCTGCTAATTTAAAGCCTGAACCGTGAATATTCACTATTTCTATGGTTACGTCTTCTTTAATTAGCTTTCTAAGTTTGTTAATATATACATCCAAATTACGCGCTGTATAGTAATCATCGCGGCCCCATACGTTTAATAAAATGGCATTTCGACTCAACAAATTATTTTTATTGGTGATAAATAATTTAAATAATTGCGCCTCGGTAGTACTAATACGCTTATCCTCACCTAGCACCTTTAGGTTATGATTGGTAAAATTCAATACAACACTGCCTAATTCAAAAACCTCGTCAATACTTGCCACTTTTTGAGGAGCGTATTGTGTACGTTTTAATATCGCTTTCATACGTGCTACTAATTCATCCAAATTAAATGGTTTAGTAATGTACTCATCAGCACCATAATCAAAACCTTTCATTTTATCACCTTGGGCCGAGTTAGCAGTTAAAAATATAATAGGCACCACATCATTTTTCTCTCTTATGTGTTGAGCCAATTCAAAGCCATTCATTTTAGGCATATTAACATCAAGTATACAAAGATCAAAGCGCTCGGTTTTAAAAGTATTCCAACCATCTAAACCATCTTTACATAGTTTAACCGTAAAGCCTTTTGCTTTTAAGTTTTCTTTTAGCAAAATACCCAAGGCTTGCTCGTCTTCAACTATAAGGATATGTGGCTTTTCCATAATCAGGTTTTTATCAAATTTATTTAAAAACACGCTGCTAGTGTCAAGTGAAGGGTTTAACTAAAGTTTCAATACCTAATATTTTCCTAACAAGCATATCAAATATACTAAATACCAATGCTTTCTAGCAATTAATAAAATTTTCTTAAATGTATTTAATACTTTAATTTTCGCCATGGATAAACACAACCATTTGTTACAAACAAGTTTCTTGCTTTCTTTTATTTATTTGCCCTTATTTCTTTTCGCAATTAGTCAAACACATGATTTAAACATGCTACACACAGGGCTGTTTTTTATTATATTACAGGTATTGATACATCCATCAAATCAACTGCAAATTGCCAATGCCAACTTGAAATTATCTGGTAGCAAAATTGAACTAACAAAACAGGCAAAAAATCTTATTACCTCAAGCATCTCAATGAATAGTTTAGCGGTAGTATTATCTATGCTTATCATATCACTTGAAGTTGGAGTGGGAGTAACTGGTTACTTGTTACTTTCCAAATTACACAACAACAATCCAATAAGACTAAGAAAATATGCTATTATTTCTTTACTCCTAACAATGACTATGCAAGGTGTTTTGCTGTTTGCACTTACACAATATGCTACAGGTAAGCTCATGTTAATAACAAATATATTTGCTATACAGGCCTGTGCATTTTTTGTTGGATTTGTATACCCATTAACCCAAATGCATACCCATGTGGAAGACTTAAAAAGAGGCGATTTAACAATTGGCATTCGCATTGGCCTTCAAGGTACATTTGTTCTAAGTTTAGTTATGTTTTTGATAGCCATTTCGTTTATGGGGCTTCACTTTTATAATACCAAACATGTTTTTCATTTTTATGTATTTCTCTTCTTTCTATCACCGGTAGCTGCATACTTTTTTTGGTGGCGTAAAAACACTAGAATCCAACCATTGGTTGCCAATTATATATTTACGCGCTTGTTTGTTGTTATCACCACAATTTGTATGAGCTTATTTTCTTTGGTGCTGATTTATCTTAATCACTTTACTAAATAAACCTTTTGCCATTTAGGTTGTTAAATAATCCATGAAACATTACGTTATAGTTGGCGCAAGCAGCGGCATTGGGCTTGAATTGGCAAAAAAATTAAGTTTGTCAAATAATATTACTGCGCTAAGCAGAAGTGAAAAAGAAGTAAACACCCTCTCCAATACCACTTATTATTCAGTAGATATTAGTGAAGAGACCCCAAATTTCCCGGTTTTAGATAATCCTATTGATGGGTTAATTTATTGCCCTGGAACCATTAATTTAAAGCCATTTCGCTCGTTGCGTGCAGAAGATTATTTAAATGAGTGGAATATTAATTTTTTAGGTGCAGTAAAAATAATTAAACATTTTTTGCCGCAGTTACAGCAAGCTGAAAATTCTAGTATAGTTTTATTTAGTACAGTAGCTGTTCAAACCGGTATGGCTTTTCATGCCAGCATAGCAGCAGCAAAAGGTGCTGTAGAAGGTTTAACAAGAAGTTTAGCTGCAGAATTTGCTCCAAAAGTTAGGGTAAATGCAGTTGCACCTTCACTAACCAATACACCACTAGCTGATAAATTGATTAATGCAGAAGCGAAACTAAAAAGTGCAGAAGATCGTCATCCATTAAAAAAAATTGGACAACCTAATGATATTGCAAATGCCGTTTTATACTTGTTAGATGCCAATTGGGTTACTGGTCAAATAATTAGCGTTGATGGCGGAATGAGCGCCTTAAGGTAGGATTTACAAAGAAGTAAAAGATTACAACAAAAGCCTAAAATGAAAATAACCCTTTCACTAGATGATATACTCCAACTGGAGAAACAACAACGTACCAATTTAATTAATTCGTTGCCCGGCATACGTGCAGCTAATTTAATTGGCACCTGTAACCAAGCAGGCGAAACTAATTTAGCCATTTTTAATTCAGTGATGCATATTGGTGCAAATCCTCCATACATGGGATTTATTATGCGACCTATAAGTGTGGCCAGAGGGACTTACCAAAACATAACAGAAACAGGCCATTTCACCATCAACCAAGTACATGCTTCTATTTATAAACAGGCACATCAGACCGCTGCCAGATATGATACTTCTGAATTTGATGCCACATTATTAACACCAGAATACACACCAAACATAAAAGCACCTTATGTAAAAGAAAGTAAGGTAAAAATCGGGTTACGTTTTGTGGAAGAACAGCACATTAAAGTAAACGGAACCATTTTAATGATTGGTGAAATTCAAGAGGTTATTTTAGAAGAGAATTATTTAAATGAATCAAACATCATACAACTACAACAAACCGAAGCTATAGGTGTTAATGGTTTGGAAACTTATTACAAGCTAGAAAAAATAGCTGAGCTTCCCTATGCAAAACCTGATGGTAATATTTTAAAGTAATTTAATTGCCACATGAAAACATTACGTTTAATTTTAGGCGATCAACTTAACCATAACCACCCTTGGTTTAATAAGACTGATGGAAATATCGTGTATTGCCTTTTTGAAATGAGGCAAGAAACAGACTACGTTAAGCACCATATTCAAAAAATTGCTGGATTTTTTTCGGCCATGCGCAACTTTGCTTCAGAGTTAACAAAAGCTGGACACGAGGTTGTTTATTATAAAATTAACGACAGGGAAAATACCCAATCGTTGGTTGATAATCTGCAACAAATCATAGGTAAAAAAAATATAGGTAAATTTGAGTATCAGTTACCCGATGAGTATAGACTAGATAAGCAATTACAAGATTATAGTAAGCTGCTGACCATTCCATATTCGTTTACAGACAGTGCACATTTTTTAAGTACGCGCGATGAAGTGAAAAATTTGTTTGAAGGGAAAAAACAAATTTTAATGGAAACCTTCT
>CANLLM010000009.1 GCA_947491825.1 Bacteroidota bacterium
TAGGCGTTTTGGCACAAATTTCCTGCATGGCATCCCATTGTTTGGCTTTAATGGGTTGTTCTATGCTGTGTATTTCAAACCTCGCCAATTCTTTGAGTTGAGCAATTGCATCATCAATTAAAAAAGCCCCGTTTGCATCTAACCTGATGGTAACTTTAAATGCACCAAATTGCTTTCTAAAAGTTTCAAGCATGCGGCATTCGTCATCAAAATCTAATGCGCCAACTTTAAATTTTATGGTATCAAAACCTTGCTCAGCCCTCTGAATGGCTTCTTGCAACATGGTTTCTTTCTCGTTCATCCAAACCAAACCATTAATGGCAATGGGTTGTAGGCTGCTGTAAAACGGTGTATCATATAATAAAAAATCTTCCTCGTGTTGTGCAGCTAAAAAAGCTGTTTCAAATGCAAATTGTACACTGGGAAAACCAGAAAAATCTAACATATTAAATGTGTAACCATTGGTAACGGCTGAACACAATTCGGTTAGTTTATTTTCTATTTGCGTAATGTCATCTATACTTAAACCTGGCAATGGAGCCGCTTCACCCCAAAAACTTTTGCGCACACTTTTACTTGTTAATACCACATAATACACCGTGTGCATGTGCATGGTATTGCGCGATGTTTTAGCTGGCTTTACAAATTGTAATTGGTGTTTTATGTAGGAGGCTACAAACATTATTTAACAAAATTACTTATGGTATTGCTTACAAAAATGCCCAGAGCCACTGTTTGTAAAACCACAAAAACAACCACCAACAATAAGATTGATAAACTTAACTGCTTTAATAACGCATTATATTTTGGTGATGGGGCTAAATTTTGCACCGTAAACCCTTGCATCATAATTGGAATAAATGCCAATAAACTCAAATACTGTATCCAATGTAAATGATTAGCATAAATAAAAAACACTAGCGAAACAAAGGCCCCTATTAATAAAAACCAGTGGTAGATGCGTGCATTGTTCAACCCGATTTTTACCACAATGGTATTTTTATTAGATGCTCGGTCGTTTTCTATATCACGAATATTGTTGGTATTTAATACCGCTGTGCTCAGTAAACCAATAGCTGTTGCAGGTAAAATCATCCATTTATCAAGGGGCCAATGCCATGTAAAATGGTTGTGCAAAATGTATACCCCCAAAACGGCAACTAACCCAAAAAAAGCGAATACAAACACATCACCCAATCCACTGTATCCGTAAGCCGTTTTACCAACTGTATATTTTATGGCTGCAGCAATAGCCACTAGGCCCAGGATAAAAAACAACAAAAAGGAATAGTTCATATTTCCATTTGCAGCCACATACAATAAGCTTACACCACTTATTAAGCATAGTGCCACAAAAAAAATAATCATACGTAACATGGCTTGTGGCGTAATGTTTCCACTTTGTAAGGCACGCATATTCCCTACCCTATTTTCATTATCAGTTCCTTTGGCAAAGTCGCCATAATCGTTGGCCAGGTTACTTAATATTTGCAAAAAAACAGCGGTGAGTAACGCCAAAACGGTAATTAATTTATGCGTCTCCACACCACTTAATTCGGCCAAGGCACTACCCATTAATATACCAGAAACGGCTAATGGCAAAGTACGCAGTCGCATTGCGCTAATCCATTTTTTAGTTAAAATCATATCTAATTTAAGGCACAAAAGTAATTAATGAGGTGAATAAAACTTGTTGTATTTTTGCCAAGATTAATACATGGCAAAAGATACATTACACGAAACCCGCAAAAAACAAGAAACAGCCGTTTTAGTTGGTGTGGTAACTCAACAACAAAAAATAGAACAAGCCGAAGAGTATTTGGATGAGTTGGCTTTTTTAACCTTAACTGCAGGAGCACGCGTGGTTAAACGTTTTTTACAACGTCTGCCCAAGCCTCACTCTGGAACTTTTGTGGGTGAAGGAAAACTGCAAGAAATTGCAGATTTTGTAAACGAAAACGAAATTGATATGGTGATATTTGATGATGAATTAAGTCCATCGCAAATACGCAACATTGAACATACCCTTAAATGCAAAATACTGGATAGAAGCAATTTAATTTTGGATATTTTTGCCACCAATGCACGCTCTGCCCAAGCAAAAATGCAAGTTGAGTTGGCACAAGCACAATACTTATTACCACGTTTAACGCGCATGTGGACCCACTTAAGTAAACATGCAGGTGGTATTGGTACACGCGGACCAGGAGAAAGTGAAATTGAAACAGACAGACGCGTAATACGTGATACGATTGGTAAATATAAAGCACGCTTAAAAGATATTGAACAACAAGCCGAAACCCGCAGAAAAAATCGTGATGATAAAGTTAGGTTAACTTTGGTAGGCTACACCAATGTGGGCAAATCGAGCATACTAAACATGCTAAGTAAGAGCGATGTGCTTTCCGAAGACAAGCTATTTGCAACCTTAGACAGTACCGTGCGTAAAGTGGTAATAGATGGCATTCCTTTTTTGTTAACTGATACAGTAGGTTTTATTCGCAAACTCCCGCATCAATTAATTGAGTGTTTTAAAAGCACCCTAGATGAGATAACGGAAGCCGATGCATTGATACATGTTGTGGATGTTTCGCATCCTAATTTTGAAGACCAAATAGCAGTTGTGAACAAAACATTAGAAGAAATTAAAGCGCACAAAAAGCCCATATTATTGGTGTTTAATAAAATTGATAAACTAAAGGAACCGCTTAGGTTACCCGATGAGATTGAAGAAGGCGAAGAAGATATACCATACATTGAACGTTTAAAAAACACCTGGATGGCGAAAGAAAATGCACCCGCAATTTTTATTTCGGCCACACAAAAAACCAATGTTCAAGAGCTAAAAGATGCGGTAATTGCATTGGTAAGAAAACACAATAAAGTGGGCTACTTTAATTAGCGGAAGTTGTTTAAGTGCAAATTGGTGGTAACAAAGGCTACTTTTGAATATTAACAACCTCATAATCAGGCAAAAACTAAAACCTTTTTTGGCATTAGATAAAGCCACATAATTTCATATTTTTGCATCTCCTCAAAAATTAAGATTAACAACAAAACCTATCTAACAAATGAATAAACAAGCAGTAACACTAAGTGTATTAACATTAGTTACTTCATTTACATTTGCACAAAAGCCTGTTAAAAAACAAGGCACTCCTGTTAAAACTAACGTTCAAACAGCAATGGCAAAAAAAATCGACCCCATAGTGTTTACTTATGGTTTAGATACTGTTAATAAAGCCGAGTTTGAACGTTTATTATCAAAAAATCGCAACCAAAAAGAAACCCCTACAGAGGAAAGTGTTAGGGAGTATTTGGAACTTTACCAAAACTTTAAAATGAAAGTTAAAGAAGCAAGAAACATGAATCTTGATACTTTCAGCAATTTTAAAAATGAATTGGCAGGTTACCGCAAGCAATTGGCTAATCCTTATCTAACTGATAAAAAAGCTTCAGAAAACTTAGTTATAGAAGCTTATGACCACATGCTTAAAGAGGTTAATGCAAGTCACATTTTAATTACTTGTACCGAAAATGCAAAACCTGCTGACACGCTAGTAGCATACAACAAAGCACTTGAATTACGTAAGCGCTACCTAAAAGGTGAAAGTTTCGACTCGTTGGCTGCTAAAAGTTCTGACGACCCTTCAGCAATTACCAATTACGGTAATCTGGGTTGGTTCGCAGCTTTTGATATGATTTATCCTTTCGAGAAAATGGCTTACATAACGCCTAAAGGACAAGTTTCAATGCCTTTCCGCACTCGCTTTGGATACCATGTTATAAAAGTAAACAACACCCGCGATGCCAGTGGTGAAGTAAAAGTGCAACACATTATGCGCAGCACAGGTGCTAATGCAAGTGCAGAAACCATTGCTGAGCAAAAACTAATTATTGACAGTGTAGCCCAAGCATTAAATGCAGGGAAAGCAACTTTTGATGAAATGGTGATGAAGTATAGCATGGACGAAGGCAGCAAACCAAATAAAGGTATCATGAACTGGATGTCGAGCACCAGCCGTTTTCCTGAAGAATTTAAAGTAGCAGCTTTTAATTTAGAGAAAGACCAAGTATCGAAAGTATTTTCAACCACATACGGTTATCATATTATTAAATTGATAGAAAGCCGCCCAGTTGCTCCTTTTAAAGAATTGGAAGAAAGCTTAAAAACTAAAGTAGCTCGCGATAGCCGTGCAGAAAGTAGTAAAACTTCCGTATCGGCTCGTATTAAACGCGAAAACAACTTTAGAGAAAATGCAGCTAACTTTAAAACATTTGTTAATGCTTGCGACAGCAGCATTTTTATGGATGGATATATACTTGACGAGAAAAAGTTTGGCAAAAATGTGTTGTTTAGCTTAGGCAAAAAGAACTACACGGCTAATGATTTTGCTAACTATATCTTAAAAACACACGATCATTTCGAACCAGGTCAATCTGTTTACATGATGGTGAATAACATTTACAAACGCTTTGTTGATGATGAAGCATTGGCATTTGAAGAAGCTCAATTAGAAAATAAGTACGAAGACTTCCGTAACTTAATGCAAGAATATCATGATGGTATTTTGTTGTTTGACTTAACCGATAAGAAAGTTTGGAATAAGGCCGTTATAGATACTGCAGGATTAGAGCAGTTTTATAATGCAAATAAAACCAAATACATGTGGAAAGAGCGTGTTAAGTTTTTAACTTATAGCTGCCTTGACGAAAAAACCAAAAAGGCTGCTATGAAAATGGCTGTAGAAGGCAAAAGCAGTGATGAGATAAAAGCCAAACTAAGCAAAAAAATGACTGGTGCAGTAGTGGTTACCGAGCAAAAAGCGGAGCGTGGTGAAAGCAGCAACACAGATAAAATGTACGATAAAAAAGGTGTGGTTGATATTGCAAACGAAAACAACCAATACAAGTTTTATTATGTTGTTGGCCTAGTTAACCCTGAGCCAAAAACGATAAGAGAAGCCAAAGGCATAGTAACCAGCGATTACCAAAACTTTCTGGAAAAAGAATGGATTAAAGAGTTAAAAGCTAAATATCCTGTAGCAGTAAACGAAGAAACAGTGAAGTCGTTGTTTAAATAAAACACAACACTTAATCATATTAAAACGGTCGCTCTAAAACAGAGTGGCCGTTTTTTTTATGCATGATTTATCGATCGTTCCATTAAAGCAATTGACTACCAATTTATTTTAAAAGAAGAAAACTACTGTTTGAGTTAAATGCGCAACAGTGAATGTTGCCTCGCTAATGGTGCACGAATCCAACAGACGCATTGCGCATCAGTATGATTGAAAGAAAATCAAGATACCTTAACTTAAACAACCCCAAAGGTCTGACGCTTATAGAGCTACCTTGTGTAAGGTCAGTGCAGTTAGATTATGTATATTTGCTAAGTCTGTTCATCATTTATATCATGCAAAATAAAAATTATAGTATCACCTATAGATTAATGCACTGGGCTATTGCCTTATGTATGTTGGCGATATTGTTAACCATATTTTTAAGGTTAACGTGGATGAACAAAAACAACATAGCAGAAATTATAAAAAATTATTTAGCCACAACCAATCAAACTTTAACCGATGACCAAATGATATTGTTGGCCAAAAAAATAAGGAAACCAATGTGGGATTGGCATATATATTTTGGTTACGCATTAGTAGGTTTGTATAGCCTGCGCATGGTATTACCCTTTTTTGGCGAAATGAAAATTACTAATCCGTTTAAGGTCACATTTAATACAAAACAGAAATTTCAATATGGATTGTACCTGGTATTTTACGTAGGTGTAGCAGTATCATTAATTACAGGTTTAATTATTGAACTAGGACCCAAATACCTTAAAGAACAAATGGAAGAGGTACACGAGCTTTCTATTTATTACCTGCTTACGTTTATTTTACTGCATTTGGGTGGCGTTATCATGGCCGAATTAACCAATAAGCAAGGACTCGTTTCGAGGATCATTAGTGGCAAGAGTAAAAGCCAAGATGAGTTAAAATAAGAAATGTGATTTATTTTGATAATTAAACCAACCCAAGAGAAA
The DNA here is from genome assembly GCA_947491825.1 of Bacteroidota bacterium. Lineage (GTDB taxonomy): Bacteria > Bacteroidota > Bacteroidia > UKL13-3 > UKL13-3 > UBA6183. Next base: position 6,050 of record CANLLM010000009.1, read on the forward strand.
TACACCTTTGAAATCAAACCGTAAGTTGATCAATAATTAAATTGATAAATAGCCTTATCTACCAAGTATTTTTTTTTAAAATTAACGCTAATAGAAATGTCATTGATGGCATGTGCCGAAATCAGAATCGAGTTTTTAAATACGCCAAAACCTTCATCACCATTTAATTTAAAATTTATAACATTACCCCCATCAATCCGTTTTTATGAGTAAGATTTAATATGGATTAAATAATCATTCCACCCCACCCACCCCACCTGGCATATTGATTAAACATATTGTAGGCAACAGTAAATTTGCGAAGAGCTAATCCTGTAAGTAACATCAATACCAACATATCAAATTCAGTAGGATAAGATGGTCCTACTATTAACCGATTTATCCGTTTACAATCGGATTATTCCGAAAATAACCGCTTAAGTTATTGTTACCCAAAACAAGCCACCACATCTTTGCCTCGTTGATTTTCAACAAAACTATTATGCCTTCTTTAAACGTAGCAGGTAATTTTAAAACCATTAATTATTTAACAGGTATGAACAGCCTAAAAAACAGTGTACGCCTAATTGGCAACTTGGGGCAAACCCCAGAAGTAAAAGATTTAAGTAACGGGAAAAAATTAGCCAAATTCTCTATGGCCATTAATGAAAGTTACAAAAACGAAGCTGGCGAGCGTGTTACAGACACACAATGGCACAACATTACTGCTTGGGGTAAACAAGCCGAATTGGTGAGTAAACTACTTAAAAAAGGTAGCGAGGTAGCTATTGAAGGAAAGCTAACTAACAACACTTACACCGATAAGGATGGAGTTAAGCGTTACAGCACAGAAATTGTGTTAAATGAATTTACCATGGTTGGTGGCAAAAAAGAACAACCATAATGAAGAACTCCCTGCCCGATCTTGTATATTCTTAGGCAGTAGTAAGCTATTAAACCTTTAAACCAAAACGCGGCCGCACCTAAAGGTACGGCCGCGTTTACTTTTATGTAATATGATGTTACAATTTTGGCGGAGCCAACGATTGTATGTGTAATCCTATGCCTATAGAAGCAACCGGATATTTTGCAAGCGTATAATCTGCGTGAAATGTAAATAAGGCCAACTTAAACCTAAATCCTGCGGTGGCCCTTAAATCACTAAAAGTACTGGTTAATGAAATTGGATCCTTTAACTCGCGAACAACTTTTGGCTTTGATAGCGGATCTAATGGATTATAATTGGTATTTATATCTGTTATTGGGTACTCTCCTTTTAATGCAAATTCTGTTGTAGCCGATTGAAATCCTAAGCCCAAATATGGAGTAAATATGGAAAGTTTTTTAGATAACAATACATTAACTGTATATGCCGAAGAAACAAAGTTTGTGCTTTGTAAATACGTTTTATTTGGGTTAGGATTGTCAATGTTACTAGTTGGTTGATCAGCTTTTAATGCTGTTAATTGAACACTGGCATCCAACCTGGTAAAGGCTGCCATTACAGATAAATCAAATGGCATCAGTTTTATACCGGGAATCCATTGCTTAATGTCATGCTTAATTCCAAAACCTATTATGCCTGCACTGATATCATTGGTTTTTATTTGTGGCATGTACCTAATAGATACCTCCGTTCCAAGTCCAACCCCAACAGCTAACTGCGCTGTGGGTATCATAAAAATACTTACGCCAATGCCTTGAGGCAACTTAAATGATGCAAGCATGCTATCTGTAGCTGCACCAGGGTAACGGATAAATGAACCTAATTCAGGATTATTTGAATTGGAATTGCTTCCAAAAAATGTTGTTGAGCTATTCTTACCATTAATTACACGGGTGTTATTACTCATGCCTAAAGTCGACACATCAAATGTTTTATCAGTGCTTGGCACCAATATCACATTAGGACAAATTGTTAATGAAAACCCGCCTAGCCCATGTACCTTTGCAGTATTAAACCATCCTGCGTTTATACCTGCTCCAAAAGTTTTAAATATTGGAGTTGCGTAAGCACTTAAAACTTTATTGCCATCATCTATGCCCACTTTTAAAAACGAGGACATATCATTTTGAGAAAATACATTGGTTGACACCAACGCTGAAAAAAAAACAAGTCTGATTTTTCTACATACACTTTTCATACTAACAGATTATTAGGTCCATCAAAAATGCCACTCTTTATAAAAAAAACCTAACCTTTTAATTAATTACGGTTATTAACTTATATTTTTGAACATAACTTATCACTTATGGTTAATAAAAATAAAGTAAGTAACCGTGTCACTTCATCGGCTGTTATGGCCTTTGCAATAATTATCTCTGCTTGTATTATAGCCTTTACATGGCACAATAACATTAAATCGCAACAAACCATTGCTGTTACTGGTTCGGCCATGCGTACCATTGTTTCTGATATTGGCATTTTACATGGTTCAATACAGATAAATGCTATTAACCCAAATGATGGTTATGTGCAATTAAAAAACCAAATGCCTATTGTTATAAATTACCTTACAGCAGCGGGTATTAAAAAAGACCAAATAGAAATATTCCCCATTACCTCAATTGCAAATTACGAATACACTCCGCAAGGCTTGCAAACGGGTAGAATTTTAAACTACACCCTATCGCAGCGGTTTCAGTTAAAAGCAAACGATGTACAAAAAACAAAAACGCTTTCTCTGCAGATTACCGATTTGTTAAAACAGGGTATTGCATTACAAATGGATGCGCCCGAATATTACTACAGCGGATTGGCCGATTTAAAAATTAAAATACAGGCTGATGCCGCTAAAGATGCACAAACACGTGCTTCTAGAATAGCCGAATCTACGGAACAAAAACTGGGTGCCATGCTTAGCGCTAAAATGGGGGTGCTACAAATTACACCTAAAAATAGCAACGTTATTGGCGATTATGGCATAAACGATGTGAGCGCTATAGAAAAAGAAATTACTGCTGTGGTGCATGCCAATTTTGAAATTGATTAAACACGTTGATGTATAAACGAATAGTAATTTTTGTCAGCCTATTTTTTGTGGTGCACCAAATAGTTGCACAAGTAAAAAAAGATTCGGTTACTTTAACTTTGGCTGGTGGGGTTGATTTATATTATGGTTACCACTCATCAAACCAAACAGATATACGCTACTATGTTTCGCATGCCAAACACAACCAACTTAATTTAAACCTGGCTTACCTTAATTTAAATTTTAGTTACCAACGGTTTAGGGCCAATATTGTTCCGGCTACGGGTACTTACATGTTTGCTAATTATGATGCCGAACATCAAACAGCGCAGCATATGGTACTTGCTAATGCGGGTTATCTTTTAAGTAAGAAAAAAAACATTTGGATTGATGCAGGGATATTAAATGCACCATACACATTAGAAACTCCATTCTCGAAAGACCAATTGATGTACACCCGATCGTTGGCATCAGAATATAGCCCATACTTTATTACAGGTGCACGTTTAACGGCTCCACTGAATAAGAAATTAACTTTTTACGGTTATTTGATAAACGGATGGCAACAAGTTAAAGATGTAAACAATTCGCTAAGCATAGGAACCACCCTTGAATACAAGCCTGACAGCCTGAATACCTTTGTATCAACTTTTTATGCAGGCGATGAGAAATCAACCCTAAACCCCAATTTTAACATGCGTTATTACACAGACATGCAGTGGACGGCCAACTTAAATAAATGGAATTTGGGGGCTGTGGCTTCTATTGGTTTGCAACAAAAATCAAACAACCTCAACACAAACCTAAACCACATTTGGTGGCAAGCTACATGTATAGCTAAATATAATTTTAACGCAAAACATAGTATGGCTGGCCGTTTAGAATACTTCAACGACCAACACCAAAGCATAATTACGCCTTTGTATAACATGGCAAGTTTTGATGCCTTAGGAAGCAGTTTGTGTTATTCGTTTAAATTAAAACGTAACGCTATATTCAGGGTGGAGGGCAAACATTTGTACAGCACGGATAAAATACAAGCCGATAAAAACAACAAAGCCACGAATCAATCGTGGCTTGCTGTGGGTAATGTGACCATTTGGTTTTAGCGGTTAAATTTTAACCTTAAGCCAAATTTACTTTCATCAAATTTTCCGTTCTCGTATACCAAATGACCACTAACTACGGTATGGGTAACAACCGAGTTAAAGGTTATGCCTTCAAACGGACTCCAGCCACATTTGTATAACAAGTTACTTTTATCAACCGTATAATTTTTGTTTAAATCAACCAAAACCAAATCGGCATAATAACCTTCGCGTATAAAACCACGTCTGTCTATTTCAAACATTTCTGCCACGTTGTGACACATTTTTTGCACAATGGTTTCTAACGATATTTTACCTTGATGGTAAAACTCCAACATGGCATTTAACGCATGTTGAACTAATGGTCCACCAGAAGGGGCTGACAAAAAAGGATGGCTTTTCTCTTCTATGGTATGCGGAGCATGGTCGGTTGCAATTACATCTATCGTACCATCTAATACAGCCGCAAAAATTGCATCTCTATCTGCAGGAGTTTTAACCGCAGGATTCCATTTTATTAGGTTACCTTTCGTAGCATAATCCGCATCACTAAACCACAAGTGGTGTATACATGCTTCAGCTGTAATTCGTTTCTGGCTTAATGGAATATCATTGCGGAATAAACTTAATTCTTTAGCTGTACTGATGTGTAAAATATGCAAACGGGTATTGTGCTTCTTGGCCAAATCAACCGCAAAAGAAGACGACTTGTAGCAAGCTTCTTCGTTTCTGATGATGGGATGAAACGAGGCATCAATATGATCTCCGTATTGGGCTTTAATAGCTGCCAAGTTTGCCTTCACCAAAGGATCATCCTCGCAGTGGGTCGCAATTAAAGTTTTTACTTCGGCAAAAATGCGTTCCAATGCATTGGGATCATCCACCAACATATCGCCTGTTGATGACCCCATAAAAATTTTAACTCCACAAACCGTTGCCGGATCAATACGTAACAACTCGTTTATATTGATATTGGTGGTACCCATAAAAAACGAATAGTTAGCCAATGAGCACTGCGCAGCACGGGCATATTTTTGCTCTAACAACTCTATGGTTATTGCACTTGGCGAGGTATTTGGCATTTCCATGAAACTGGTTGTACCACCTGCTACGGCTGCTTTAGCTTCGGTATAAATTTCTCCTTTATGTGTTAAACCGGGCTCTCTAAAATGCACTTGGTCGTCTATAACACCGGGCATTAAATACAAGCCTTCGGCATTGATCACTTTATCTGCGGGCATGGCAATACCATTAGTATCAATTTTTTCTATGATGTTATTTTTAATAAAAACATCTGCAAAATATACTTTGCCTTCGTTAACTAATTTGGCGTTTCTAATTAATAATGTACCCATAGTGCGAAGATAAGTGATTTATAATTTCTTCGCCATAAAAATGGGTATAAGAGAACGGTTTATTCAGCTTCATTTATTTGTAATGTAAGCATACTTCACGCCAACGATTATCCATTATATTGATAGTTACAGGTAACTAAAAGCAAAACTAAACACACCATTTGTATAATAACAAATTGAAGTAAGTTGATTCATGTTGTTTTACCAATTTTATTTCAGTACATTCGAAAAAATATCAAGACATGTTTAATAAATTTACAATAACTGACAAAATTTTGTTCGTGTGTGCGCTCCTATCACTTATTTTTTCTGAAGTGCTCTATTTTCAGGGAGAAAAAGAGGATGGTAGTTTTGTAGGTCTTTGGGTACCATCAATTTTGGCCTTTGGCATTTATCTTAAAATGATTAATAACTCAAAAAAATGACAGCTCTTATACCCTATTTTGCTGGTTTAATAACCATACTATTTGGAATTGGGTTTGGCCTAGCCATTACCCAAACAAATAAAAAAAAATAGTACATTTTACAACCTGCACGCAACAAAAAAGTCTATAAATGGATTTATTTGTTGCGTGTTTAATTCACAGTGCACGCTAATAAATTACATTTTTGATTATTTAAATGTAATTTTATAACCTATTAATAAGCAATCACAACAATGAATTTTAACAACACATTTAATGCTGCTTACCATCACTTGCTTTCGGAGCAGACACAAAAAAAGGGTGAGCGAATTATTTTAGTTATAGCGATATGCAGTTTTATAATTCATTTAATTACTATCGGCCTTTCTTATTTTGATGTGATACACTTTAGTGAAATCAATGGATTAACCAGTAATCCAATAGCAGCCATTTACACTCCGTTTTCATTCATTTTGGTGTACGAGGTTTATTTACTTATTTATTACCTGCCTAAATCGCTTACCATCTATATTACCAAACAGTATGAGATCATTCTTTTAATTATTATCAGGCGGTTGTTTAAAGACTTATCTAACTTAACACTATCATCTGATTGGTTTACCATTAAATACGACTTACAATTTACCTACGACTTATTAACTTCCATTGTATTGTTTTACTTGATTTATTTGTTTTACAAACAGGGTTTAAAGAGCAAAAACAGCCGATTAACCGAAGAGGCCAATGAGTTAGGCAAAACCAGGTATGTAAAAATTAAAAAAATAATAGCTGCATGTTTAGTACCCGTTGTGTTAATGCTTGCTATTTATTCGTTTATAAATTGGTTTATTGGCGTATTTAAAATGCCTGAAGAATCAATTGAACTATTTAAGAATATAAATAATGTATTTTTTGAGCACTTTTTTTCATTGTTGGTTATTGTGGATGTGCTGCTACTGCTGGTATCTTTTTTTTATAGCGATCAATTTCATAAAGTAATCCGTAATTCTGGATTTATTATTTCAACTATATTAATACGCTTGTCGTTTACTGTGGAAGGCATCATGAATAATGCATTAATTATAGTGGCCATTGTATTTGGCCTAATTATACTTGTTATACAAAATAAATTTGAAGCCCAAATTAAGCAATAGCTAACTCCGCCAAGCATATTTAGCTATTTAATATAATTACATAAACCAGTTTAATACCACAGAGGTAATTATTATTCCTGAACCGTATTTGTATGCTGCGGCCCACTTTAGCTCTATTGAAAGACTAGGCAATTACACCTGTAATCTAACCAAAACAATTCCATTTAAGCGTATATACGTTTCAAGCCTTTAGCAGCAACGTAAATTAAAAGTATTGGTTTTATTTCAAAATAGACAGTTTATTGAGATTGTTGGAGGTGAACATGGCTCTCTGTTTGAAAGTCAAACGGCAAAGACTGAATTTAACAAATTTATAAGTAGCCACTAATTATAAAACCTACCGCTAATGACTATTTATTCAAATCATAGCTGTAGGTCTTTCTATCTGTTCATTTTGGCTTACTTCTTCCACTTAATGGAACAACCTATGGCCTTTGTATTGGTTTTAGTTATTGTTTTCCCATTTAGTAATGCATTAACAGCCAATTCAACATACTTTTCTTGGGCTAGTTTATCGTCTTCATAATTATCGTCAATTCCACCAATGTAGGCTAACGTATTTCCTGCTTTAGTTTTTTGCAAGACAAATACATGAGGGGTACGTGTGGCTCCATATATTTTGGCAATTTGTTGGGTTTCATCATGCAAATACACAAATGGATATTTTTTTGCTTTGGCCAATTCTTGCATCTTGGCGTAACTATCTTCAGGCTCCCGCTTCGCATCATTTGGGTTGATGGCAATTACAGGGTAACCTCTTGCTGCAAATTTGTTGTGGAGGTTAATAATGCGTTGCTCGTATGCTTGAGAGAAAGGGCAATGGTTACAGGTAAACACCACAATAAATCCTTTGGCTTTCTTAAAATCGGCCAATTTTACCATTTTACCATCTACGTTACGTAGGTTAAAATCGGTGGCTACAGCGCCAATTTGATATCCGGTAGTTTCAGCTTGTTTAAATGCCGTTGCACCAAATACTATGGTTACAATGGCAAACAATGCGATTTTTTTTTTCATGTTGTTTGCGTTTTATTACCTACAAATATGAATAATAATTACTGATTTTTTTAGCAGTGAGAGGTTAATAGAACTGTGACGGTTATTTTACTGTGGGAGAAGAGCTGAAACGCTTAGGCACAAAGGATGTCTGCGGCATTTTATGTGGTATTCTGAGAATGATGTGAGAGCATATTATTCCTTTTGTGCCTCGTGATCCCGGGTATTCAGGACTTTGTGTACCTTGTGGTAAAATTTAAACACAAAGGTCACCAAGAAAACATGAAGCACACGAAAGTTGCCTGCGGCATTGGAGAGTTTTGAAACGCAGAGGCGCGGCAATTGAACAGGCAGTTATTTGCTAACCAATCAGTGCCACTTCAGGGTTTTAGGAAACTCAAAAGCCTCTAAATCGTTTAACAACGTTTCTACATGGCCATTAAACAACAACATGTTTTTAAAATCTTGTTTTAAAAATTTATGGTTAACCATGTGTTGCAACAAATCATCCAAAGGTTTGTAAAACCCATTTACGTTTAACACGCCACAAGGTTTAAAATGAAAACCCAGTTGGCTCCAAGTAAAGGCTTCAAACAACTCCTCCATGGTACCAATACCGCCAGGTAAAGCAATGCAAGCATCGCACAATTCAAACATTTTAGCTTTACGCTCATGCATACTATCAACCACAATTTGTTGGGTAAGTCCGGTATGGCCTACTTCTTTATCCATTAAACGTTTGGGTATTACACCAATTACTTCGCCACCTAAACGCAGCATTTCATCGGCAATAATGCCCATTATACCCACGTTACCACCACCATAAACCAAACCGTAACCACGTTTGTGCATGTCTTGTATAAGTGCCAATGCTTTGGTTATGTATATTTCTTCATCGCCAACAGACGAGCCGCAATAAACAGCAATACGTTTAATCTTCATTGTAATTAAAATCCTTTTCTTTTTGCACGGTTACGCAATACATTTCGGTTTACAGATTGTGTTTTTCCTCCCGATTTTTTGTATGCCCCACCTAAATTTACTTTTTTGTTTTTATCTTTTTTCTCATGGAATGAAGCGCCTCTTTCTTCAACAACCTTAACCGATTTTAAGTAGTTTTTTTCTCTAAGTTTAGGCTTCTCATCATCGCTCATTATTTTAGAAAGTGCTACTTCTTGCGGAAAATCAAGGATGGTAATTTTTTTATTCATTACCTCTTCTATTTCAACCAAATATTCTTCTTCAGTAGCATTCATTAAACTAATGGCTGTACCATCTTTACCAATACGCCCAGTTCTACCAATACGATGCAAATAATCATTGGGATTATCGGGGGTATCAAAATTGATAACATGCGTTACATCCACCACATCTAAACCACGGGCAGCCACATCTGTAGCCACCAAAATTCTTATTTCATTCTCAGAAAATTGTCTTAATGCTTCAAAGCGCTGTGTTTGTGGCTTACGCGAGTGCAAAATGCCAATGTTTCCAGCAAAGTTTTGGTGCAACATGTCAAACAATTTATCGGCATTTTTAATTTTTGATGTAAACACCAATACCTTACCTAACGTTTCATCTGTTTGAAGTAAATGGGTTAATAAATTAACCTTAGTACCAAAATTAGGCACGTGGTAACCCAATTGAATAATTTTTTCAAGAGGTGTTCCATGCGCTGCCACTTCTACCTTTACAGGGTTATTAAAAAATTCGGTAAACAGCTTTTCTACCTCTTCGGTAAGTGTAGCCGAAAACAAAATATTTTGTCGTTTAGCAGGCAAATAATCCATGATGGCATTAAGCTGCGCCCTAAATTCTTGTTCCAGCATTTCATCCACCTCATCAATAACCAACCTTTGTATACTGGTTAATTTAATAGCACCAATGCTGGCCAAATCTATTAACCTTCCGGGAGTAGATACCAGCACATCTAAACCCGCAAAAACCATTGCTTTTTGTTTATTGATGTTACCACCGCCATAAATGGCTCCTGCCCTAACACTCATGTATTTAGTTAAACGATTTACCTCGCCATAAACCTGTAATACCAGCTCGCGGGTTGGCACAATAATGAGCACACGCGGATGGCGTTGTTCAGAAAATTTTAATTGCCTTAATATGGGTAATAAGTAGGCAAAGGTTTTACCTGTTCCAGTTTGTGCTATAGCAACCACATCGCGCCCCGACATTACTACCGGGAATGCTTCAATTTGCACAGGAGTTGGATGTATGTATTCCAAATCTTCCAATGCCTTAAGCAGTGGGTTGTTAATGTTTAAGTCTTTAAAATTCATATCCTTTTGCCCCGTATTTTTCCAATATATTTTAACCTTATTCAGTACACATTAATTCTTAAGTAAAACAATTATCAGCCACAGATTACTCTGCGGTAAAATCTTCACTCAAGTAAATTATTTTTACACTTCTATCAAAACATTACTTCAACACATTGCGAAGCAATCTCCTTTACTCGAATTCACGTAATGCAATGCCTCTCCTATTTCTCTGTGAAACTCCTTTACATCTGCGGTAAAAATAAAAACGCAGAGGTTCTTTACAAAGTCTTGCGAAGATTTTGAGCAAAGTCGATTTCAGAGTGAGAGGCTCACAGAGCAACGCCTCTTGCATTAGGGAGGATTATCTTAAGTATAATTATCATCCTTAATTCATTACGAAGTAATCTCCTTTACGCTATTATTCGAATTGCTATGTCTCTATTTGAACTCTGCGGTAAATATACGCCAAAACCGATGCAATAGGTGGCTTAGCCATACAAACACCTATGCGTTTATTTTAAGTTTAGCAAATTTAAGCACCAGCATTTTTTTGCCTTGCGCGCCAAAATCTATTTGTGCTTTGCGGTTATCACCTGCTCCTTCCATTACTATTACCAAGCCTTTACCAAAACGTTGGTGTTCTACATTCATTCCAACAGCAAGTAACGAGGTATCATCACCCACAAAATCAGTATCTATAGATGCAGGTTGTGATACGGCCTTGTTAATGGGTTTAAAGTTTTTAGGAACAATAACCGTAGGCTGGGCAGCGGCAGGTTTGTTGGCTCGGGTTGATTCAGTTAACTTTTTAGTGTAACTGCTCATTTGGTATGGTTTGCGTTGCTCTGAAGCAGGTTGATTGCTGTTGTACAACCCTTCAACTATTAAATATTGAGGGTCTATTTCTTGCAAAAACCTGCTTGGTTCGCAATTAATCATAGATCCAAATTTAAACCTTGATGTAGCAAATGATAAGGTTAATTTTTTCTCGGCACGGGTTAAAGCCACATAAAACAAACGCCTTTCTTCTTCCAAATCTTGTCGGCTATTTAAGCTAAGTTGAGATGGAAATAGATTTTCCTCTAAACCTACAATGTGTACGTTAGTAAACTCCAATCCCTTACTTCCATGTATGGTCATCATAACTACTTTATCATTGTCATCATCATTTCCCCTATCGGCATCTGTTAATAGGGCAATGTCTTGCATGTAATCCGGTAAGGTATTACCACGTAGCACGGCATCATCATCAGCAACTTCTTCAATACTAAACTCTTTTATACCGTTCAATAGCTCTTCAATGTTTTCGTAACGCGCAATTCCTTCGACTGTTTTATCATCGTATAACGATTTTAGTAAACCCGTTTGTTTGGCCACATGCATGGCGGTTTCATATGCGGGTTTGGCTGTAAAGGTTTGAAAACTTCGAATCATTAATACAAAATCGGTTAATATATTAGCAGATTTTAAACCAAAATAATGTGCATTCTCCATAATCTCGAACCATGCTTTATTGTGCTCAGCAGCAAGTATAGTAAGTTGGTCGATCGTGGTTTTACCTATACCACGTGTAGGGTAATTAATAACGCGTTTTAAAGCTTCTTCATCGCTTGAGTTAATAATTAAACGGAAGTATGCCAACAAATCTTTAATCTCTTTGCGCTGGTAAAATGACAATCCACCATAAATTTTATACGGAATATTCATCTTACGTAAAGCTTCTTCTAAACTACGACTTTGTGCATTGGTACGGTATAAAATGGCAAAATCTTTATTATTCAGGTGTTGGTTCATTTTATCCTGAAAAATAGCTGATGCCACCATCTTGCCCTCTTCATTATCTGTTAATGCGCGGAAAACACGAATGCGATCGCCTAATTCATTTTGCGTAAAGACTTTTTTTTCTATTTGCTCTTTATTTTGTTTAATGATGGAGTTGGCCGCATTAACAATGGTTTTGGTACTGCGGTAATTTTCTTCCAACTTAAACACTTTGGTGTCTGGAAAATCTTTGTGAAAGTTTAAAATATTTTTGATGGTTGCACCACGAAACGCATAAATACTTTGTGCATCATCGCCCACTACTGCAATATTTTGGTATACGTTAGACAACATTCTGATGATGGAATATTGTGCATGGTTTGTATCCTGAAACTCATCAACCATTATATACTTAAACATGTGTTGGTATTTGTTTAACACATCGGGGTAGTTGTGCAGTAACTCGTGTGTTTTTAGCAACAAATCATCAAAATCCATGGCACTTGCCCTAAAGCAACGTTGCTCGTATGTTGTATAAATGGCTCCAAAACGCGGACGACCAATGGTCTCGTCAAATGAGGCATTTTCAGGATCTTGATTGTAGGCTGCTGCTTTAACTAATGCATTTTTTGCTGCTGAAATACGTCCTAAAATTTGTGCTGGTTTGTACATCTTATCATCTAGCTTCATCTCGGCCACAATAGATTTTATTAAACTTTTTGCATCATCACTATCATAAATGGTGAAGTTACGCGGGTAACCTACCTTCTCACTTTCAATACGTAATATACGGGCAAAAATACTGTGAAAAGTACCCATCCAAAGGTTTTTGGCTTCGGCACCAACCACACTTACAATGCGCTCACGCATTTCTTTGCTGGCTTTATTGGTAAAGGTTAAGGCTAAAATATTAAAGGCATCAACGCCTTGCTCTAACATGTATGCAATACGGTAAGTAAGTACCCTGGTTTTGCCCGATCCTGCTCCTGCCACTATCATCACAGGCCCGTCTATTTGCTGAACTGCCGCACGCTGCGGTTCATTTAATTGATCTAAATAATTCACGTGGTAAAAGTACAATAAATTACGCTATGCCATAAGGTAAATATGAACATAAAGCCGAATGCGCTAAAGGTATTCGGCTTATAATAAAATTATAATGTGATTACTTACTTGTATCACTAAAAGTATACATTACCCCTAGCGATATTACTTGAGAATATTGAATGTCTTTATCTTGATCAAAATCGTATAACAATACGCCATTTAAGTTGGTGCTGATATACTTATTTACCTTGGCAGTAATACTTATATCTAAACGACTAACAATGTATTTAGCAGATAGCCTATCGTAATCAAGCAAACCCATATAACGGGCTTTTATTTTCAAGTTTTCCATCACCTCTTTATCAAAGTTAAATACGGTTTGGAAAACAATTTGGTTGCGCATATTCGCGCCCCGTTTAACTCCATAAAGCTCATTAAACTCTTTGGCGGTTGAACTATAGGTATTGTAAAGTTGTTGGTCGGTAACAAAGGTTTGACGCAAAGCTCCTAACCCAAATTGTGCACTAAAATAATTGATGGGCTTGTATTCAAAACCAAGTGCTTCGGTTAAATAACCTGGTGATAAAAAAGCTGAGATTCTTTTTGATTGCTCGGCTCCATTCACCAATTTGTATTCAAAACCTGCATCAAACTGACTCATAAAGTTTACTGAAGTAAATAAATTCCAGTAGTTTGATATTTTATGAGAGAACTTAGAATCGAAAAATATACGATCCGCATTTTTTCTAAGGTCTTGTCCTTCGTTTTTAACAGTACCATAAAGTAACTGTAAATCGTTGGTCCACTCATTTTGTTCGGTTTTACGAACAGACTTTGCATTTAAAAACGTACCCAACGAAATGGAGTTAATACCCCCAGCTTTCCAGTTTACACTGTAGCTGGCTTGTGTTATATTTAGTCCTGTTTCTAGGTTAGTTTCCCATTTAGAAACAGGTTTAGGTTTGTTGGGTGTATCTGTTTGAGCCAATAAAAAAAAAGGCGAAAAAACACTTAGCAATAGAAAAAATGTCCTCATGAAAGATTAGATTAAAAGTTATGCATTGGCTGATTCAACCAGCTTCAACATCACTTTCAACCTTTCAATCACATAATCTACTTCTGCTATGGTGTTGCTGCTACCAAAGGAAAAACGCACCGCTGCGCGTTCTCTATTTGCACCAATTGCTTTTAGCACATGCGATCCCACATCACTTCCGCTGCTGCATGCACTACCACCTGATGCACAAATACCATCAATATCTAACTTAAACAATAACATTTCGCCAACAGGGCTAGGAGGGAATGATACATTTAAAACGGTATAAGACGAAGTGCCTTCGGCATCACCATTAAATGCTATTCCGGGAATATTTTCTTTTAATTGGGCAATGAAATAGTTTTTTAATTCTTGCAAACGCTTTTTGTCTTCCTCCATGTGAGCTAAACTTATCTCCAATGCTTTAGCCAAACCCACTATGCCATAAACGTTTTCAGTTCCACCACGCATGTTACGCTCTTGCGCACCTCCCGTAATAAATGGATGTAACTTAACATTGCTATTGATGTAAATAAAACCAACACCCTTAGGACCATTAAACTTGTGTGCACCAGCTGCAATAAAATGTACGTTTAACTTACTTAAATCGATAGGCTGGTGACCAACAGTTTGAACCATATCTGAGTGAAACAATGCATTATATGATTTACATAAGTTACCTATTTGTTCCAAATCAATCATATTACCCAATTCGTTGTTGCTGTGCATTAAACTAACAAGTGCATTGGTGTTATTTTTTAGCAACTCCTCTAAATGTGCGACATCAACATGGCCGTTTTGAGTAATATTGACCAAATGCATATGAACTTTACCTTGTTGAGCCAATTCTTCAACGGTATGCAAAACAGCATGATGTTCAATGGCTGAGGTAATGATATTTTTAACACCTAAAGATTCAACAGATTGCCTAATGGCCATATTATCGGCCTCAGTACCACCAGAAGTAAAACAAATTTCGCCAGGTGTGCACCCCATTAATTTTGCAACGGTTCTGCGGGCATCTTCAACCATGGTTTTAACTTCCCTTCCTTGGGCATGTATTGATGATGGGTTACCGTAGTTGTGTAACATCATATCAGCTATAACTTTTACCACCTCAGGATGCATGGGTGTTGTTGCTGCGTTGTCGAAATATACTTTCATTAGATAATTTAATTAAATACGAATGGATAAAAATAGTTAAAATTAAATAAATGCATGTTGGATTATACCACAAATATAAGCCGCCTATTTAATTTTATTACACAAAAAGCCCACACTATAATTTGTATATGCTACTTTTGCAAGTAATGAAACGAAACGTATTATTAGTTACAATGAGCTTAAGTATGCTCTGGGGATGCGTATCAAAAAGTAAGTTTACCCGAAGCCAAACGGAAGTTTCGCGCTTAAAAAGTGATAGTACTTTATTAGAAAAACGTATAACGCAGTATCAAAACGAAAATGCACATTTACAAACACTAAGTGCAACCATTGAGCAGTCACTTAACGATCGTTTACAAGAAAAAGAAGATTCGATAACCTTTAAAGAAAAACTACTGAAAGACCGCGAATACAGCCTTAGAGATATGAAAGCGCGCAAAGAAGAAGAACAAGAAGCCTTTTATAGCCTATCACGTAAAATATTTGCGGCATTTACTGATTATGATGCAAGTACATTAACTACCAAAACCAATTGTACCCAAGCGGTAGTGATGGTAAATGATAAAAAAATGTTTGTTGGCAGCAGTTTAAAACCAGAATACTTGGCTACCGAAATAAACAACAAGGCGGCTGGCTTATTGGAAAAACATCCTGACTTATTACTTACCATTGTATGTTACGTTGATAGTAGCATACAAATATTGACTAAAGAAGACCTTTGGAATATAGGGGCTTTGAGGGCTAATTCATTGTCTAAATTGCTTGTATCAAACCATAAAAATCTTGCATTAAGGGTAAAAAGTGCCACTGGTATACCAAACAATAGCCAAACATTAAAAAATCAGGCTTACTATACTGAGTACCTTTTTGTGTCTAGTTTAACGCCCTGCATTCCTATAAAATAATATTACTTGTTAACAAGGCTTAACTTTCAAACCGGAATTTCGTATTCGGCACTTACATCGGTAAGTACCTCGGCAAATGTAGGAGTAACTAAAATTGTGTGCTCAAATTGTGCGGATAGCTTTCCATCAATTGTGCGGGCTGTCCAACCATCGTTTTTATCAACCTTAGCTCGGGCCTTACCGGCATTTATCATGGGTTCGATGGTAAATATCATACCAGGCTGCATAACGGGTCCTGTGTTTGCATCAGCAATATGGCTCACTTCAGGTTCTTCATGAAACTTCAATCCAACTCCATGTCCGCAAAACTCATATACCGTGCTGTAACCGTGTTTTACCGCATAACGATTTATCGCATAACCAATATCACCAATGCGCTTACCAGGTATGCATTGCGCAATACCTAGGCGTAGACACTCTTTGGTAACTGCAATTAATTTTTCGGCATGTTCTGTAACCTCACCAACTGTATACATGGTACTGGTATCTCCATAATAACCCTTTAATATTGTTGTTATATCTACATTTAAAATATCTCCATCCCGCAATTCTAACTTGCCTGGTATACCATGGCAAATTACATCATTTACAGAAATGCAGCTAGCCTTGGTGTATCCATGGTAGCCAATGGTTGCCGGAATGGCAGCATTATCGCGCATAAATTGCTCCGCCAAATCATTAATATAACCGGTTGTTACACCTGCTTTTATATATGGTGCAACTGCTTTTAATGTTTGCCCCGCAAGCTTACTTGCCTTGCGTATACCATCTATTTGTTCAGGTGTTTTTATAATTATTTTCGACTTGGTATCTCTAAAAGCCATTTTTATACTTATTAACTACGCTAACAATTATTGAACAATATATTTTACAAACTTGATAAACTACCCCTTAGTACTTCAATTTTAGCAACGGCATCAGCTTTTTTCTGGCGCTCTTTTTCAACCAAATCAGGCTTTGCGTTAGCCACAAATTTTTCGTTACTTAATTTTGTATCAACAGATTTCATAAAGCCTTCAAGGTATTCTATCTCTTTGTATATTTTGGCTTTTTCAGCTTCCACATCAATCTGAAGGTTTAAAAATGCATATACTTCATCAGTACCAACAGGCAATAAAACTGCTTTATCCTGCTTCTCGTTTACAAAGTTAAGGTTTGCAATATTGGCTAACTTTTTAATTAAAAAAGCATACGGTTTATACATTTCCTCTTGGGTTGACTTGATAGCAATATCAAATGTTTCCTTAGGACTAATGCCTTTGCTGTTGCGCAAGTTTCTTATTTGTTGTATCACCTCAAAGGCTAAATCTAATTTAGGTGCAATAACCTTATTTATGATTTGGGTTGATCCAAAAGGATAAGTTGCAACACATATAGATGCACTTTCTTTTCTAGTAGTTAAACTTTGCCAAATTTCTTCGGTAATAAAAGGCATAAATGGATGCAACAAGCGCATCAACTCATCAAAAAATTTAATGGTTTGATTGTAGGTTGATTCATTAATTGGCTTACCGTATTCTGGTTTAATCATCTCTAAATACCAAGCACAATAGTCGTCCCAAATCAGCTTATACATGCTCATTAGCACCTCGCTTAATTTGTAGTCGGTATACTTTTCACTAATTTCCGCATATGCATCATTTAGTTTACCATTAAACCAATCGGCACTAATTTTATTACTTTCTAAAATTTCGGCATCAAATTCGTCATCAGGTTTTATCTCCAACCCTTTAACCAAACGAAACGCATTCCAGATTTTGTTGGCAAAATTACGTCCTTGTTCTACTTGGCTCTCATCAAACAAAATATCGTTACCTGCAGGCGAACTAAGCAACATTCCCATACGTACACCATCAGCACCGTGTTGTGCAATTAAATCTAACGGATCGGGCGAATTACCCAATGATTTACTCATTTTTCTGCGTTGTTTATCTCGAACAATACCCGTAAAATAAACGTTATTGAATGGCTTCTCACCCATCCATTCATATCCAGCCATAATCATACGTGCCACCCAGAAAAACATAATTTCGGGTGCAGTAACTAAATCGTTGGTTGGGTAATAGTATTTAATATCGGCATTCACTTTACTGACTTTGCCGTTATCCATTTTTTCAAATCCATCAAACACACTTATTGGCCACAACCAAGAACTAAACCAGGTATCAACTACGTCATCATCTTGTTTTAACTGTTGGGTATTAGCGGTAGGAAATTGAAGCTTAAATTGCACTATGGCTTCGTTGTGTGTTTTTGCCACAACAAAGTTACCTTCCTCATCATACCAAGCCGGAATGCGCTGTCCCCACCACAATTGACGACTGATACACCAATCTTTAATGTTATCAATCCAATGTTTGTATGTGTTTTTCATGTTGGCAGGATGAAACTTAATTTCATCATTCATCACTGCATCTAACACTTTTGGGTTTTTAGCTACAAATTTCTTCATATCAACCCACCACTGCAAAGTTAAACGTGGTTCAATTACTGCACCCGTGCGCTCACTGGTTCCAACTTGATTTTTATATTCGTCAATTTTTAAAATATGGCCTGCTTCTTCTAAGTGTACTGCAATTTCTCTGCGAACTTCAAAACGATCTTTACCAATGTAACGCGGGTCAATTGCTTTCTCGTTTAAAAATCCTTCTTCATTTAAAATGTCAATTACTTCTAAGTTATATTTCTTACCTAACTCATAATCATTTTTATCGTGCGCAGGAGTTACTTTTAAGCAACCAGTACCAAATTCCATATCAACATATTCATCGGCAATAATGGTTATAGGCCTGTTAATAAAAGGCACCAAAACTTGCTTGCCCACCAAATGTTTAAACCGTTCATCATTGGGGTTTACGCATATACCAGCATCGGCCAAAATGGTTTCAGGGCGGGTGGTTGCTATGGTAATAAAATCAGCACTGTTAATGTTCGAATTCTTAATTTCAGCTATCGAGCTTTCGGTTAAATGATACTTTATAAAGTATAGTTTTGATTGTACATCTTTAAAAATAACCTCTTCATCACTTAATGCAGTTTTACCTTGAGGATCCCAATTAACCATCCTTAGTTCACGGTAGATTAATCCTTTGTTATATAAATCAATGAAAGTATTAATAACAGCCTCGCTCATCTTAGGCTCCATCGTAAAGCGCGTGCGATCCCAATCGCAACTGGCGCCAAGTTTCTCTAGCTGCTTTAAAATAATCCCTCCGTATTTCTCTTTCCACTCCCAAGCATATTTCAAAAATTCATCTCTGCTTAGGTCTGATTTTTTGATACCTTTTTCGCGTAACATCTGAACCACCTTAGCCTCGGTAGCAATAGACGCATGGTCGGTACCTGCAACCCAAAGTGCATTTTTACCTTGCATACGTGCTTTACGTACCAATACATCTTGTATGGTGTTATTTAGCATATGGCCCATGTGCAAGACACCAGTAACATTAGGTGGTGGTATTACAATGGTAAAAGGCTCACGCTCATCTGGAGTGCTTTTAAATAACTTATTGTTGAGCCAATAGCTATACCATTTATCTTCTATTTGTTGCGGGGCGTAAATTTTTGTTATCTCGTTACTCATTGTGATGCAAAATAATGGTGGCTGTTGTAATCCCAAAATTGTAAACCAACAATTTGAAAATTAGCTCAAATAATCAATTGCAGCTTTAAAAAAAGACCAATTTGATATAGTTGGGCTTACCGCGTTTAGTGCTATTTGTTAACTTTTGCTGGTTTACTTCAAATCACTGCGGTCATTCAGCATGTATTAATGCTATATTTGAGATTAGCCAATTCTTGTTTAATTAGGATATTGAGGATTGAATTAATAAAAAACCCCGACACGCGTTTGCGAACCGGGGCTTTTTAATCAACTATGAAAAAATTAACCTCTTCTTTCTTTAACACGGGCTTTTTTACCTGTAAGCTTGCGTAGGTAGAATAAACGCGCTCTGCGCACTTTACCACGGCTAATTAACTCGATTTTGTCGATATTAGGCGAAAACAAAGGGAAAATACGCTCAACACCAACACCATTACTCATTTTACGTACTGTAAATGTGCAACTGATGCCACTATTACGTTTTTGTAATACGACACCTTGGTACTGCTGGATACGTTCTTTTGCTCCCTCTTTAATTTTGTAGTATACATTTACTGTATCACCTGCTATAAAAGAAGGTAAGTTTTTATCAGCGATAAATTCGCTTTCAATTAATTTTATTGCCTCAACTGCGTTCATTACGATAATGTTTTATTTTTAACGGACTGCGAAAGTACAGCTTCTATTCTAAATAAAAAATATTTTTCAATAATTTCTAATTAACCCTTTAAAACAAACTAATTATGGCTTGTTTTTACCCTATCCATTAGCATCATCAAGAAGTTCTGGACGTTTTTGTTTGGTACGTAAAACACTTTGTTCATGCCTCCACTCCTCTATTTTAGCTTGATGGCCACTTAACAACACATCAGGCACTTTCCAGCCTTTGTATTCGGCAGGGCGCGTATACACAGGTGGACTAATCAAATCATCCTGAAATGAATCGCTTAAGGCCGATTGTTCATCGCCAATTGCACCTGGTATCAATCGCACAATTGTATCAACTATTACTGCTGTAGCCAACTCGCCTCCTGTTAGGACGTAATTACCTAAACTTACCTCACGCGTAATTAAATGATCGCGCACACGCTCATCAACCCCTTTGTAATGTCCGCACAAAAACATAATATTCTGTTTGGTTGATAATTGATTGGCCATTTTCTGATCAAACAACTCACCATCAGGACTCAGGTATATGATTTCATCGTAAGTGTTTTTTTCTTTTAAAGCGGAGATGCAAGAATCGATAGGTTCTATTTGCATGACCATACCTGCTCCGCCTCCAAACGGATAATCATCAACCGAACGCTGTTTACTTTTACTGTAATCACGAATGTTGTGCAAACCGATATTTACCAACTTATTGGCTACAGCACGTTTTATGATGGAATGTCCAAACGGACTTTCAAACATTTCGGGAAATAATGTAAGTATGTCTATGTTCATGCCGTTTTATTGTTTTGGGTGGGCGGAGTGGTAACTAATTATGCTATCCTTAACGATAAATTTAGCGTTGCAAACGCAGTAAAGTAGCGTTTAAAAATTATTCATATAATTCAAAAAAACCTTCAGGCAGGTTTAAGTAAATAATTTCTTGTTCCTCATTCACATCATGAATAAAGGCTTCAACCATTGGTATCATAACTTGTTGCTCTTTATAATGAGTAATCAACATAGTTTGTTGAGGCAACTCTTCAGTAGCCACAATTTCTCCTATTTCACCCAGGTTAATATCCACCAATTTAAACCCATTTAAGTTAAAATCGCCCGCTTTGGGCTTAGTCTTTCCTTTAGTTTTGGGCACTAATAGTTTAAAACCCAGATAAGCTTGGGCTTGCTCCATACTGTTGATGCCTTCTAATTTAACAAGCCATTCATCATGGTGTGCCGCTTGAGCTTGTTCGATATAAAATGGAACGGGCTTTTCTCGAATTTCGAGAAAAGCCCATTCAATTAATTTAACCTTTATATCGGTAACAATTTTAAACTCACCTTTAGTACCATGCGTTTTAACAACAGTACCAGCTTCCATGAAATCTTTTTTTAGGATGGATTTCAAAGTTGTTGAGTTAGAAATTATTCAGCGCTTTTGGTATCTTCTGCAGCAGCAGGTGTTTCTTCAACCAATACAGGTGTTTCTTCAACCACTACAGGTGTTTCTTCAACCACTACAAGAGTTTCTTCAACCACTACAGGTGATTCTTCAACCACTACAGGAGTTTCTTCAACCACTGCAGCTGCTTCTTCAACTACAGCAACTACTTCTTCAGCGGCAGCAACTTCCGCAGCAGCATC
Organism: Bacteroidota bacterium; assembly: GCA_947491825.1. Classification (GTDB taxonomy): domain Bacteria; phylum Bacteroidota; class Bacteroidia; order UKL13-3; family UKL13-3; genus UBA6183. The sequence continues at coordinate 28,086 of CANLLM010000009.1, forward strand.
AGCATTTGCAGCATTAACTGCAGCTTGCGCAGAAGCTAATTTCTCAGCTAATTTAGCAACACGAGCTTCTTTCACTTTTGTTTCGTGAGCTAGGGCTGCAACTTTTGCATCAGCTTTAGTAATTGCACTTTTTTCAACATGAGCAACAACTTTAGTAACTTTATCATTAATCCAAGCTTCGAATTTTACGTTAGCTTGTTCTTCTGTTAAGGCTCCTTTGGCCACACCACCTGCTAAGTGATGCTTGTACAAGGCTCCTTTGTAAGAAAGAATAGCGCGACAAGTGTCTGTTGGTTGCGCACCATTGTTTAACCAATTTACTGCCGAGTCAATGTTTAATTCAATAGTTGCTGGAACTGTAGTTGGATTGTACATTCCAATTTTTTCAATGAATTTACCATCTCTCGGAGCACGTGAATCCGCCACCACAATGTGATAATACGGTGCATGGGTTCTACCATGACGTTGTAATCTAATTTTTACTGACATAATATTTTTTAGTTAAAATGTTAATCCGCTGGGTCTCCTGTTCAGCGGGGTGCAAATATGAGGCATTTATTTTAAATATCCAAACGATGGAAGAATGATGAATGTTGAGTGTTGAATTAGGCGTTTTCAATTCAAAACTCAAAACGCCTCACCACACCCTAACCCTATAGGTTAAAAACGCACAGTTTTAGTATATTGGTTGTTGGTTGACTGATTGATTCGTTATGGTTATGATTTTAATTTAATATTCAACACTCATAACTCTCAACCCCTATCTCCCAAACGGCATCTTAGGCATTAATCCTTTGGGCATTCCTCCACCACCCATTTTGCTGAAGGTTTTCATCATTTTGCGCATTTCTTCAAACTGTTTTAACAACTGATTAACTTGCTGTATGTCTGTTCCACTGCCATTGGCAATACGTTTTCTGCGGCTTCCGTTAATGATATCAGGCGTTTTACGCTCGCTAGGGGTCATCGAGTTGATAATGGCCTCGATACCCTTAAAGGCATCATCGCTAATATCAATATCTTTCATGGCTTTACCAACACCTGGTATCATAGCCATCAAATCTTTGATATTACCCATTTTTTTAATTTGCTGAATTTGGGTATAAAAATCCTCGAACGTAAACTGGTCTTTTAATAATTTCTTTTGAATCCGATCTGCTTCTTCATCATCAAATACCTGTTGGGCACGTTCTACCAAACTCACAATATCACCCATACCCAAAATACGTTGGGCCATACGATCAGGATGGAATTGGTCTAACGCCTCCATCTTTTCGCCCATACCCACAAATTTTATCGGTTTATCTAGAATTGTTTTTATTGATAAAGCCGCACCACCTCGGGTATCACCATCTAACTTGGTTAAAATAACACCACTAAAATCTAATACATCGTTAAATGCTTTTGCAGTATTTACGGCATCCTGGCCAGTCATACTATCAACAACAAATAAAATCTCGTTGGGGTTAATTACATTTTTGATGTTGCCAATTTCGGCCATCATTTCTTCATCAACACTTAAACGACCAGCGGTATCCACAATCAAAACGCTTGCGCCCTGCTCTTTTGCAGCTTTAACTGCATTTTGAGCAATACTCACCGGGTTGTTATTTCCTTCTTCAAAATATACGGGTACACCAATTTGTTCTCCCAATACTTTTAATTGCTCAATCGCAGCCGGACGATACACATCACAAGCTGCCATCATGACGGTGCGGCCTTTTTTCTTGATGTAGTTAGCCAACTTAGCCGAGTGCGTGGTTTTACCAGAACCTTGTAGACCAGCCATTAAAATCACAGCTGGACTTCCAACTAGGTTAATTTCTTCAGTTTTACCACCTAATAAAAGTGTTAACTCATCATTAACAATTTTAGTAAGCAACTGGCCGGGTGTAACACTTGTTAATACGTTTTGTCCTAATGCTTTTTCTCTTACCGTATCCGTAAACTGTTTGGCTATTTTGTAGTTAACATCGGCATCAATTAACGCTTTACGAATTTCTCTAACCGTTTCGGCTACGTTAATTTCAGAAATTTTACCTTGACCTTTAAGGGTTTTAAATGCTTTCTCGAGTTTACTACTTAAGCTTTCGAACATAATTTTACGTACTTTTGATCCGCGAATATAAGAATATTGAACAATTTGAACTTTTACTTGTGCATTTTAACTTGAAATCACGCAAATAATATTTGAATCACAACCAAATCAAACATCAAATGTACCCATCGCAACCAATTATTTTTTATGACGGCCTATGCGGCTTGTGCGATAAAAGTGTGCAGTTTATTTTAGAAAAAGACAAGCACGAACGTTTTTTGTTTTGCGCCCTTCAGAGTAATTATGCCCGAGAGGTTTTGGGAGATAATATATCTTTTGATAGTTTTATTTTGTACGACAATGGTAAGGCCTATACAAAAAGTACTGGCGCATTACTTACTTTAAAAAAACTAGGCGGTTTTTGGCAGCTGCTGCATGTGTTTATTATCGTACCAACCTTTTTAAGAAACGCGGTATATAGCTACATCGCTAAAAACAGATACCAGTGGTTTGGGAAGTTTGATGGTTGCAAAATTCCATCAAAACAACAAAAAAAGAGATTTATTGAATGATAACTTTAAAAGGGATTGAGCAAAGTTTTAGCTTTAACGACCAAACGGATTTAATAACCAAAGGTGAATTTAATGCCGTTTATAAAGGTGTTAATGAAAGTAACAATCCTGTTTCAATTAAATAACTTCTACCAATTTGGCTTTAGACCAACAAGCCATCATTTACTTTAAACAAGAATATATTTTTCAGCTCCATCAACCGAATGTAATATCGGCCTCTAATTATATTATTAATGATGGTGAACATTACTTGAAAAGACCTTGGTTTGATGGAAATAATTTGAGTAAAACTGCACATAAGTTATCCAAAAGGGAAGCTATTTTTATTTAGGGGAAGTAATTAATGCATTTCTACCAGCATGAAAAATATATTTTACATCTAGATATTCAACCCAAAAATATTTTATTGGTAAAGATAGGAAAGATTTTTATCGGATTTTGGATTAGCAAAACGTAGTGACCACATCGTATACAAGCACCCTTTTAATATTTATTACAGTTCACCGGAGCAAATTTTATATCATGAACATTTGTTTAATTACTCATCAGATTTATTTGCAGTTGGAGCTATGATTTACAAATTACTTATAGGCGAAAACCCAATTACCAATGAGAATCCGAAAGTATTCATAAATAATACTTTTGCCGCAACAATTGCAGTTAACGTAATAAACAAAAATGCTACTGAAGCAATACAAAAAGTAACTTCAAAACCGCGTTTTAAGTTGCCTCCAACCAAGTATATTTAAGATGAACTTGACGAGCAAATAATAGCAGTCCAATAATTGCGTTACCTAACTGCGAAAGAATTTATGTTCGCATTAAATAACTTGGCAGGACAAAAATTAGTAACCAGAAATTAGTGGGGGTTTTGAAAAAACTAACAAAACATATACAATAGCTATTAGCGTATGTAACAAAACTCAAGCAATAGCCAAGATAATATTGTATTAGGTTAACAAAACACCCAAACAATTAAGCACAGGAACTTGCACTAAGTTGCCTTCTGTAATGGTATTTTCTTTGAAGGTTAACTTTTTATCAATCATGTTTCCGTTTTGGTAAAATACAACAAAGTACTCGTTATTTAACTCGAACAAATCAGGATTAATGGGTTCAACCTTAATGGCGGTTTGCGGGTCAATGTCATCTAAGAAATAACGCATCAAAGATGTTTCTTTTTCTTCGCCATTAATTAACCCGAAACCTTTGCAGGTTACAAATACATTTACAATTTTATCATCGCCTAAATTTACCACAAATACATTCCATATCATTTCTAAACTATCGTTTAACTCTTTAACAATTGCTACACCTACATTGGCATTGTTTTCTACTTTTATATCTTTAAGCATCATACAAATATAAGATATGCGCGAGCCCAATACCAAGTAAAAGCTAAGCTTATAGATAATTAATTAACAAAAAACGAAAACAAAATTCACAAAACAGTGCACAACGGATAACAAAGTAATTTGCGACATTTAACGATGCACGATACTAGGTAAAAGTTAACATTTAGCTATTAATTAAAGTCGCTGATGATAAATATTTTGTCAAATCAGAAAATGGAATGCGTAATGGTGTTAATGCACCATTTTATTGGCACAATAAGAACTTGCAAATGCATCTGGCTTTGCTTTAAACACAAAGCCCATACCTAAAATATAACCCATGGCTTCACTTAATGCCGTGTTCGATTTAAAACTTGGATTGGTATTAATATCAGCATGTACCTCTAATTCTACTTCGTATAGATCTAACAAGTCGCATAATTGGTAAGCTATTTCAATTGATTTAGAAACCTCCAATAGCATCCTTTCTTTGATACTCATTTTTTGGGTGCTTTTCTCGCTGCTAATTAGCATGAAGCCACCTTTTTTTTGCCTAACAAATACAATAACGGTAGCAAACTCGGTAACATTTCCTGTAACCTGAGAATCGGTTCCAATACATACTTTTAGTTTGTTCCCTTTTGCAGTTTCAGTTATAATTAACTGCTCCACTTCATCCACAACGTTGGCTGTAACTTTCTCTCCATTAAATTTCCGCCATTGCATCTCACTTTTGTAATCGCCTAGCATGATAATAGTTTTGTTAATGTTTAGCTAAATTACACTTCAAGTATAAACACAACATCATCAAATTATAATTGTTAATTAATTGTTTGTAAACAACCAACCTAAATTATTTTCTATTCGACCTAAAGCTTGGCAAACATTCCTTAATGGCACTAATCAAATCATAGTCAGATGCATGGTATACAAAGTCCTTATCTAACTTACAAAAGCACATAAATTCATCCAATTGCATATCAGGCAGGTTAGTTACACGCTTAACCATATTGCGATTATATCTTCTATCGGCTAGTTTTTGCTTTTCCATGTAAGCCATAAACTCTTCAAACCTTACCGCATCTTTTCCCTCTTTACTAAATTGCTGATACATGGCAGTTAGTGGATTCATCAATCCCCCTCTTTCTCTGTTTAAAACCCTATCATAATTATTCAACAGCGGATCGTTTTTCAAAAACTCGGCAGCAGCACGCGCAATGCTATCGCGTTTGGGGTTTGATGAGACAATCCGGACCTCCTTTAGCCTGACTATTTTCGATTTTAAAATAACCAAAACAGTATCGTTAGTATAATTGGGATACAAACTTGAGGTAATTAATTTAATACTATCAAAACCAATGGCCGTAATTAAGATGGTATCATTGGGTGAAAAATTTAGCTTAAAATATCCTTGGCGGTTACTGATGTATTTTTTACCCGTATTGATGCTTAAGATACTGGCCAACTGAACAACTTCAGCTTGTTCTGCAGTTATGGTGCGACCTATCAATACAAGTTGCTGAGCGTTTATAGGAGTAGAAATGGTAACCCCAATCAATAAAAAAAACGAATAAACAAATTTATACATGAACTATACAACGAAAAAAGCCATTTTTGCAGCACAAACATACACAGAAATTGCAAACATTATTTTTAAAATCGGGGCGCGAACGCTCATTGGTAAACAGACATCCTTGGGTATTTAGCGGTGCAGTAAAGACTTTACCTGATGCAGATAATGGCGAAATGGTAAAAGTATGCACCAACCATAACGAACTTCTAGGCTATGGTTTTTTTTCTACAAACAGCCAAATAACCTGTAGGGTATTTGAATTTACATCAACAGAAATAAATATTGATGCTGAATTTTGGAAACAAAAAGTTTATCGTGCATTTAATTTACGCAAATTAGTATTACCTGAAAACACCAACATTTACAGGCTAATGCATGCCGAAGGTGATTTTTTACCTGGTGTAATTGTTGATGTTTATGATGATACAGCAGTGGTGCAATTATTAGTTAAAGGTACCGAGTTAATTAGCCAATTTATTTTTGATGCCATTCGTGAAGTTGGTGTAAAATACATTTACCTTAAAACCAAACAAAATACCCAACGATTAGAAGATGTTAGTTTGGAAAGTGGCTGGGTGGGTGAAACCAGAAGTATGCCCATAGCCGCTTTAGAATATGGTGTTAAGTTTATGATTGATGTAGAAAAAGGGCAAAAAACTGGCTTTTTTATTGACCAACGAGAGAATAGAAAATTATTAGGCAAATACAGTAAAGGTAAAAAAGTATTAAACACATTTAGCTACTCAGGAGGTTTTAGTTTGTATGCATTAGCCAATGGTTCAATATTAGTGCACTCTGTAGATAGCAGTAAAGACGCTATTGACATGTGCGATCAGAACGTAGCAGCCAACTTTAACAATGCACCACACGAAAGTTATGCGCAAGACGTGTTTGATTTTATGAAGGAGAACAAGGAGGATTACGATATCATCATACTCGACCCACCAGCTTTTGCTAAAAATGCCAAAGCGGTACCTAATGCAAGCCGTGGGTATAAAAACCTTAATCTTATTGCATTTAAAACCATTAAACCAGGTGGCTTGGTATTTACTTTTAGTTGCTCGCAACACATTGATAAGGACTTATTCAGGAAAATTGTATTTGGTGCTGCTGCAGATGCAGGTCGAAACGTACGCATTCTAAAACAACTTACACAACCTGAAGATCACCCGATAAACATATTCCATCCTGAAGGTGAATATTTAAAGGGATTGCTCTTGCATGTAGAATAACCTTTAATTTCATCATGATGATTACATTTCTTTTTGATATCTAATATGAGAAAAGCAGCTGTTTTACTTTTGTTTTTTGTTGCATTTATGCAGCAATCTGTTATTGCGCAGCAAGAAGTAAAAAGAAAGTTAACAACTACCGAAGTAAAACAACTTTCTCACTATAGCGACTCCATTCTAAATCAAATAAAAAAGATACACCGAAATGAAATTAGAGAGCAAGCACCGGGTAAATACCAACCCCAACGTATTGCTTTGGTAAGGGATTACTTGTGGTTGTTTGAATTCCTCGAGTATCAATATTATACGGCAGATATATCCATAAAAAATGTAATTTCGATAATTGGTGAAGCTGATAAAACTCACATTGAAGAAGAATTTACAGTAAAGGAGTATACGGCACAAAACAATCCTCACATAAAGCTTAAAAACTTCAAATACAGCCTTGTTTTTAAAAAAAATTATCTTGTAATGGTTAAAAGATATTGACCATAAAGCCCACAACACGAATTTAGACTTTAATTTAATCCAATTTTCCCTTTAGCTAATTGCCTCATTTTCCTGAAAGCAAAAGTACTAACCATTGTAAATTATTTTTTAGTTTGAATAAAATTTAAATGCAATTGGTATCATTGCACCATGTTGATTTTTCCTGAACAAACAAGGTTGGTTATTTTTGATATGGATGGTTTATTAATAGACTCTGAGCCTTATTGGAAAATGGCCGAAAAAGAAGTATTTGGTAAACTTGGTTTAAACTTAACGGATGACTTATTACGCAATGTGATGGGATATCGGCTATCCGAAGTGGTGCAGCATTGGTATCATTACCAACCATGGGCTGAACCAAATTTTGAACAAACAGAAAGAGAAGTTTTAGATTGTGTTAAACAATTGATAAAACAAGAATCGGATGCAATGCCAGGAATTTATGAGGTTTTAGCTTATTGTAAACAAAATAATTTTAAAATAGCCTTGGCATCATCAAGTGCCATGGAGTTGATTGAAGTGGTGGTTGATAAATTAAACATTCGTCATTTTTTTGATTTAATGTGGAGTGCACAATGCGAAGAATACGGCAAACCACATCCAGCCATTTTTTTAAGTGTGGCCCAAAAACTAAACATATCCCCTAAACATTGTATTGTTTTTGAAGATGCCATAAACGGAGTTTTGGCAGCCAAAGCGGCCCGTATGTATTGTATTGCTGTGCCCGAAGAAATAAGTTTTAACGACCCTCGATTTGCCATAGCAGATAAAAAAATTCCAAATTTGTTAACTGTTTTGTAATTTACTTGTATTGAAAACAATAATATACACTGTAATTGGTGCTTTATTTCTAATAAGCTGTTCAACTAAAAAACTGAATCAGTCTATTGCCAAATACTATCCATATTATGAAGAATACGCAACCGCAGATTCAAACGATTTGGTAGTAGTAAAACCAAATGAAAAAAATATACCTACCCAACAATCAAGTTATGTTAGGCAAGTTAAAAATGTATTTATCCCAGCCATAATCTTTTGGAAATGGAACCGACTTTACAAATGTGAGTTGGATAAAAAACAAGAATTACAAAAGCTGTGTAGCGACATAAAAGCAGATTGTTATAAATATAAACTTAATAGCGTTTTACCTGACCAAAAGTTAGAACTTACCATTGAGGAAATACCTACATCTTTTGCTTATCAAGACAAAGGTTTCACGTTTATTTATTTGTATGGATATTTTTATAAATACGCTAAAATTACATTTCCAATGTTAAAGGAAAACCTTGTTGTTATTTATAAATTATACAGCAAAAATAATTTGGTTAAAGAGGGAACTATTGTTGTTGATGATAAACGTATTGCAATGGGTGATGAAAACACATCTGCTGCAAATGCTATAGGAAAATATGTAGTTGTATCAAGAGACTATATTTACCAAGCAAAAAAAGAGCTCATCACCCAACTACAAGAAGCAATTAGGCAATAAGTTCTAACTAAAGTTTTATTACAAATTTTGTTTAAAGTAATCTGTTATTTTTTGCATCAGGTGTACCCTATCTTTACCCAGTACATTATGCAAATGAGCAGGATATACAAAATAATCTAGCTGTACACCTTCATCAACGCATTTTTTAACATAGGCTAAACTGTGCTGCCACAATACCACATTATCATCGGTACCATGTATTAACATTAGCTTACCTTTTAGGCCTTTTACATGATTTAATAAATTGCTTTCTGCATATCCTTCTGGATTTTCTTTTGGAGTATCCATGTAACGTTCGGTATACATGATCTCATACATTCCCCAATCAATAACCGGCCCACCAGCAACACCTGCTTTAAACAAATCTGTTTTGCTCATCATGGTTGTAGTCATAAATCCACCAAAACTCCAACCATAAATTCCCAACCTATTTACATCAACATATTTCAATCCCTTTAAATACTCCACTCCTTTTAATTGGTCGGCTTTTTCTTCAACACCTAATTTCCTGTGTGTAACATTTTCAAATGCTAAACCTCTGTTTGCGCTTCCTCTGTTATCCATAGTAAATACCAAAAAGCCTTGTTGCGCCATATAGTACAACCACATATCAGCGCCACCTAACCAACTGTTGGTTATCATTTGTGCGTGCGGACCGCCATATAAGTAAACAAGTGTTGGATACTTTTTATTGGGATCAAAATCAGTAGGTAAAAACATGCGGCAATTTAAATCTGTCGTGCCATCGGAAGCTTTAATTTTAAACAATTGTATTTCGCATTTTTTATGTTCAGCAATTGGATTAATGGCATTTAACAACACTGCTTTTTCTTGCCCTTTAGCATTTAACAAGGCAATATTTCTTGGCGTTTTTATGCTGGTATAGGAGTCTAAAAACAACTCACCATTATCATTCATCATTACCGTGTGAACGCCATCAGCAATGGTAAGCCTGACTATTTTCCCGGTTATTAAATTTACACTACATAAATAACGATTCATACCATCTTCGCTTGCGGCAATATAAAAAGCTTCATCGCCCTTATTATTAAAGCCAACAAACTGCGTTACATCAAAGTCACCCTTCGATAACTGTCGCTCTAAACGACCATTACTATTGTATAAATACAAATGATTAAATCCATCGCGTTCACTCATCCAAATAAATTGTTTTGGATTGTTCTTACAGAAAATTAGCGAATGTTCAGGCTCAACGTATTTAGGATTGGTTTCGGTAAACAATGTTTTCGTGAATACCCCGCTTACTGCATCGTATTCATTCAACTTCATTTCGTTCTGTTCGCGATTAACAACGGCTATATAAACTTTTTCTTCACCAGGATGCCAAGCTACATTGGTTAAGTATTGATCAAGGGGTAAACCAGTGGCTAGTTTAACAGTACGCTTTTTCACAAAATCGTGAACCCAAACATTAACTACATGGCTGGTCTCACCTGCCATCGGGTATTTAATATTTTTTGTAATAGCCGGTTTCTTAGTTAAATCATAAACCGGATAGTCGGTTACTAAACTTTCATTCATTTGGTAGTAAGCCAACTTGTTGCCGTTAGGCGACCAAAATGTTCCTTTATTAATACCAAACTCATTGCGGTGCACTGCAATTCCGTATTCAAATCCAAAAGTACCATCTTTTGTTAGCATATCACCTTTGGTGCCATCATCACTATTGGATATAGAAGAACCGCCTTGCAATACCGAAGCTTTTGTGCTTACAAATAGGTTATGGTTGCTAACGTAAGCCACTCTACCCGTAAGCGGTTCAATGTCTGTATTTTCGGCAGTTTCTGGCAAATAACAAAACACATCCACTTTGCCTGTTTTTAAATCTGCTACATAAAGGTTTTGTTTGATGTTGAAGCGGAAACTATTTTCATTTAACCAAGTTACCAATGGCAGGCGTTCAATAGGTTTTAATCCCACATCGGCCTTACCTAAAAAATCATTGTATTTTGCTAAAGTTAAAACCGTATCACTTATTAATGTAATGGCGTCTTGCATTACCACACAATCTTTACCATCTTTTTTACCAATGTAGGTAAACTTATTGCTTTTCGGCACCCAAGCTAAGCCAGCCAAACGGGCAGGTCCCAGAGTTGTACGTTGCTTCATTACCGCATCTTCTAAGGTAAGCATTTTTTGCTGTGCCGAAACCATTACTGGAAAAAGTAAAGTTAAAAGTAATTTTCTCATGTTACTGTAAATATTTATTGGTAATATAATAAACTAAATAAAAAGCCCGACCATTTTTAGATAGTCGGGCAGATATATTTATAAAATCGATAATTAATAGCTGTTCAACATCATTGGCATAACCAACATCAAAATATTTTCGCCTTCATCACCATTCATTGGTGTTAATACACCTGCACGGTTGGGTTGGCTCATTTCCAACTTCAACTCAGAGGTATCTACAGCACTAATCATTTCTGATAAGTATTTTGAGTTGAATCCAATTTCTAAATCTTCACCTGTGTATTGGCATTTTAATTTCTCTTGCGCTTCGTTTTCAAAATCAATATCCTCAGCACTTATGGTTAACTCACTACCCGCAAGTTTTAAGCGTATTTGGTGGGTGGTTTTGTTTGATGTAATTGATACACGTTTAACACCAACAGAAAACTCCATTTTATCAATTTGCAACACATTAGGATTCTCTTTAGGAATAACTGCGTTATAGTCAGGATATTTTTCGTCAATTAAACGACAAATCAAACTCACATCACCGAAAGTAAAAAATGCATTTGAGCGATTAAACTCAACTGTTACTTCAGTATCATCATTAGGTAACGAAGACTTTAATAGGTTAAGCGCTTTTTTAGGCAAAATAAACGACTCTTCAACACCTGGTTTAACATCCATTCTATTGTAACGTACTAAGCGATTTGCATCAGTAGCAACAAAAGTAATGTCATCATTGGTCAATTGAATATAGACACCCGTGAGGTTTAAACGAAGTTCATCATTACTTGTTGCAAATACCGTTTTGGCAATGGCGCGTTGTAAAATCTTTGCAGGTATCACAAACTTTTTACCGTCTTCCACAACAGGATTCTTTGGAAACTCATCACCTTTTTGCGCTGTTAATTTAAAACGACCTGTATCGTATTTAATTTCAACGGCACCTTTCTCTAGGTTAACTGAAAAAGCTAATGGTTGGTCAGCTAATGTTTTTAATAAATCAATCGTTGTTTTTGATGGAATAGCAATGCTCATTTCCTCCTTGGCTTCTACCTTAATGGCCGTAGTCATGGTAGTTTCCAAATCGGTTGAGGAAATTTTAAGCTCCCCATCTTTAATATCAAACAAGAAGTTATTTAAAATAGGGATGATTGGTTTTGCAACTACAACCCCATCAATGTTTGATAGTTGCTTTAGAAGTGTTGTGCTATTTACGATGAATTTCATTGTGCGTGTCTATATGCTACGAAAATATGTGGAGTTATTGTGCAATTCAACACAAGTTATG
>CANLLM010000010.1 GCA_947491825.1 Bacteroidota bacterium
TTTTACAAGTTGTAAATAATTGGAAAGGCAACAGTAAAGAAGCTGATTGGATAATTAAACATGCCAGCAGAGGCTTACTTAAGCAAGGGAATGTAAACGCACTTGAATTGTTTGGCCTTGATGACAAGGTGAAGGCTAAAGTAACTCAGTTAGAAGTATCAGAATCGAAATTAAAAATTGGCGGTGAATTCACATTTGAAATCAGTATACATTTATTGGATAAAACAGCACACCAAATTAGGGTTGAGTATGTTATTTATTTTATAAAATCAAACGGAAAGCACACGCCTAAGATATTTCAAATTGGCACTTACACTGTTAATCCTGAACAAGCTTTAAGTTTAAAACGTAAATACAAGTTTGCTGATTTAACCACTCGCAAACATTATGCGGGAGAGCATATTATAGCAGTGGTGGTTAATGGTAAAGAGCTGGCAAGACAAACTTTTACGCTTCAATAAAAACGCCATACTATAGCACCTTTTTATTTTTTAACGCAGAGTTAGGTGAACAATCGCGTAAAGAATTGAGCAGCGCTAATTCGCGAAAGAGAGGCGCTGAGGAACGCCTGCGGCAAAAAAGAAAACGCAGAGTTGGGTGAACAGTCTTGCGAAGAATTGAGCATCGCCTATTTCAGATTTTGAGGTGCACAGCGCAACGCCTGCGGTATTGGGGAAAGTTTAACTTAAATAGATAAATTAATTTTGTACGTGTCAGCCACTTCGAGTTCGGAGTGTAACGAAGCGTATCGAGAAGGGATTGTTGAAGTAATTTTATTTTTGCTATTTCTACTTTAGCTCCGCTGAACTTGGTTTCGATACGAGCACTCACGCAATACCAACCCAAGGCTCACTGGAGGAGGCTGTAACTTTGCAAAGCAATCTTCTGTGCCATTCTGCGCTTTCTGTGAGCGCAACATTTTCGAAACAAACTCTTCCGATTCTTCGGAATCACATAATTATCACGCTTTAAACACAAAAAAAATTATCCAAAACCTTAGCGATAAAAATTAGCAATCAAAGTTTATTCAATCCCTCAACCGTAATGACGCGTAATGCGCCTGACGGTTCTCTTTATAAAATAACTACTCGTAAAAATATACTCGTTTTACACGTTGAGATATGCCTGTTAATACCTCATATGAAATGGTGCCTATTTTTGATGCCAATTCATTAATGTCAATTTCTTTACCCAATACGATCACCTGATCTCCTTCTCTACAGTTAATTCCTGTAACATCAATCATGGTCATGTCCATACAAATACTACCCACTATGGTAGCTTTCTGCCCGTTAACCATCATATAACCCTTCCCATTACCTAACTTACGGTTCAAACCATCAGCGTAACCAATGGCAACAACGGCAATTTGCGAATCGCGTTGAACATTACCTTTACGGCTGTAACCAATAGTTTCATGTGATTTAACTGCACGTATTTGCGAAATAACCGTTTTAAGTGTTCCTACAACATGAAGTTGTTTCTGTAACTTTTCTGCCGGATCAATTCCATATAAACCAATTCCCAAACGAACCATTTCAAATTGGGCATCAGGAAAACGGGCTATTCCACTACTATTTAAGATATGCCGTAAAATTGGATAGTGGAATGAGGCTGTTATTTTATGGCTAATACGTTCAAATTTTTGAATTTGCTCGTGGGTAAACAAATCATGTTTCTTATCATCACTAGCAGCCAAATGAGAAAACACAGTTTTAATACGTAGGTTAGGATTATGATGTATTAAGTTAATAAATTCATCTATTTCAACCTCGTCAAATCCCAATCTTTTCATACCCGTATCAACCTCAACATGAATACTTATTTCTTGCCCATTACAAGCCTTAATAAGTTGCTCGAGCATAAAGAAATTATAAACTTCAGGTTCTAAATTATGCTGTATGATGCTATCAAAAGCAACAGGCTCAGGATTCATAACCATAATAGGCGTTTTAATTCCTGCTTTACGCAATGTTACTCCCTCATCAGCATATGCTACCGCTAAGTAATCAACCCTATTATACTCCATTATTTTAGCAATCTCATAGCTGCCTGATCCGTAACTAAATGCCTTAACCATACCCATCAACTTCACTCCTTTATTTAGCTTATTGCGATACACATTTAAGTTGTGCACCATAGAATTAAGGTTAATTTCGAAAATAGTTTCGTGAACCTTTTTTTCAAGCAGGGAAGTAATGCGTTCGAAAGTGAATTTACGTGCTCCTTTAACCAATATAATTTGGTGGCTAAAATCTAAAGTAATAAACTGATTAATAAATGATGAGGTATCATCAAAAAACAAACTGCCAACGGGGAAGAGTGGCTTATATTTTTGCATACATGGACCAATACCTATAAAACGATTGACGTTTCGTTGCTTAATTAATGATGCAATATTGGTATACAATTGATGCTCCGCTAAACCACTTTGCAACATATCACTTAGTATAACCGTTTTAGTGTATCCAGCACTTTGCTGCTCCATAAAATCTAAGGCAATTTGTAATGCATTAATATCAGCATTATAACTGTCGTTTATGATCACGCAATTATTAAATCCCTCTTTTAGTTGCATACGCATTTCAATAGGCTGAAGTTCTTCAAAACGTTTCAACACATCTGTGCTTACTCTGTTTATAGCCATTAAAAAAGCGAAGCAAGAGCAAATATTCATAATACTTGCTTCATCCACAAAAGGAATATTAACACTTAATGTTTGTGAACCTTTACGTGTAGAGATAACGGTATATTGATAACGGTGTTCTACCTCAAATTTATAGGTTGCATTTTGCGTTCCGCGGCTCCAACTTACCACATTTAAAGAAGGATTATGACTTAATAACATGCCTGCAACACCCTCGGTTACCTCAGCCTGGTCAGCACAAAAAACCAACATTTGCGCAGCATGAAATAACTTAAGTTTTTCGTCTAGTTTTTCTGTTTCATTATTAAACCCCTCAGCATGTGCAGAGCCTAAATAAGTAAAAATACCAATATCGGGTTTAATAATTTGTTGTAAATTTTCCATTTCATTTGTCTTGGAAATACCTGCCTCAAATAAACCTAATTGATGTTGCTCGTTCATCCCCCAAACACTTAAAGGCACACCCACTTGAGAGTTAAAACTTTTAGGATTACGAATAATTGCAACATCATCTTTTAACAAATGAAATAACCATTCTTTAACAATGGTTTTTCCATTACTGCCTGTAATACCCACAACAGGACATTTAAATTGCGAACGATGAAAAGCAGCCAATTCCTGCAAAGCCACTAAACTGTTACTTACTTGGACCACACTGCAATCATTGGGCAATAAATTGGTAGGCAATTCTTCCACAATAAAATGACGTACACCCGCATCATAGGCATCTTTTAGGTAGTGATGACCATTGTTTCGCTCACCACTTATGGCAATAAAAACAGACGATTCAGGGTAAATAACCTTGCGAGAATCAATCAATAAATGCGCTATTGCATTAGGGTTTACGACTTCGTAAAATTGAACAAAGCTGCCCGATACAATTTGCGCGATGTCTTTAATGAAATATTGCATCATTTTTCAATGGATTGTTTTGTGTTGAACATCAATACTAAAGCTGAAAAAAGTAAAAATACAGCCATAATTAAGAATGCCCAAATAATATGGTTGTCAAAATTAAAGAATGGAATAGAAAACAGAAAAATAAATATAGAGCGAACCAAAATATTTAGCATGTTGAAAATACTATTTACCCTACCCATCAACTCGTTGGGGATTTGCTTAAATAAGTAAGTTAACCTTAAAACCCTAATACCAGCATTGGTAAAGCCCAGTATTAAACTAACTAAATAGATGACTAAGACACTTTTGGCCGCAAAGGCCCATATAAATATGGCAGCTGTAATTGCAGTTAAAATTATTACTGCTCTTTGCGTTGATGTGGCAGTAAACACCTTGCTTACAAACAATCCAGCACATAAAGCCCCTAATGCATATATACCATCGGCAATCGCGAATACACTTCCCTCTTCATGTAAATGTTTATCGACATATGCGGGAAGAACTGCGTGTATTTCAACCAATAACATAGCAAATACACTGTAACTAAATACCCCAAAAATTAACAGTTTCGGATGTTGCCTTAGATAAATAAATCCCACTTTTATACGCTCAAATATTTGAAGATGTTGCGCGTGTTTTTGTTTGGGTTGATATTTAATAAATAGAATAAGTGTGGCTGCTAGAAAATAAGTGCCTGCATTTAAAAGAAAAATCTCCCATATGTTCCATGAACTGATAACAATAGCATAATTTATAATTGGTAAGTTTATTATGACACCTTGTAACATAACTGCCGCAATACCGCCAGATAATATACTGGTGCTTTGACCAACGATTTCGATGTTTGAGTTTACCTTGGCATAATCCTCAACAGAACTAATTTCTTGTCCGAATGCATATAAAGTTGGATAATGAATATTATAATTTAGCATCGTAATGCCAAAAACTGCCACCACCAAAACATCATTTAACCCATTTTGATAAAAACCAATACCAGCAATAGCAAGAAGTAAAAAACCGCACACCAAACTGTTCCCTAAAAAATTCGCTTTTCGGCTATATTTATCAACCAAAGTACCCGCATACAAGCCGAAGAATAAAATACCAATGGTAATCAAACCATATACCTTGTTGAAGTAGGGTGTATTATTTGCGAAATACCAAGGAATAGCCAACATACTAATGCCTTGTGCAAAGCCACTGATTCCATTTGCGGTAAATAATAAGTTTAATGCTAATTTGTTTTTCACTTCTGCGAGCAAATGTAACAGCAAGTATGTTGTTTAATATGTTTATTACAGATTAATATTATTTTTTTTACAAAGCTTATCCATATTACTACCTTATTATCAAGTTATGAAGGTAAATAGTATAATTTCGAGCATTATTTGGAAAACAATAAATACATAAAACTAACCCCATCTCAGGCTTTATTAAAAGCTTCAAGCTATTGTGCCTATCAAGAGCGATGCCATAAGGAAGTACTAGACAAATTAAGCGAATGGGGTGTTTGGGGTATTGATGCACAAGAAATATTGCTCACGTTAATTGAGCAAAATTACCTCAATGAAGAACGATTTGCCATTGCGTTCGCAGGAGGTAAGTTTAGGGTGAAAAATTGGGGGAAAGTAAAAATAAAATTAGCGCTCAAACAAAAGGACATTTCGGAATATTGCCTTAATAAGGCGCTTAATGAAATTAGCGACCAAGATTATTGGCAAACATTGAACGAGCAAATTGATAAAAAATGGGCCGAAACAACAGATAAAAACGTATTGAGTAAAAGAGCCAAAGTAGCTCGATATGCTGCGGGAAAGGGGTTTGAGCAAGACCTGATTTGGAACATTCTTCGTAATAAAATTGATTAAGCACGGATAAACATCGAACCATTATCATAATCAAAACTAATAGCCACAAATAAAAACTTGGTTACCTTTGTAGGTATATATAAATAAATTTATGACTGATATAAAAGATTTTTTAGACGTATACAGTGAGTCCACACCAAATCCAGAAACAATGAAGT
The DNA here is from genome assembly GCA_947491825.1 of Bacteroidota bacterium. Classification (GTDB taxonomy): domain Bacteria; phylum Bacteroidota; class Bacteroidia; order UKL13-3; family UKL13-3; genus UBA6183. The sequence goes on from CANLLM010000010.1 coordinate 5,574, forward strand.
TCGTGTTTAACCGCATGATTTTCCCTGACCAAACTGCCGACTTTCCAACTGTAGAATCAACTACCTACTCTCCACTTGCAAAAAACTTGTTTGAGTTTAGTTTCGTTCAAGGCGTATTTATTATGAATAATTTTGTAACCCTAACCCGAGTTCCGGGAGTTGACTGGGAAGAAATTATTCCTATTATGAAAGAGTTCCTGAAATCATATGTGGCAGCTGGTGAACCCATTGCTTTAGAGGCACCAGCTGAGAATACTAAGGATTACGGCAGCGACAATGTAATTGTTGAACAAATTAAAGAAATTTTAGATACTTACATTAAACCTGCCGTAGAAGTTGATGGCGGACAAATATCATTCAGAGATTTCGAAAATGGTATAGTAACCGTTGAGTTAAGAGGTTCATGCAGTGGATGCCCATCATCTACAGTAACTTTAAAACGGGGAATTGAAGGCATGTTAACGCGCATGGTTCCTGCAGTTAAAGAAGTTGTTGCTCACGCTTTATAGCAACATTAGAAAACGCGTTAAACAAAAAACGCCTCGCAAATTGCGAGGCGTTTTTTGTTGTATCAAATTGTTGCTAATTATTTAGCAATAACTAATTTTTGAGTTGAAGTTTGACCATCTGTAGTGATAGCGACAAAGTAAACACCAGCTTGTAAGTTAGCAACATCAACTTGTGTGTTGTTAAACTCAACCAATTGGTTTGCTACTACTTCTTTACCACTAATATCAAATACACGCACGTAACCATAACGACCTGCATTTGGAGAAGCAATAGAGAATGTACTTGAAGCAGGGTTAGGATAAACTGCAGCTTTAATGCTATTTTCTTTTTCACCTAAACCTAAGGCATAATATGCAGTTCTCTCCGCATTAGTAGACTGAACGACCGCTTTCGTTGTCTTATTTTGAACAAAAACAATTACCTCTAAATCATCAAAGCCTTCTACTGAATGCTCAATAGCTAAATTAATTGGATTTGCACCATCTGGAGCTAAACGGTAATTGCCTGGAAATTCATATGCTAATGTATACGATTTCTCTACACCCAGAGCTAATCCACCCGTAAGCACTGAGCCGTTTTGATTAGGCACCATTTTTTTCAATACGTGAAGGAACTCTCTTTCTCCGTTTGATTTTAAATTCGCTGTTGTTTTACCTTCAATAATTGCAACGTGTAACACGTGATTATCACCAGTAATATTGATAGCAGATTTTAACTTAATATCAGCAGTAACTGTTTTGCCAAAAACCTTATAAGTTGCATCTATACTAATTTCTGCAGGAAGCGCTTGGAATTGATTAAACACGGCATCTGTAAATGAAGAAGCATTTTGATCCCATTTACCATCAACTTCCATTCTTGGAATTGAATTGATTGCATAAAAATTTCTTCTAGCTACACTTTCAGTAGTTGAATATGGATCTCCAGTACCTGGGAAATCCTGCTGATACTTAATAGATGAGAATAAGTTGTTATCTCTAGCTCCTACAACTTTTTTATAGTTGGCATTACCAGGAGCACATGGTCCGCAAGTAGATGAAGAGAAAATTTCGTGTAAAGATTTACGTAAGTTTTCTGCTCCAATTACATATTTAGATAAAACATCGTTTGATGGAAATGCATCAGCGCCACCATTAATGTTCGTAGCCCAAACTTTTAACATTTTTGAACCATCAGTGGTAACAATTAAAGGAGTTGGGTGCGTGAATACATAAGTACCTCCACTTGCAGCAATATTTAATCCAGTTAAATTAGCAGAAACAACTGCATCACTTTCTAGTTGGTAATTAATAGTCATTGAAGTTACTGCTTGACTTCCCAAATTATTAATACTTCCGTATATTTTAGTTGGTTTGTTTAAGCTAATGGCTTCGTTGTTTACCAGTGATACAGTTAAATCAACTGTAGGTTGTACTCCATTGATAAACTCATAATATTTATTATCAGAAGCATCGAATAAATTAGTTGAGTAGTTATTAGCACCTAAATTAGGAGAACCTGTGATAGGGTATGCAGTTGTATTGCTCATCTGAAGACCAGCTGAAACTTTTACATTATTACCACAAACAGTTCCGTTGTTCAGACAAAGCGTTTTCATGTCTACGATGTATACTTTGTTTGAAGTTTCTTCTAATACAACAGACCAATAAGTCCATCCTGTAGAAATATTTGCTTCAGAGAAAAAGTTATATTGAATCCAGAATTGTCTGTTTGGAGCTGTACCAAATGTTTTTGTAACTACAGCACTGTTGTATGTGGTTGTTCCACTTACCCAACTAGATGGTTTTACACCTAAAATATTAATTGAGTTATTAGGAACTAATGCGCTAGGTAAAGTTGTATTACCATAAGCAGGTATTAGTGTAGATGCAGTATCAAAAGTTACACTACCAGAGTTTGAAGCTTTAAAATGGGTAAACGTGTCTCCATTAAATACAAAGCTAAATGGCAACTGTGTTTTTGCACTGAAAGTAGCTGCTGCTGTACCATTACCAGTCCAAATAGTTGCCCAACCAGTTAATAAAGTAGCTGGATTCTCGCCATCAGCGTTAAGCCCTTTCGGATTTGAACCCGCAATAGCTAAGGTATAATACTGGGCATTGGCGTTGTTTGCAAAAAGCAGCAAAGCGCCTACTGCTAATGTTAGTAATTGTTTTTTCATAATATGTGTTTAAGTAATTGAGTTTTCTAGTATGCATAATTAGTGATTAATTTAGCAAAAGGCAATAAATAATTTTCTCAACCGCTAAAAAGAGAATATTTAGTTTAATTAGTTTGATTAAGTGCCATTAAAATTGTTATTTTGTAGTGTAATTTTTTTACCATGAAAAAACTTATTTACATAATTGGCCTAGTTTTTACATTGGGCAATGCTTCAGCTCAGATGTCTTTTAACAGCAAAACTATAAGCGTAAGCGGCTGGGGGAATGATAACAATCCAAAAACTACTTTAAGTGTAATAACCAACAACTCGCCATCAATAGCTGATTCAATGATTAACTGGTCAATCATATCTTTTGATATCCCAACAGGATGGCAGTTTGATTTCTGTGATCCTTATGATTGTGTTTCTAACCTAGGATTAGGCTATAACACCTCGTTTAAACTTCCAATTGGCAATTCGGGCCCTTTAAAAGGTGATTTCTTCAGCAAGTCAGTACCGGGTAACGCAACAGTTAAAATACGCTTGGCTTACGCCAACGGCTCGCACAATGCCGACACTGTAACACTGATGGCAAAAGGTTGGGCAACAGGTTTAAATAATGTTAAAAAACAAAATGAAGTCACTTTTTTCCCTAATCCGGCAAAGGATGTTATTACATTAAAATATGCAACAACAAAAGCAATTGATGTTACAGTTTATAATATTTTAGGTGCAAAAGTAAAATCAGTTACACACAGCAGCAATGAGACTACTTTAAATATTAGTGATTTAGAAAAAGGACTGTATTTTATCAGATTTTCTGACAATGGAAACGTAATATCAAAATCGTTTACGAAAGCGGAATAATTTACCGATTCATAATATTAAAGCCGCCTTGAGCGGCTTTTTTTATGCCCTTTTATTAGGCAGCTAGCAAAAAAAAAGCCCTTCAAGTAGGAAGGGCTTTGGAGGTATTGAGCGGATTCGAACCGCTGTAGCAGCTTTTGCAGAGCTGAGCCTAGCCTCTCGGCCACAATACCATTTACTGGAGGCAAATATACACAATATTATAACTACACAAATTATTAGCTCAAACAATTTATCTAATTTAAGTGTAAATTATGACTATAAAGGAATTACTTTGCATACATTAATTTAAATTCTTATTAAGAAATGAAAAAAGTACTTTATGTAACATTAGCCACACTTGTATTTTCGTGCGGCCAAAGCAACAACCAAACTGGTTCTCAAACAGATAGCACATCGATAGAACAATCTGCGGCTAAATCAGAAAAATTTGGTGACCCAATAACCGCTGATAGTGCAATTACCATAGAAGAAATGAAAACATTAATGGGCGACAAAAAGGAACTTGTTGTAAAAGTTACTGCTCCTGTTGAAGCTGTTTGCCAGAAAAAAGGCTGCTGGATGGAATTGAAAGCTGCTGACGGAACAAACATGCGTGTTACCTTTAAAGATTATGGGTTTTTTGTACCAAAAGATTGCAATGGAAAAACAGCAATTGTATTGGGCGTAGCTAAGGTTGAAGAAACATCTATAGCAGATCTTAAAGAATATGCAAAGGATGATGGACAAGGCGAGGCGGAAATTACTGCTATTACCGCACCTAAAAAAGAGTTGGTATTTGAAGCGATTGGAGTCATTTTAAAATAACATTAAGGGGTTTGAATTACAAAATTGGAATAACTGCTGTAATGGGTATTTACCTTGGTTTAGTTGCATGCAATCAAAATACAAATCATGACTCAAAAGCCGGTGTTGATAGCATAAAAATGGAATCTAAATCTTTATTAGATACCTCTGAAGATTGCGCCAAACCAACTAAATATCCAAATCAAGACAAGCCAATGGCTTTGATGATGAGACAAATGGCTGATGACGCACAAAAAATGAAAGACAAAGTGGAGGCAGGCGAACAAATTGATGCCAATGAGTTTCCATTGATACGTTTTCATCTAGTGGAACCAACAGATCCGGATGTATTACAACCGCAGTTTTATGAAAATGCACGTCTATTCCAACAAGCTCACAAAGCGATGATGAGTGTGCCTGCAAATAAACAAAAAGAAATGTACACTGCTTACATCAATCAGTGTATTAACTGCCATCAAACTTATTGTAGTGGCCCTCTAAAAAGAATCAGAAAATTAGTATTGAACTAATTACCAATACATCATTAAACAAAAATCCCCGCTAACACAATTGATAGCGGGGATTTTTTTATTTATTGTAATTACCTGTACATTACAGATTTAACAGCTTTAACCACCTTATCTACACTAGGTAGAAACGCTTGAACAAAAGTTGGGGCATAACCTAATGGAGTATCTTCTGTTGTTACACGTCTAATTGGCGCATCTAGGTAATCGAATGCATTTTTTTGTACCATGTAGGTAATTTCACTGCTTATGCTAGCCAATGGCCAAGCTTCTTCTACTATTACCAAACGATTGGTTTTCTTCACCGATTCAACAACCGTATCGTAATCTATAGGGCGAACTGTGCGTAAATCTATCACTTCTACACTAATTCCATCTTTGGCTAACTCTTCTGCTGCTTGATAAACAACTTTAATAATTTTACCAAAACTTACAATCGTGACGTCTGTACCTTCGTTTTTAATGACTGCTTTGCCAATTGGCAAATAATATTCTTCTTCAGGCACCTCTCCTTTATCACCATACATCTGCTCGCTTTCCATGAAAATAACCGGATCGTTATCTAATATGGCAGATTTTAATAAACCTTTTGCATCATATGGATTTGAAGGAACAACAACTTTTAAACCCGGACAGTTTGCATACCAATTTTCAAAGGCTTGAGAGTGTTGCGCACCCAATTGACCAGCAGATCCTGTTGGACCACGAAATACCATTGGAATATTAAATTGCCCTCCGCTCATTTGATAAATTTTAGCAGCTGCGTTAATCACTTGGTCAATTGCTACCAAACTAAAATTAAAAGTCATGAACTCAACAATTGGACGCAGGCCATTCATTGCAGCACCAACACCAATACCTGCAAAACCTAATTCTGCGATTGGAGTATCTATAATTCTTTTGGCTCCAAATTCATCAAGCATACCTTGACTTACTTTATAGGCACCATTGTACTCTGCTACTTCTTCACCCAGTAAAAAAATATTAGGGTCTTTGCGCATTTCTTCGCTCAAAGCTTCGCGCAAAGCTTCTCTAAATTGAATTGATCTCATTGCGTTTTATTTACTGCAAAAATATAAGGTTTATTAAGCTTTCAAAACGTTTAAATTTTATAATAGCTGTTTATTTACTTTGTTTAAATTGAGTATATAAACAGTTGATTACTTGACCAAAAGCAGTTAATATTGATATGCTATCCTTCACTTATTAATGCTTAATAGATGGTTTTACCTCGAGTTGGTTTCATATTATCGACAAGGATATTGGAATTTCCATCAATGAACAGAGCGTTCTTAATGTCGAAAGTCCAGGCTGATTAGGCTTGGCATTCAAGGCTACTATACCTGTCTTATTTACAAAACTTATGGTTTGCTCAGATGGGATTTCTACACAAACATTTTACATATTAAGTTGCAGATTAAACCCATTATGTTTTGAAAGGCTAATAATTACGTTTTGTCCAGCGGGTGAATATTCGATAATGTTCAGCGATAATTATTAATAACATTTTGAAGCATAACTTATCTGCAATAACAATGTAGCCATTATTAAGCGTAGGCATTAAGTCAAACTGTTGATGTTGTAATTCATTTTTTTAGAATAACTTAACCCGCCATTAATTAACTCTGCAAGGTCAGCCTTTTGCTTGATTGGCGTAATATTTTTCAGCATAAACCTTAAGCCACCAAAATAGGTTTTCATTGAGTAAAAGCGCCTTTTTAGAAAGTTGATTGACAATTTGAATATAATTCCTTTTATCACCACCTTCAAGTTTTTCCAAATGATTGGCTAATAGGTCGGAAAACCCGATGAATAGGTAAATGGTGGGTTAATACTGATAACAATTGTATTTCTATTGTAGCTATCGGAAATATTTATAGCGTAGACGTTAGCTTAAATTTATTTTTAATCATTGAAAAATAGTTACGACTAACCTCAAATGGTTGATCTACTCCATTTAAATACAAAACACCAGTATCATAGTTGCCACGCTCTATTTTAAGCACATTGTGTAGGTTAACAATTGTTGACCTGTGCACGCGAAAAAAGTCATCATTTGGTAACTTATCTTCCCACAGTTTGATTAAACCGTAGGTGGTGAAAGATTTACCATCATTTAGTGCCACGTATGTATAGTTTCCTTTGGCTTCGATATAGTTGATATCCTTTATTTTGATGAATTTCAACTCATTATCAATATTCATTAAAACCATATTATCAATACCAAATTTAGAAGAATGTTTTGCAAGTTTTTCTTCGAAATCTTTTTTGTCAGCATTTCCAAATACACCTAAGCGGCTAATGGCTTTCTTTATTCTATCTCGGCTAATTGGCTTAACAACATAGTCTATTGTATTGTATTCAAATGCCTTCACTGCAAAATCAGGATACGCAGAAATAAATAAAATCTTAGTTTGGGGATCAAGCAATTTCAATAAATCTAGAGCATTGGTACCCTTCAAATCAATATCCATAAATATCAAATCAACATTCGGATTATCATTAATTAAAGTCTTCGCCTCCTTTATGTTAGAGGCCTCACCCAATAGCCCGATATAAGGGAAATCTTTTAAAAACTCCTTTAAAAGTGTTACCGATGAAGTATCGTCTTCAATAATTAAGGCATGAACAGTAGTTACCATATGCTATAACTTTAATAGTTCGTGAAGGAAATGATATTTTCTATACAATCAAAAGAAAAGAAAGAAGTATACTAAAATAAACAAACATTTATTGCAAATAAATAACACTTTATTCCCTTAAGTTTGCGGTTTATATTTTAAACAAATGAACCTGTTTACTGCAGAAAATTGGAAAGATTATGAGTTGCTCGATTGTGGTGACCTAGAGAAATTAGAGCGCTTTGGCAATATTGTTTTGCGCAGACCCGAGCCGCAGGCCCTATGGCAGAAACAATACAGTGAACAGGAATGGAACAAACTTGCAGATGTTAAATTTATACAAAAGGGAAGCCATGCAGGAGAATGGAAGAAAAATAAACCTATTGCAGATAAGTGGAAGATTGGGTACAATTACGGTGATTTGTCCATCAAGTTTAACTTGTCATTAACATCATTTAAGCATGTTGGTATTTTCCCGGAACAAGCTTTAAACTGGGACTTTATTTTTAACACTGTAAAAAAACTTGAAGTTGAGCAGCCACGTATACTAAACTTATTTGCGTATACTGGTGGGGCATCTTTGGCAGCAAAAGCAGCAGGCGGTGATGTAACTCACGTTGACAGTATAAAACAAGTAATCAATTGGAGTCGTGAAAATATGGAATCATCCAACCTAAAAGACATACGTTGGGTGGTTGAAGATGCATTAAAATTTGTAAAACGAGAAGTAAAACGGGGAAAGAAATACAATGGTATTATTTTAGACCCACCGGCTTATGGCATAGGTACTAATGGCGAACGTTGGAAACTAGAAGATTCTATTAATGAAATTTTAGCCGATATATCAAACCTATTAGATGAAAAACATTTTTTAGTGCTTAATGTATATTCTTTAGGATTAAGTCCATTGATATTAGAAAACTTGATACAGACGAACTTCAGGAATGTTGAAAATTTAGACTTGGGAGAGGTATACTTAAACGCCCAAAGCGGAATTAAATTACCCCTTGGTATCTTAGCCCGATTTAATAACATTAACCCATAAAAAAATCCTGTGATTACAGGATTTTTACATTTTATACTTTTTCTTAATCTGAAAAAAGTAGTTTCTGCTAATCTCAAAAGGCTTGATAATCCCTTTTAAATGCAGCCTTCCTGTGTCGTTTGCCCACTTTTCTATTTTAGCAACATTGCGAATATTTACGATAGTTGAACGGTGAATTTGAATAAATAGATCTTCAGGTAAGGAAGTGAGCCAATTTTTAATAGAGTTATAGGTTACACTCAATTTACCATCAGCTAAGTTAACTTTAGTGTAATTTCCGTATGCCTCTATGTAATTTATATCCTTAACACGCACAAAACTCATCTTATTATCAAAACTTAATAAAATAATGTGTTCTGAGGTAAACTTAGAATTAAAATCGTCTTTAAAATAAGAATCATCCCACCTATTGGTTACTTTCTCTATTGCCTTTCTTAGTCGTTCTATACTTATTGGTTTAAGCAAATAATCAACCGCATTTAACTCAAAAGCATTTATCGCAAAATCTGTGTTTGAAGCAATAAAAACGACCATTGGCTGATAGCCTACACTATTCATTAAATCTAGAGTTGATAATCCATTTAAGTCAATATCCAAAAACAAAAGGTCTGGCCTTTCTTTACCAATAATGTTTCTAGCCTCCTCAAAATCTGCAGCCTCCCCAACTAATTGAATTTTATCAAACGTGCTTAATAGTTTTTTGAGAACGATGCGCATATTGTCGGCATCATCAAGAATTACTGCTTTAATTTTATCTTTCATTTAAAATGTTTATTGGTTAAGTGGGGTTGATAAACATCTAATATCAATTACAAGAATTGTTTACTTTTTATAAGCTAAGTAATTCTTAGTATCTGCAATATATCACTATTATAAATAAAAAACCTGCAGGTTTTAACCTGCAGGTTTTTTTAAAACATAAGAATAGTTATAAATTTGGTTTATTGTTCAATCTCATTGCTGCCCTCATTCCTTTCAGGGCGTAATTGAGGGAAGAACAACACATCTTGAATAGATAGATTGTTTGTCATAGTCATTACCAATCTGTCGATACCAATCCCAATACCTGCGGTTGGTGGCATGCCATATTCCAAAGCACGTAAAAAATCGTGATCAATAAACATGGCCTCGTGATCGCCTCTCTCCATTAAAGCAACTTGCTCTTCAAAGCGCTCACGTTGATCGATAGGATCATTTAACTCAGAATACGCATTAGCAAGTTCTTTGCCGTTTACCATTAACTCAAAACGCTCAACTAATCCAGCTTTGGTTCTGTGCTTTTTTGTAAGTGGGCTCATTTCAACCGGATAGTCAGTAATAAAGGTAGGTTGAATGTAATTGCCTTCACATTTTGCACCAAAAATTTCATCAATTAATTTACCCTTTCCCACATTGGGATCAACCTCTATTTGTAATTGCTTACAAGCTACTCTTAACTGGGCCTCATCCATACCACTGATGTCAATTCCTGTAAATTCATTAATAGAATCGAACATGGTAACACGTTTAAACGGACGTTTGAAATCAATTAATTTATCGCCCACTTGTACTTCTGTTTTACCATGAAGTTGCATGGCAATTTTTTCAATTAATTCCTCTGTTAAATCCATCATCCAATTGTAGTCTTTATAGGCTACGTATAATTCCAGTACTGTAAATTCAGGATTATGAGTTCTGTCCATTCCTTCGTTACGGAAATTGCGAGAGAACTCATAAACACCATCAAATCCACCAACAATTAGTCGTTTTAAATACAACTCATTTGCTATACGCAAATACATAGGTATGTCTAACGAGTTATGGTGGGTTACAAACGGGCGCGCTGCCGCACCTCCTGGTATGGCTTGAAGCACTGGGGTATCAACCTCTAAGTATCCTTTTTCGTTATAAAAATCTCGGATGGTATTAACCAGTTGAGTGCGTTTAACAAAAGTATCTTTTACAGCAGGATTAATAATTAAATCGACATAGCGTTGACGGTAGCGAAACTCAGGATCGGTTACGGCATCAAATACTTCACCATCTTTTTCTTTTACAATTGGAAGCGGTTTAAGTGCCTTAGCTAATAATGTAAACTCTTGAGCGTGTATGGTGGTTTCGCCTGTTTTGGTAGTAAATACATAGCCTTTAATACCAATGATATCACCTATATCAATCAACTTTTTAAATACAATAGCATAAAGCGATTTGTCTTCGCCAGGACAAATATCATCGCCTCTTAAATAAACTTGAATTTTAGTTGTCGCATCTTGTATCACTATAAAACAAGCCTTGCCCATATCTCTCACACTCATCAAACGACCCGCAATACTTACATTTTTATATTCTATCTTTAGATTTTCGTAGTTTTCTAATATCTCTTTGGCCGAAACATTAACATCAAAAAGTTCGGCTGGATAAGGGTTGATTCCCATTTTCTCAAGCTCTACCAATTTGTTTCTACGTAGAATCTCTTGTTCGCTTAAATGCTGTATATGACTCATGTGATTTGGAGCAATAATTTAGTAAGTCGCAAAAATAATAAAAGCAACGGCATTAATGCATGCGAACATTAATAATCTTAATTTATGGTTTATCTTTGTAACGATGATGCAAGCACCTCAAGCCAAAACAGATATACGCTCCCTTAGTTTAGCCGAACTAAAAGAAACCTTTACCCAAATGGAAGAGAAGCCTTTTAGAGGAGGCCAGGTATATGAATGGTTATGGAAAAAAAGCGCACATAGTTTTGATGAAATGAGTAACTTGAGTAAGGAGTTACGTGAAAAACTAAAAGCGCATTTTGTCATACATGCAATAACGGTAGTGGATAAACAAGTGAGTAAGGACCGTACCATTAAGAGTAGTTTTCGTTTACATGACGGACATTTAATTGAGGGGGTATTAATACCTACCGAAGATAGGATGACTGCTTGCGTTTCGAGTCAAGTTGGCTGCAGCTTAACATGTAAATTTTGTGCTACTGGTAAAATGGATAGAATACGTAACCTTACTCCAGCAGAAATATATGATCAGGTGATACACATACGCGAGTGGGCACAAAAACATTACGGCATTGCGCTTACCAATATCGTTTTCATGGGTATGGGTGAGCCTTTATTGAACTACAACAATGTACTTTCTGCTATTGATAAAATAACTGGCGAAGATGGGTTAAACATGGCAAGCGATCGCATAACAGTTAGCACTGCGGGCATTGCAAAAATGATTAAAAAACTTGCCGATGACAAGGTTAAATTTAATTTAGCGCTTTCTTTACATGCAGCCAACGATACAAAAAGAAATGTAATTATGCCTATTAACGAAAGCAATAGTTTAGAAAGCGTAATTGATGCATTGGCCTATTTTAGAGAAAATGCAAAAGGGAAATTAACCTTTGAGTACATCGCATTTAAAGACTTTAATGAAAGCATACAGGATGCTAAAGAGTTGGTTGCCATTTGTAAAAAGGTACCTGCAAAAGTAAATATTATAGAGTACAATCCGATTGGAGACGGAGCGTTTAGTAAAGCAGATGCTACAAAAGTAGACCAATTTCAACGTTACTTGGAACGAAACGGAGTGATAGCAACGGTAAGAAGAAGTAGAGGAAAAGACATTGATGCAGCCTGCGGACAACTAGCCAATAAAAAGCATGAGAAAGCCTTAATGGATAAATAATGTTTTCCTGATTATTCTCAATTTGATATTTTTTAAACAATAGAAGATTAACTTTGGTTAAACAAATATCACCATTATGATCAACGCTATTCTACTCCCAACCGATTTCTCAGATGTAGCCAACAATGCGTTGGAGTACGCTGTTAAATTATCAGAAAAATGTGGTTCTGAATTACACATTCTACATATTAAGCAAATTCCAATTGCTGATCCTTCATTTCCTGCTGAGGCTTATCAAATATTTATTGATGAGATTAAAAAATTAGAACAAGAAGGAGTTAACAAATTAAAGTCGAGTTTTATTAAAGATAGTTCGGTGGTTTGCCACTTCCACTCAACAACTGGATTTGTAGCTGATGAAGTTATGACATTCTGCAATTCGCACCCCATTGATTTAGTGGTAATGGGCACAACAGGAGCCAGTGGTTTAGCTGAAATATTAGTTGGAAGCAATGCAGCCTCTGTAATTAGAAAGTCTACAGTACCTGTTTTGGTTATCCCCCCTAATCATGCTTATAAACCTATTAAGCATATTATGTACTCTACCGATTTTAATGAGCCTGAGTTACCCGCTGCTACGCGTATGTTATATTTTGCAGAATTAAATAATGCAAAGGTCACCGTTTTACATGTTAAAAATGATTACGACAGGTACTTTAATGCCGATAACAACTACTTCTTAAAAAATAAAGAGAGTTTGTCTAAACACAATATTACCTTGATAAACGAAGAAAGTGGCGATGTAATGAGTACAATAGATAAACATATTGATGAACAAGATATTGATTTGTTGGTTATGGCAAAACACAAAAGAGGTTTTTTCGATAGATTATTTCACCGCAGTTTAAGCAAAAGAATGGCTTACCACACCAAAACGCCACTGTTAGTTTTAAATAAAGAGCAATAATTTTACACAATCAAAAGCCCCCTTAAGTTAACTTAAGGGGGCTTTTATACTTATAACTAATTTTACATTATTAACGGTCAATTAATTTATTACAAACAAATTTATCAATAGGAAAAGTCATAAGTTCACGATTTAATTGATGCAACTCAACCCACTCGAATCTTAGTAGCTCTGTCCTATTTCCAATGTTCAATACTTGATCTTCTAGCTTAACTGTTCTCCAATCATTTTTTGCTGCTACTTTGTAATAAACTGATATCAGCTGATCATTAGGTTTGAATTCACTAGATTGAAAAAAATCTGTAGTGTAAAAGTGTTCAATAACATTAATGTCTAATCCCGTTTCTTCATCAAATTCTCTGATCAAGCAATCGATTATACCCTCTCCATACTCAAGGCCACCTCCAGGAAATTTGGTAAATTTAAAATCATTTATTTGCTCATGAACCACCAAAATTTGGTTTATTTCATTCATCAATAACCCATATACTCTTACATTAAAACGATTAATAACAGACACTAATCTTTGAATTTGTTTAAATCAAGGACTAATCCGGCATGCACCATAACGCTGTAAGGCATCACATCAATTTGACCACCAGTAACACTCATTGGGTGAATAGTATAAATTGGTTGGACGATAATAGTGGTTTCTTTATCAAGTTTATGGATAACCTTGAACCCTAAATTTACTTGCATATTAAATGCGCGGGCTTCATATCCTGTATTATTGATCTGAAATTTATCTTTATCATCAATTGTAAAATTATCTAACCGAGCAGTGAGTTGATGTTTTATTAAAACGTTAGCGGCAACTCCACCGGTAAGTTGATACCTAGTTTTATAATCTTTACTTTTATACAACTCATAATTGAACCAAACAGGAATATCTAGGTAATGAAACCGGTAGTCGTAATTTATGTTTTTTTCTATGTTTGTTTTATCTAAAATCTTGCCTGGACCAATCTCCTTATGTATTAAATCTCCATCCTGCAAATTATTTTGTGCTCTTCTAAAACCCATATCTAAGTAGCCTAAACCGGCCTGCATCGTCCAGTTAAAACCTAACGTTTTATTATACCAAGCATGCGCGCTAAAGTTTAAGCGCATTGTTTGGTTATTTTTAGCGTCATTATTAAATTGTTCGTAGGTTAAATTTTGGCGGTCATCATAAATTAAACTTGAACTTGAGTTTGTTGTGGCACCTGTTAATCCGCCTCCTATAGTTACACTGTAGTATGAGTCGTCTATGCTCTGACCAAAAGAAGTTGAAGAAAAGAAAATGAGGGTACACAATAAAAATTTACGCATATCTATTTATTTGGTAGCGAAAATAACAATTTAGGTTAGTCTGAAGAATTTAATTTTGGCGGTTAATACTCAATCTTAAAGAAATGATATTAGAGAAGGGTAAAGTACCCGATCCTTTACCAACATCAGCGAGCGCATAATCAACACTTAGATTATTTAATATAATTCCGATACCCAATGTTGGCACAACAGTATAGGTTTCGGTTCCATCTATATTTTTCTTAGTTTGAAATTGACTTATCCCTCCACGTAAAAAAACAAATTCTTTATATCCCGCCTCTACACCCATTTTGGTATCAATACTTGTAAAATCAGAACCAATCAAAGTATTTCTTTTACCATCAAATGTGAACTCTGCATTTAGCTCAGGTTGAATAGAAACAATTTCTTTGTATACATTAAATTTACGGTTAAAACCTAACCCGAATTTTGGTACACTAAGCTCTAAATTATTAGATGGAAGTTGATTATTAGTAGCCACAAATATTTGTTTATCTTGCTCGCTAAAGGTGTATTGCCAAGCATTAAATGTAGAAGTTGCATCACGTAATACGGCACCTAAATTCCATTTCTTATATTTATATTTCACACCTAAATCAAAACCAAATCCCCAAGCATTAGCAAAATCGCCTACTACCCTCCTTATTATTTTTACATTTCCACCTGCTGTCAAACCTTCAAAAGGTAGTACCCTAGCATAAGAGCCAATAAAGGCATAATCTACTGCCGAGAAATTTACAATACGTGAATAATCAGCAACACCATTTTGAAACAAATTTAGTGTATTAGGTATATCATCTATTCCATATCTTATAACACCAAAGGCCATAACGCTTTTATCATTTATTTTAAATGAACCAGCACCGTAATCGTGTTTAGCGATTCCGGCAAACTGTTCATTGTGCATGAAGTTTAGCTGGATATTATCTTTTATTTCAACTAATCCTGCAGGATTCCAATAACCGGCAGTCACATCATTAACAGAGGATATAACTGTACCTCCCATGCCATAGGCTCTAGCACCTATACCTAAAGATAAAAACTCATTACTGTATTTATAAACCTGACCATGAACCATTGGAGTAAGGCCTAGAAATAATATTAATGCTGTAACAATTTTACACAGCTTCACCATTGTATACTTTGTTTTAAATTTATAATCAAACTAGTTGTATCTTCTTTTAGTTTTTCCTCTAACAAAAGGGCCGCATCACACAAAACTTCTTGGTTAAAATCGCTTATAGGTGTAATCCCTGCCTTTATCATAATTCTGTTTAACGAATACACAAATTTATTATTATCTGCATAATAATATATGTATTGTACTTTACGAAAATGGTTAAAAAACTCGAAAAATTCTTGAACATCTTTCATTCCGTATAAAGTTAAATAGGAAGCCAAGTCACTATCATTAATAGATTCAAGTGAATTATAGAACTTATGAAGCATTTCAGGATACATTCTTACCAATATCCTATCTAGCATTAACTCGGCTAATATATGCGCAAGAAACCACTTCCTATTTAGATCATTATTAAACTTAGCATTATTTATTATCAAAGAAGATTGATGTAAAATATTACTAAAAAATTCGGACGCATGAAATTTTTTATCTGCATGATAATGGGCTGCACATCCATTGAAAAAGTTTTGATTTGAAGATGTAGTAAATAATTGCAAGTGTCGAAACGATTTTATTTTACCACGGGTAATATCAGGTAATAATAACCCCGTATTATATTCATGTTGATTATCTTTTCCATCAACAAAAAAATGTGAAAAGTAGTTCAAAGGTTTAATTGCGCTTTCTTACTAAGCCGTTCTTCTTATATTCCACACGGTTTCCTCCTTTTGTACCATCAAAGGTAGGACACTTTTTTGCCTTACAACCCAAAAAAGGGAGAAGCATTGTAATGCATAAAAGGATTACCACAGTTTTAACGTACATACTAAATGAATGATGATACGTGCAATATAAATAAAAAATCCCGTGCCAAAGCAACGGGATTTTTTAGAAAAGAGTTATTCCTAATTTTATTTCTTAGAAGCAGCTTTCTTAGGCGCAGCTTTCTTAGGTGCAGCCTTTTTAGGTGCAGCTTTCTTAGGTGCAGCCTTTTTAGGTGCAGCTTTCTTAGGTGCAGCCTTTTTAGGTGCAGCTTTCTTAGGTGCAGCTTTTTTAGGTGCTGCCTTTTTAGGTGCTGCCTTTTTAGGTGCTGCTTTCTTGGGCGCTACTTTTTTAGGTGCTGCTTTTTTAGGTGCTGCTTTTTTTGGTGCAGCGGCTTTTTTAGGAGCAGCAGATTTTGCAGGTGCTGCTTTTTTAGTTTTCTTAGTTGCCATGTTTTAAATATTTATTTGATTGATTACATGAACAAATTTATACGAGTGTTTATACATTTCAAATACATGCTCACAATCAGTTACTAAAAATAGCCACGTTGTTTTGTTGATAACCATATTTATATTCAACAAAGTATTGGTTTATCAGGCATTTTGAAGAGATATTAGTTGTACTAATCACACATAAAATTGTTAGCCACAACATATTCACACCCTGATAAAATCATCATGAATTCAAATAAAAAAATAAATTTTATGTAAGGACCAACCATTGTTAACTACTGTCAATACAGGCATCTTCAAACATTACATGAAGTACGTATTATAATATCAAACAAATAACATTGCTTACGACATAACAACTATTACAACAACGTAAAAATACTTTTCGTGTATATTTTTTTTTACACTTGATTCAGATTGTTTATATATCGACTATAAAAACACAACGTTTAAAAGCGAAAAAAAATTAAATCGATACAAACCATTTTATAATTATTTATTTATTGAAAAAAGGTCCTAAATATTCAATGTGGTTATTCACACTTTTTTTCATTTAATAAAAAAAA
The DNA here is from genome assembly GCA_947491825.1 of Bacteroidota bacterium. Lineage (GTDB taxonomy): Bacteria > Bacteroidota > Bacteroidia > UKL13-3 > UKL13-3 > UBA6183. Next base: position 22,857 of record CANLLM010000010.1, read on the forward strand.
ATAAAGCACCTATTAAGCAAAAAACATAAACAGTAACTATTATTGAAACAATAATAAAAGAACAATATGCATGCAGAAATCATCACAATTGGAGATGAGATTTTAATAGGCCAAATCATAGATACAAACTCTAGTTGGCTAGGACAAGAACTAAGCAAAATGGGCATTCAGGTTGTACATCGTACTTCTGTTTCTGATAATGAACAGGCCATCATTAATGCATTAAATAGTGCAAAAAAGCGAGCCGATATTATTATAACTACAGGTGGTTTAGGTCCAACTAAAGATGATATTACTAAACATGCTTTTGCCAATTACTTTAATACCGAACTTATTTTAAATCAAGAAGTATTAACATGGGTAAGAGATATCTTCAAACTTAGAAACTTACCTATGGTTGATAGTAATAATGCACAAGCAATGGTGCCTAAAAACTGTGAAGTGCTTTTTAATAGAAGTGGAACTGCTCCTGGAATGTGGTTTGATGAAGACGGGAAAGTTTTCATTAGCATCCCTGGGGTGCCATTTGAAATGAAAGTGATTTTTGAAGAGCAATGTATACCTCGCTTTCATAAACGTCTTTCATTACCTATAATTATTCATCGTACCATTTTAACTTGTAATATAGGGGAGAGTTTTTTAGCTCAAAAAATAGAAACAATTGAAACCAATTTACCTCCTCACATTAAATTAGCATACCTACCTGCAGTAGGCATGGTAAGGTTAAGACTTAGCGGCACGCATATTCATTATTCAACCATAAAAGAAGAAATAGATGGAATTATCGCCCAATTATATGATATCATAGGTGAATATATTTATGGCGAAGAAAATGACTCATTAGAACAAGTTGTTGGTGTATTATTAAAATCATTAAATAAAACTTTATCAACTGCAGAAAGTTGTACTGGTGGATACATTTCACATCTTATCACATCAGTACCAGGAAGCTCAACTTACTATATGGGAAGTATTATCAGCTATTCAAACGAAGTAAAGATAAATGAACTTGGCGTATCTGCACAAACTTTAAATACCAAAGGTGCGGTAAGCGAAGCTTGCATAAAACAAATGGCAGAAGGGGTAAGAAAAAAATTAAACACAGATTATGCGATTGCCACAAGTGGAATTGCAGGACCAGATGGAGGCACCCCAGATAAACCAGTTGGAACTGTTTGGATAGCAGTAAGCGGAACAAAAGGAACAATTGCAAAACAATTTAACATGGGTGATCATCGCGAAAGAACAATACATAGAAGTGCCATACAAGGATTGGATATGTTACGAAAAATGTTACTTGAAGCTATTTGATATTTGTATCAAAACGTTAGTTAGTGGAATATAATAAAGGTATTCCACTAATTAGCCATACCTTTGTATTAAGTACGCTTACACATTAATAGTACTTTATATATAACATGACATTTGACGAATTAAATTTAATTGATCCCATTTTAAAAGCACTTAAAGAGGAAGGTTACACCAATCCAACTCCTATACAAGCGCAAGCTATTCCATCATTATTACAAGGAAAAGATTTATTAGGCTGTGCACAAACAGGCACAGGTAAAACAGCAGCATTCGCTATTCCTATTATACAATTATTGTACAACCAACGCGAACAAGAACGCAAGCGTAAACTAACATCAACTTTAATACTTACTCCTACCCGAGAACTAGCCATACAAATTGGTGATAGCTTTGAAGCCTATGGAAGATACACAGGTCTTAAGCATACAGTAATATTTGGTGGTGTTTCTCAACATGGCCAAACCAATGCATTAAAACACGGTATTGATATTCTAATTGCAACTCCGGGAAGGTTATTGGATTTGATGCAGCAAGGCTTTGTAGACTTAAACCATGTCAAATTATTTGTGTTAGATGAGGCAGACCGCATGCTTGATATGGGCTTTGTGCATGATGTTAAAAAAGTATTGTCGAAATTACCTAAGCAAAAACAATCATTGTTTTTTTCAGCCACCATGCCACCTGAAATTGTTAAGCTAGCGAACACTATTCTGCACAATCCAGTTAAAGTTCAGGTTGCTCCTGTATCATCAACAGCAGAAAAAGTAACTCAACAATTGTACTACATTGACAAGACGAATAAAAAATCTTTGCTTATTGATTTACTCAAGAAGAAAGACATGCATAGCGTTTTGATTTTTGCACGCACCAAACATGGCGCAGACAGGATTGCAAAAGACTTAACCAAACAAGGTTTTAAAACAGCCGCCATACATGGAGACAAATCTCAAAATGCTCGTCAAAACGCATTGAACGATTTTAAAAATGGGGTTATAAAAACTTTGGTTGCAACAGATATTGCTGCACGAGGAATTGATATTGACAATTTAAGCCACGTGATTAATTATGAAATACCAAATCAACCGGAAACATATGTGCATCGTATTGGACGAACCGGACGCGCTGCAGCAAGTGGTATTGCAATAAGTTTTTGTGATGCTGAAGAACGAGAATACATCCGTGATATTGAAAAATTGATTGGGCAAAAAATACCTGTAATTGAAAGCCATCCATACCCGATGCAGGATTTCACTCCTGTGCCAAAAAGCACAAATGATAGAAGGCATCAAAAAAAGGGTGAACACCAGACACAATCAAAAGCCACTAGTAACAATAATAGTGGACGGAAATTTAAAGGTGAAGCTCCAAGAAGCGAAAACAGAGCGCAAGGCCATAAAAAATTAAGCAGTAAACCTAAGTTTAACTCCAATAAATATTAAGCACTAGTAATGCAATTAAAGTCGGGTACTGTAAAACATAAAGTGTTATGCAATAAACGGCTTCATAATAATATATGGGATAAGTTTAATAATCATTGGCATAAGTCGGGCAAAAAATTAAATTTGCCCAAACATTTACAAGTGTAAAATTAGCAAACAGCACATTTTCAAAGAAATAGTACTGTGTTAATTTTCCCTAATGCTTAAACTGACTAAATATTATGTCTGAATTTCAATTGGTGATGCCCAAAATGGGCGAAAGTATTGCGGAAGCAACCATTATCCGCTGGGTTAAAAACGAAGGCGATATAATCGCTGCAGATGAAACCGTATTAGAAATAGCTACCGATAAAGTAGATTCTGAAGTACCTTCACCTAAGGGTGGTAAACTAATAAAACGTTTATTTAATGAAGGCGATGTGGTGCCTGTAGGCGCTGCCATTGCCATTTTAGCATTAGAAGGGGGAGCAACAGCAAGTTCATCAGCCCCTGCACCTGAAGTAAAAACTGCAGTGGTAGAGGTTGAAAAAACCTTTGTTGCAGCAATTAATACCATCAATACACCTAAACCAATTAATGGCGGTGGTACACGCTTTTATAGTCCTTTAGTTTTGAACATAGCTAAAGAAGAAAATGTGAGCATGGCTGAAATGGAAAATATTGAAGGTACTGGAAATGAAGGTCGTGTTACAAAACGTGATATTTTAGCGTATGTACAAAACCGCACCAATGCACCTGTAGCAAATCTAGTAAACGCTACTAAAGCAACAACACCTGTATCGCAACCAGCTGCCCAAGCGCTGGCATTTAAAGCGCCAAAGGTAACATTAATGCAGGGGGATGAAATTATTGAGATGGATAGGATGCGTAAGATCATTGCCGAGAATATGGTAATGAGTAAACATGTTTCGCCACACGTAACTTCTTTTGTTGAAGCAGATGTTACCAATATGGTTAAATGGAGAGACAAGGCCAAAATAGTATTCGAGAAAAGAGAGGGTGAAAAAATCACTTTCACACCAATGTTTATAGAGTGCGTAGTAAAAGCTATCAAAGATTATCCGATGATAAACATTGCAGTTGATGGAACAAACATTGTAAAACGCAAACAAATTAATATTGGAATGGCAGCCGCATTACCAAGCGGTAACTTGATAGTACCCGTAATTAAAAACTCTGACAACATGAATCTGATTGGATTAACCAAAACGGTTAATGATTTGGCTAATCGTGCACGTACAAATAAATTATCTCCCGACGAGATATCAGGAGGAACATTTACTTTAACCAATGTAGGTGGATTTGGGAACGTGATGGGAACTCCAATTATTAGCCAACCACAAGTAGCTATTATGGCAACAGGCACCATCAAAAAGAAACCTGCCGTTTTAGAAACTGAGATGGGTGACGTTATTGCCATTCGTCATATTATGTTCTTATCTTTAAGCTATGATCACCGTGTGGTTGATGGTTCGTTAGGAGGCTCATTCTTGCGCAGGGTGGCAGACTATATGGAGCAATGGGACGTTAACCGTGAGATATAGAACAAAACAATCTTAATTATATTATAAAAAAGCCGTCTACTAACCTTGTAGGTGGCTTTTTTTGTATATGGTTATCTTAATTGCCGTTTATGTAACCTTAAACTTTTCTTCAATTACCATCTATTAAATTTATCTAAATATTTTGATAATAACTACCAAAAGACCATCACGTATTTTACCCTTGAATAAAAAAAATCTAAACAACTACACTGTTCAAATTATTCAATAATCTAGCTTTAGAAAGTTATTCAAATAAAATACAGTAAGACTATCAACTATTTAAAAAAGATTATAGGATGCAATTTAACAACAACTATTACAAGGGAGAAAGATGAAGAGATAAATTAAAAGTAATTCATAAAAATATAACCTTAAAACTAATATATAAAGGGAGAAGCTTTTATTATTTTAACTTTACTATATAGATAATCAGATTTATAAATACATAAAAATGCCCCTAAAAAGTTACTTTTTAGGGGCATATAAAGGAACGAATATTTTAAGACGTAATTTAAAACTAATTAAGCATTTTGAGTTGCCTTAGGTGCAGCGTTTAAAATTTCTGCATCAACACCGGCAGCATATTGTTCGAAATTTTTAACAAACATGTTTGCTAATTTATTTGCTTGAGCATCATAAGCCACTTTATCAGCCCAAGTATTACGTGGATTTAATAACTCAGCAGGTACATTAGGACAAGCAGTTGGCATGGCATAACCAAATACTGCATGGTTTTCGTATGCAACATTGTTTAATTCACCATTTAAAGCAGCAGTAATCATAGCACGGGTGTATGATAATTTCATACGAGAGCCTGTGCCATAAGCGCCACCTGTCCAACCGGTATTGATTAACCACACGTTAATGTTCGGATTAGCTTTCAATTTATCGCCTAACATTTTAGCGTATTTACCGGGATGTAATGGCAAGAATACACGACCAAAGCAAGCTGAGAAAGTAGCCTGTGGCTCGGTAACACCGGCCTCTGTACCTGCAACTTTAGCAGTATAACCACTAATAAAGCTATACATCGCTTGACCGGCATTTAATTTAGATATTGGAGGCAATACCCCAAACGCATCAGCTGTCAAGAAGAAAATATTTTCAGGTGTTTTGCCTATCGAAGGTATTGCAATGTTATCAATTAAGTTTATTGGATATGCAGCACGGGTGTTTTCTGTAACAGAAATATTGGTATAATCAACCGTTGTGGTTCCTGGATAAAAACGGGTATTTTCTAACAAGGAACCAAACTGAATGGCATCAAAAATTTGAGGCTCTTTTTCTTTGGTTAAATCAACACATTTAGCATAGCAACCTCCTTCAAAGTTAAATACGGTGTTATCAGCCCAACCATGTTCATCATCACCTATTAATTTACGCTCAGGATCGGCAGATAAAGTAGTTTTACCTGTACCTGATAAACCAAAGAAAATGGCAGTATCTCCGTCTTTACCAATATTAGCAGAGCAGTGCATAGACAATACACCCTTTTCTTCAGGTAAAATATAGTTTAATACAGTAAAGATACCTTTTTTCATTTCGCCTGTGTAGGCGCTACCACCAATTAAAATAATTTTACGCGTAAAATCAATCATGGTAAAATTATGTTGACGTGTTCCATCTTCAGTAGCAACAGCTTTGAAGCTAGGAGCATTAATAATTAACCACTCAGGAGCAAAATCCTTCAATTCATCTGTTGTAGGGCGTAAAAACAAGTTGTTACAAAACAAATTATGATATGCCGTTTCATTAAATACACGGATGTTTAATTGGTAGTTAGGATCAGCGCATGCATAAGCATCGCGAGAATAAATATTTTTACCTTCAAAATGCTGAATTACTTTGTTTAACAAAGCATCAAACTTTGCAGGTTCAAACTTTTGATTTACATCTCCCCACCATACTGTGTTTTCTGTTTTTGAATCAGCCACACAAAATTTATCTTTTGGTGATCGGCCAGTAAATTCACCGGTGTCGGCCATTAATGCACCAGTATGAGTTAATACACCTTCCCCATTTTTAATGGCGTGTTGCACCAATTGTGCAGGTGTTAAATTCTGGAAAGTTTGGCCTGCATTGGCCAATATCTTTTCAACTATTGAATTGGTCGTCATATGTAAGGTTGTTCAATTGCGAAGTGGGAGCAAAAATAACGATTTCGATAAGAGGAAAAAATATAAATTTAATCTGCTGTTATTCAGTGACTAATTTTACATTACACCAATGAATAATTGATTAAAATCATGTGGTAAAAATTAAAACCACAATATTAGCTACCACTCATAATTATCTGCTTGGCAAATAACTAGACCTTACAATAGATTAATAAGGACGGTTATATGATTTCTAAAACCTTTTTAATCGTATTTTCTATAACTAAATCTGGATCATGACTAAAGGTATGATTGACCCTATTGGCTAAGATAGCATTAACCGAAACAGCTTGATGGCCTAGCAATGTGGCCATACCATATAAAGCAGCGGTTTCCATCTCGAAATTTTTTACACGTAGTCCGTTAACCTCAATATTTGATAAGCGTTTAATCAAATCTTCGTATTTAGCCTCAGCCCTGAGCATACGACCTTGCGGAGCATAAAATCCGCAGCAAGTTGCTGTAATGCCTGAATTAAAATGCTTGCCAAACTGTGAAAACAAATCACCGGGAGCCTTAAATAAATATGGATTAACAAACAATAGTTCTAATTGCTCATCAATGGTATTAAGCATGTTTGAAATCTCATCATTTTCTTCATACTCATAAAATTGCATTAAGCTATCGAGACCCAGCCCATATGAAGATATAAGGATGTCATTTACTTTCAATTCATCTTGCAGTGAGCCGCTTGTACCAATGCGAATAAGTTTTAAAGAACTTGGCACCGCATTAACCTCACGAGTTTTTAAATTGACGTTAACTAAGGCATCCAACTCGTTCAACACGATATCAATATTATCTGTTCCTATACCTGTTGAAACTACAGAAATTCGCTTACTGCCGATGTAACCCGTGTGTGTTATAAACTCACGCTTATTCTTTTTTATTTCAATTTTGTCAAAGTATTTTGATACTTCAGCAACCCGATTTTGATCGCCAACTAAAATGATGGTTTCGGCTAACTCTTCTGGCAGAAGGTGTAAATGGTAGATACTACCATCATTATTTAATACTAATTCGCTTTCGGGGATAATAGTAATCATGTATAAATATCATTTAATGTTTTGACCAATATCATAATCTCAAACTAAATACAGGCTTACATTTGTAGGGCAATTTACACTTTAAACATTATGCAAACAACCCAGAAGAATACTATTCTTATTCCATTAGATTTTAGCGATGTAGCTATGTATGCGTTAGATCATGCCATTCATGTTGCAAAGCATTTTAACAATAACTTAGCGCTGCTATATGTAGTTGAGGAAAGTATGCTTAGTGGATTATTGGGCAAAAACGAAAAACAAGAGCAATTGATAAAAGAAGCCGCTACCTCACGTATGGAAAGATTATCAATCGATATTAAAACACAGCATGGTATTGATTGTAGTATAAATCTTCGTTCTGGTAAGATTTACAAGTTAATTACAGATGTGGTAGAAGAACTAAAATGCGATAGTGTGATTATGGGATCGCATGGTGCATCTGGCATAGGCCAACTGATTGGCAGCAACTCCTCTCGTACCATTGTGCATAGTAACGTACCAGTAATTGTGATCAAATCAGCCCAAACTTCAAATATTTATAAAAATATTGTGTTCCCTGTTGATTTGGCCATTGAATCGCGCCAAAAGGTTAAATGGGCTATTCACTTGGGCAAATCTTATGGCTCAACAATTCGTTTATTTAGTTTTAAGTATAACGACCAATTATTAGATGCTAAAATCGAAGGATCACTGCACCAAATAGAAAACATGCTTAAAGAAAATGGGGTAAACTATACAAAATATATCAAAGAGAATTTAGAAGAAAATTTTGCTAATGAAACACTTAAGTATGCAGAAAGTATTGATGCAGATTTATTGATGATTATGAGCCAAACCGAAGATAAAGACTTTAAAGAGTTGGTATTTGGTGCATATGCCCAACAAATTGTAAACACATCACAACGTATTCCAGTAATGTGTATCAACCCAAATAAAATAGGAGTAACAACTGGTTGGGGATATTAACAATTATTAAAACAACTTGAGAAGAGGTCTTATATGACCTCTTTTTTATGTCATTTCTTTCTAAATACCCTCAATAACTCATTAACTTTAGTATGTAATTCACGTATCTCCTGCTCAGCTTTTAAATTAATATTGTAATCATTTTTAGCCCTTAATCTGTCCTTGGCTTCTTGTCTATTCTGACTCATCATAATAATTGGAGCTTGCACGGCTGCAATACAGCTCAATATTAAATTTAACAGAATAAACGGATAGCTATCAAACCTTGCAGTAGTATAGGCTATTGTATTTAATACAACCCAACCCAAAATGAACGCGAAAAAGGAAATAATAAAAGTCCAACTTCCGCCAAACTCAGCAATTTTATCGGCAATGCGTTCACCAAAAGTTAAATTACTTTGGTAGTTATCCTCCAATTCATCAGCCGATAACTCAACCAAATAATCTGATTCTTGAGGCTGCTCTAATTGTAGTAAGTGATTGATAGCCTCCGCATCAACAAATCCATTTCTATCCCATTTATGACCTTGCTTTTTTATAATTCTTAACACCTGAGGGCTGATTGCCTTGGCGGGTAACATATTTTGTGCATTACCCGATCGACCACTTATTTGGCAAACGTGTTCGTGATGCGTGTTCATAGCTATTTAAAATTATCAGTCTAAAATAAACTTTAATTCAAGTAAATACATCATAAGTTTTAAATTCGCCCACTTATTAAGATTATGACAGACAACAAAATTATATTTTCGATGGCTGGGGTTAGCAAAACTTTCCCTCCACAAAAACAAGTATTAAAAAACATTTACCTATCATTTTTTTATGGTGCCAAGATTGGTGTTTTAGGTTTAAACGGTTCAGGTAAATCAAGCCTTTTAAAAATCATTGCTGGTATTGATAAGAACTTTCAAGGTGAGGTTGTATTTGATAGTAAAAATTATAAAATAGGGTTTTTAGAGCAAGAACCTAACCTTGATGAAACTAAAACAGTTATTGAAGTTGTTAAAGAAGGTGTAGCCGAAACAATGGCTCTGCTTGATGAGTACAATGCGGTGAATGAGTCTATGGGTGAGCCAGAGAATTATGAAGATGGAGACAAAATGGAAAAGTTAATGAACCGTTCGGCTGAGTTGCAAGACAAAATTGATGCAGCTAACGCCTGGGAAATAGACACCACTTTAGAAAAAGCCATGGATGCTTTACGTTGTCCCGATCCAGAAACTCCAATTAATATATTAAGTGGTGGGGAACGCAGACGCGTTGCTTTATGCCGTTTAATTTTAAGCAATCCAGATATTTTATTACTAGATGAGCCTACCAACCACTTGGATGCAGAATCGGTTGATTGGTTAGAGCAATTCTTAAAGAACTTCCCAGGTACTGTTATTGCCGTAACGCATGATCGCTATTTCTTAGATAATGTTGCAGGATGGATTCTAGAACTTGACCGTGGCGAAGGGATTCCATGGAAAGGGAATTACAGCAGCTGGTTAGAACAAAAAGCCAACCGATTAAAAGCAGAAGAAAAGGCAGATAGCAAACGAGCAAAAGCATTAGAACGTGAATTAGATTGGGTACGCCAAGGTGCCAAAGGAAGACAAGCCAAACAAAAAGCTAGGTTAGGAGCTTACGATAAATTATTAAACGAGGAAACGAAGGAAAAAGAACAACAACTGGAGTTATTCATACCTGCTGGCCCCCGTTTGGGTGATATGGTAATTGAAGCCAAAAACGTAAGTAAAGCTTATGGCGATAAGTTACTATACGAAAACTTAAACTTTAATTTACCTCGTGGCGGTATTGTTGGTGTGATAGGTCCAAATGGTGCAGGTAAAACTACATTATTCAAAATGATGATGGGACTTGAAGAACCTACTAGTGGTGATTTTAAAGTAGGCGAAACGGTGCAAGTTGCATATGTAGATCAGAGCCATAAAGATTTATTACCTGAAAAAAGTGTTTTTGAAGTAATTAGTGGTGGAACAGAAACCATGATTGTTGGCGGCAAACAAGTAAACGCAAGAGCATACATCAGCAAATTTAATTTTGGCGGTAACGATCAAAGTAAAAAAGTTGGTGTATTAAGCGGTGGAGAGCGTAACCGCGTGCATTTGGCCATGACATTAAAAGAGGGTGGTAATGTGTTGTTATTGGATGAGCCAACAAATGATATTGACGTTAATACTTTACGTGCTTTGGAAGAGGCTATTGAAAATTATGCAGGATGTGTAGTAGTGATATCACATGATAGGTGGTTTATTGATAGAATAGCCACACACATCTTGGCCTTTGAGGGCAATTCGCAAGTTGTATTTTATGAAGGTGCATATAGCGACTATGAAGAAAACAAGCGCCAACGTATGGGAAATGTTCAACCAACACGAGTTAGGTATAAAAAAATAATATAACGTCTAGATTTAGACTTTATAAATATGCCGCTTTACATTTTTGTATAGCGGCATTTTTTATGCTGTTTTTTTATTTCAAAACAATACTTATATTGTTATATTAATAGGCTAAACTTATGCTAAGTTTCTGGGAATTAAATTCACTTGTTAACTATCAATACATTATTGTGGGTGCCGGTATTACCGGTTTAAGTACAGCTTGTGCAATAAAAGAAAAAAATCCAAAAGCCTCTGTACTTGTTATTGAAAAAGGAATATTACCTACAGGTGCAAGTACGAAAAATGCTGGATTTGCATGCATTGGTTCTTATACTGAAAATTGGGCCGACTATGAACGACTGGGTGAAGATAAATTTTTGCAATTAATTGAAGACAGATGGACTGGCTTATACCTCCTAAGAAAGCGATTGGGTGATGAGCATATCGAATATATAAACCATGGTGGTTTTGAATTAATGATGAATGAAAATGGAGCTGAGGGAGATAAAGTGACCAAACTTAACGAACTGCTAACACCACTATTTAAAAAACAAGTATTTTACATTGTGCCCCAATTCATCAATCAGTTTGGATTTAATGCGGATATAGTAAGCGATATGGTTTTTAACCCATTTGAAGGGCAAATTGACACAGGGAAAATGATGAACACCCTTTTAAATTACGCAGGAATTTTGCAAGTAAGGGTGATTACAGGTGCTGATGTAAAACACATTGAAGATACTCCAACCGGGGCTAAGGTATACTGCGAAAACAATGGCCAGCAAATAACTTTTCATGCAGAACAAGTGGCTATTTGTACCAATGCATTTACTAAACATTTTTTACCTGATGAAGAAATAATTCCAGGACGTGGTCAGGTTTTGTGCACAGCACCTATTGACGACTTAAAGTTTACGGGTACTTTTCATTTTAATGAAGGTTATTACTACTTTAGAAACTATGGGAAAAGGGTGATTTTTGGTGGTGGCAGAAATATTGATTTTGAAACTGAAACAACTACGCAACTTGAGATAAACCAACGCATACAAAATCAATTGAACTATTTTTTAGACGAGATGATATTACCCAACACGCCTTATACCATAGCGCAACAATGGAGCGGTATTATGGCCTTTAACGAACAAAAAACACCCCTGGTAAAACGCGTTAATCAACACGTGGTAGTGGGTGCAAGATTAAACGGAATGGGTGTGGCTCTTGCAAGTAAAATAGCCGATACGTTAGCAAATTTAATGACAAAATAACAACCTAATTATGGCAAACAAATTAACCCTATTATTAGCTCTGCAATTTATATTTGGCCTATCACTAATAGCACAAACCGTTGTATACAAAGCCGAATTAGAATTACATCCCGATGAAAAAAACCAAAGTGGATGTGTACTCTCTATTCATGACATACACCAAAATTTCGACATGAATAACAACATAAAATGGGAGTTTAACATACAAGAATTTACACCAACAGTTGAGGCATTGCAATACCTTGCCACAGTTATTAAAAAAGAATGGTCGGTAACATTTTTACACAAACAATCCAACGAGAAATTACAAGCCCAAAGTTTACCTAAAGAAGAGTCTATAATTAATGCGGAATGTGTATTTAATGGAATTATTATGCCCATCGATATTAATATACGTAAGCGAAAAGTCGCTCATGAATCTATTTATAATGAACTTTCATTTTCATTAACAGGACATCAGGTTGGTGCAAATTCTGATGATGTTTTTATGTTTATAATGAAGCTAACTCCTCAATAAATATTAAAAATTTTATTTAATAAAAAAGCCATCGAGTAATATATCCGATGGCTTTTTTCATATCATTATATCAAGAATTATTTAGCTTGGTTATCCTTGTGTAATTTGCTATGTCGTTTACCGTAACCAAAGTAAACCAACAAACCAAAAATCATCCATATTACAGCAACCTTAAGTGTTTGGAAATCCAATGCCACTATCATTCCAGCACAAACCAAAATACCTAAAATAGGAATTAGTGGGACTAATGGTGTTTTAAACGGACGTTCAATTTCAGGTGATTTGACACGCATTATCCAAACACCTGCGCTTACCAGAACAAACGCAAATAGCGTTCCGAAACTGGTTAAATCTCCTGCTACACTACCAGGTACAAAAGCTGCAAATAGTCCAACAAAAACAAATAAGATAATATTAGCCTTATAAGGCGTTTTAAATTTAGGATGCAACTCACTAAATGCCTTAGGCATTAACCCATCATTGCTCATGCTAAAAAACACACGACTTTGACCCATTAACATCACCAATATAACCGAACTAAAACCAGCTAAAATAGCCACTGTTACACTGGTACCCAACCACTCGTAACCTACCATATAATTTTTAATGGTGTAAGCTACAGATGCCTCTTTTCCGCTTGTTTTAAACTCATGCCAATTGGTAACACCCGTTAACACATGGCCAAACAAAATATATAAAATGGTGCAAATTACCAATGAGCCTAATATACCAATTGGCATATCACGTTTCGGATTTTTAGCTTCTTGAGCTGCTGTACTAACGGCATCAAAACCAATAAAGGCAAAAAACACAATAGCAGCACCACCAACTACACCACCCCAACCCCACTTAAAGAAACCTTCGTGGCCAGGTGTACCTTCAGGAATAAGATAAGGTATGTGATTTTCGGGCTTAATGAATTGCCAACCTATTGCTATAAACAATAATACTATAGCTACCTTTATAAATACGATAATGGCGTTGAACATGGCACTTTCCTGTGTACCTTTTATCAATACCAAGGTAATTAAAAATAGAATAGCCAAAGCAGGTAGGTTTACATAACCATTAGTTATTGATACTAATCCAACTAGATTTTGGGGTAACATGGCAAACTGCTCATCACTTAAAATTAACGCGCCATTTTTAATCATGGATGCTAGCTCTGGTTTAGAAGCTACAATTTGAGCAACGTTATTGGAAGCTACTTGATGTAAACTCTCGAAAGGGCTGTGACACCATTCGTATGGAATTGCCCCTCCAAGCAAGTTGTTTAAGTACTCACTCCAAGCAATACTAACAGTGGCTGCACCTAATGCATATTCCATCATTAAGGCCCAACCGATTATCCACGCTACCAATTCGCCCATCGTTACATAACTATATGCGTATGCGCTTCCGGCAATCGGAATCATGGCAGCAAACTCAGCATAACAAATGCCAGCAAACGCACAACCAATTGCGGCAACAATAAAAGATAAGGTTACTGCAGGACCAGATGCTTCGGCAGCAGCAGCAGCTGTTCGTACAAATAATCCTGCACCAATAATTGCCCCAACACCTAAAGCAATTAAATTACCTGCACCTAGTGTGCGTTTCAATTGGTGCCCTTCGGACTCCTTCATTAAAAGGTCAATATTTTTTCGAGAAAATGATCCCATACTGTAATTATTTACTTATTAAGAGATGGCTAATATAGCTATGTTTTGCTCATTGCAAAACACAATTTATACCTAGTGACGGTAAAACAGAAATGTTCGATTTTTGGAGCAGGTGTTTAAAGAATCCGGAGTAAAACCTCCTTCAATAATTCATCATGAGAAGCGGATCCATTGTTTATCCCTTTACTCTTCAAGTCGAACTCATGAATAATTCTAATACAACGCTCCAGTTCATCTGAACTGTACCTACTCGCTGCATTCATATAATCTTTTGCTTGGTAATAGTTTAAGCCAAATTTACGTTGCAATTGCGCTTGATCTTTAATGTTACTTTGCTTCACCATATAAGTTTTACTAAAGAAACTGTTCATGTTAATTAACGCTGCAATGATGCTAAAATCTTTGTTTTTACCCATGTGATGAGCAATGTGCATGGCTCTACCGCTGTTTTTTAGCGCCACTGCTCCCATCAATTCAAAAATATTAAACTCTTTACTTATCCCAATTTTTAACTCAACATCAGTATCCGTAATCTGGGTATCGCCATCCTTATTAATCATTAATTTTTCTAACTCGTTGGCAATTTTTCCTAAATCGCTGCCTAAGCTATCTGCAATTAAACCCGAACTTCGCAAACTGATGCTAAACCCTTTCAATTTTAAATAGCGCTCTATCCAAGCGGGTAATTCATTATCATATAGTTTTTTAGATTCGAAAACCACATGTTTACTTAGTGTTTTATATACACGTGTGCGTTTATCTAGCTTATCTTTTTTATAGCAAATAATCAAAATGGTGCTTGGCACAGGCTTTTCAAAATAAGATTCAAAATCTTCTAAACTTTTTAAGTTTTGTGCTTCTTTAACAATAATAACCTGGTAATCGGCCATCATTGGAAAACGTTTTGCATGATTAATGATGGTTGCAACGTCACTATCTTTGCCGTATAACACCACTTGATTAAACCCTTTCTCCCCTTCGTTTAAAATGTTTTGCTCTGCATAATGGCTCAACTCATCAATATAATAGTGTTCTGCACCAAACAAAAAATACACAGGTGCAAATTTTCTTGCTTTAAGTCCTAATAGTATTTTATTAAAATCTGAGCTATTTTCGGCAGCCATTTACTTAGTTTTGAATTATTAATGCAGCTAAACTTTCCTACATACAATTTTAAGGTTAA
>CANLLM010000011.1 GCA_947491825.1 Bacteroidota bacterium
TTTTATTATGGATACGCTAAAATTAAAACAGTAAATTTTTCTGATAAAACAGCTTGGTTTGGACTGATATTTTATCTCACCTTAATTGCTGTTGCTTTATGGCAGCTGAAAAAACACCCCATTATTAGCATTGGCATAACTTGGTACTTATTAAGCATGTCATTATTTAGCAATTGGTTTGAGCCCGTTGCAGGAATGGTGGGAGAAAGGCTTGCATACACTCCTTCTGTTGGGTTTTGTATAGCATTTGCGGCTTTCGTTTTATGGTTAAAGCCCAACTTTTCACTACTCAAACCGAAAGGGATGGAGCTTGTTATATTAGTTATTTTAGGGTTGTTTTCACTACGAAGCATAAGCCGAAATAGTGATTGGAAGGATCCAATAACCCTTATGGAACACGATATTGAACATCTTGAAAACTCGGCACAGGCTCACAATTTATTGGCATTAAACCTAATGTATGTGTCAAGTAGCAATAAAAATTTAAACCCTCAACAGGTTTTAGAGATGCAAAATAAAGCAGCTTTTCATTTACAAAAATCAACAGCAATCTATCCGTACTTTTTTAATACAAATTTTGATTTGGCGCGCATTTACATAACCTTAGGAAAATTACCAAAGGCTAAACAAGCCCTTGTGCAAGCCCTTAAAATTGATCCAAATAACTTATTTGCATTAGAAGAAATGGCCAAAACATGCTATGAACTTAAGTTGGTAGATGAAACCGAAAGTTATGCAAACAAATATTTGGCACAAATTCCACAAAATGAAAACATGCATGAGATTTTAATTTACAACATGCTAGCCAATGGTAGATATGAAAGCGCCATTTATTATGCCGAGAGGGCAATGAGCTATTATCCAAGCAATCAAATTATACAAAAAATGTATACAGACGCCCAAAACATGATGGGGGCAGCTAAACTCAAAAACCAATAAATATTACATTTGGTAATGATATAAGTCACCGCCAAGGCGAAACGGTTTAGCTACCTTGTGCTTTCATTTTACCAACCTTACTATGATTATTACAATTAGTGCGCAAACCATTATCAAAGAAATACAAGACGCTTTTACAACACGATTTCCATTTTTAAAACTTGAGTTTTTTATTGATGCCAATGCTGATGGTATATTCACTGCGAAAGAAATGATTAAGGACCACGATAAAACTATTGGTGATTTGACAAAAACTGCCTTAAATAGTGCAGTTGAAATTCATGGCAGCCATACCATCACCGAGTTGGAACAATCTTTTAAAACTAACTTTGGCTTAATTGTGCAGGTATTTCATAATCGTAAGCACACTTGGATTGTGTCTACTACCTCTGATCAATTAACACTTGAAATCCTTAATGCGAGAGCCGAAGAAGTATCAAAACCATTAAATAACGAAACAATTGTTGATCCATCAGACAGAATGGAGTTGGAATAAAAATTAAGCTATAAATCACCTCTTGTAAGTAATTATCCAGGAGGCTTTTTAATGGTTAGGCAATCGTGTTTTTCCTTTCAGAAAAAACAGTTCCACCCACAAACAATAATAATAGTATTGCATTTACAACGTACTTAACAAACCCTTCTGGAATTGGCAAGTATTTTGAAAGTAAAAACAACGCCAATGCTAAGCCTATGTAGCCCAGCAAACGCCCAATCTGATATGGAATAGGATAGTATCTTGCGCCCACAACATAACAGATTATTGCCATGCTAACATAGCAAATCAATGTGGCCCAAGCGCTGCCAGTGTAACCTAGCAGTGGAACCAAAATAATGTTTGCCAAAATAGTTATAACTGCTCCTGTAGTGGAGATGATAGCGCCTTTACTGGTATTATCACTTAGCTTATACCAAATAGAAAAATTATAATACATCCCCAAAAACATATTTGCTATTAATAAAACAGGCACCACGTTTAAACCCTCCCAATATCGGTTATTAATAAAATGTTTAAACACATCAATGAATAAGGTAACTGTTAGGAATAGTGCCAAACAGACCAAGGTAAAATAGTTCATTACTGTTGCATAAATATGGCGTTTATCGTTGTCTTTTGCAAGGTTAAAAAAGAAGGGTTCGGCTGCATACCTAAATGCCTGAATAAACAAACTCATTAATATGGAAAGCTTATAATTGGCACCATAAATACCCGTTGCCCTCAAGCCTTCTTGCACATCAGTATAAACAAAAGAGATAATAATTCTGTCCAGCGTTTCATTTATCATACCCGCAAAACCTACTACCATTAATGGTAAGCCATATATCAACATTTCGCGCCATAATGTTTTATTAAACGATGCATTACGTATGGCCAAAATCTCTCTCCACAACAACGGTATTGTAACGATACTTGCAATTAAGTTAGCCAGAAAAATGTAGCCAATATTTATGGTACCGTTATAAAGTGGTAGTAGCAAACCATACTCATTATGAATGTAAGGACACAACAGCAGAAAATAAAGATTTAAAAGTATATTGGTAAAGATGTTGATGTTTTTTACAATGGCAAATTTAAGTGCTTTGTTTTGCTGACGTAAATACGCAAATGGCACAGCGCTAATGGCGTCTAAAGCTATTATTGCTGTAAAATAAACAACATACTCGGGGTGCTCGGGAACGCGAATAACCGAAGCTATTTGCGGTGAAAACACACCAAATAACAAACCAAAAAACAATGAAGAGCTAATTAAAGATGTTAAAGCTGTACTATAAACCTGTGAAGGGTTATCGTATTTTTGAGAAAACCTAAAAAATGCAGTTTCCATTCCATATGTAAGTACAACATTAAAAAACGTAACGTACGAATACATTAAAGTATTGATACCAAAGTCCGCAGTATCGAACAATGCCGTATGTAAAGGCACCAAAAGATAGTTTACAAATCGGCCTACAATCTGACTTAAACCATATACGGCTGTTTGTGACGCGAGTTTTTTGAGCGGATTCAACAATGATAATTAATTAGGCATCAAAAGTAGTGTAAAATATTTAGCAGAATTTTCGTTGATTATTAACAAACAGCGCAGGTTTGTATATTTTCGTGCAACATGTTTAAATATCTATTTTTACTCTTTGGTTTTATTTCGGTTAATGTCTTTGCCCAACAACAAGATGAGCAGTTGGCTGCCCAATACATGAGCAATAACGAGTACAGCAAAGCCATTGAAGTATACGAACGTTTATTCAACAAGGGTAATAAATCAACTTACTTGTATGACAACCTAATTACTTGTTACTTTAAATTAAACCAATTTGAAGATGCCGAGAAGTTGGTAAAAAAGCAACAACGCAAAGAACCATCAAGCCCTTATTACGCTGCAGACCTTGGATTTGTGTACGAAAAAGCAAATCAGCCTGATAAAGCAAAAAAAGCCTACGACAACATCATACAAAAACTAAACCCCAACTACGATGCCACACTTGTAACAGCAAGTGCTTTTAGGAAACGTAATAAAATAGATTATGCCATTGCCACATTCCAAAAATCTCGAAAGCTTAATGGTGATAATGCCAATTTATTTTGTGTTGAATTGGCACAATTACATGCCGAAAAACAAGAAACCGCATTGATGTTGCAAGAATACCTTGCAGCCATTAACCAAAACCCAGAAATGCTCGAAGACGTTCAGGGTTACCTGCAATTGTATTTGGATAAAGATGCCGACTACGAATTACTAAAACAAACCTTACTTAAAAAAGTAAAAGACTTTCCAGCAAACGAATTATACAGCGAAATGCTGGTTTGGCTTTATGTACAACACAAGGATTTTGATAATGCATTGGTCCAAACGCGTGCAATTGATAAGCGCCAGCGTAAACAAGGGGAGCGGATACTTTTGTTGGCCGATTTAGCAGTGGCTAACCTAAAATACGATGCGGCTGATAAGGCATACAACGAAGTATTGTTACTAGGTAGCGATAAACCATTTTACATTAATGCAAAATTGGGTGTATTGCATACACGCAACCAAAAAATATTTTACAATGGAAATTACACACCTATTTATCTAACAGCATTAGAAAACGAATACATCGCTTTTTTAAAGGAGTTTGGTAGATACCCTTTTACAGCACAGAGTATAAGGGAGCTTGCACACCTGCAGGCTTACTATTTATTTAAATACCCTGATGCGATTAGCAACTACAACGAGCTAATTAACATGCCCCGATTAGATAATAGGTTTAAAGCCGAATGTAAATTGGACTTAGGGGATATATATGTTTTAAAGAGCGAAGAATGGGAAGCCATGCTACTTTACGGGCAGGTTGACAAAGAGTATTTGGAAGATCCATTGGGACAAGAAGCCAAATATAGAAATGCGAAACTGAGTTATTACTTAGGCGAGTTTGAATGGGCGCGTGCACAATTGGATGTATTGAAAACAGCAACCACACAATTAATTGCCAATAACGCCATTGAACTGAGTTTGCAAATACAAGATAACACCATAGATAGTAACGAGGAGCCTATGCGTTGGTTTGCCCGTGGAGATTTATATTATTTTCAAAACAGAATTACAGATGCCACACGCGTTTTAGATAGCATTGAACAAATTTATCCTAAACATGAACTTACTGATGATGTTACTTATAAGCGAGCAGAGATTGCTTTAAAAGAAAAGGATTATAACAAAGCAGTGCTATTATATGAACGTGTATACAAGGAACATGGTAGTGGTATTTTAGGTGATAATGCTTTGTTTTACATGGCTGAAACCTACGAAAGCAAATTAAATAATAAAGAAGAAGCCCGTAAAAATTACGAGCTATTTATTGAGAAATACCCAGCAAGTTTCTTTTTAAACGAAGTTAGAAAACGCTACCGCGCATTGCGTGGCGATGGCAATAGCAACTAATTTAGAACAAGGGGGTTTCCCTGATCTGTTTTATTGGATTCATTAAATTCAGTTTTAAAGTAAACGTCATACGTTGACCAACTGAGTTGTACGACTCCCACGTTTTATCCGTTAAAGGATCTGCAAACACAGGGAAATTAACCTGAAATGCTCCTTTGAATAACCAAACACTTACTCCGGTTACATAATGCAAATTAGCTTGATAAAGAATGCCTCTGGCACCCGTATTTCCATTTATCGTATTACTTTTAGAATTGATTGCCGCTACATCAAAAAATAAACGTAACGGTAACACCCCAGGAATAGTTGAAGTAAAGTTAGCCGCAGCAACCCAATCATCTGTTAATGCTACATTTGAGTAGGTTCTGAAACCCGTACCAGTTGGCATCAATTGTTGCGTAAATAAATTAGACTCGTTAATTTTTGTCTCGCTTCTGCCAAACTGCGCTTGGTCATACAAGTAATCATAATATCCATTATTTTCTGCCAATCGAAAATAGGCTCTTTCATCCTTTCCATCTCCCGGCTTTTGCAAAAACAATCCTACAAAACCCCTTACTGTTAGTCCTTTCTTTTCTTCACCAAAATCAAAAAAAGCGTTGTACTCTGCAGTAATTTTTTGAAACACACTTTGTGCATTTGCTAATTGATAGTTTAACTGCACATCATATGGCCTAAGTTTATTTCTTTGGGTGTGGGTGTATTTAACATCAGCATAACCTAAATGTTGGTCGAAATTAGAGAATAACGCTGTAGTATGTTTTTGTTCATTTACCATCACGTATCTCATGTCTAACCTTTTTTCTATCCCATTACGTGGATTGTTATTGGCAAAAATAAAGCTGATACGCGGTACCACTTTTTCATAAACACGTGTTCCATATTTTTGACCCAAAATATTATTATTTAAAGAATCTTGTCCAATGATTTGATTGCTATTATAACCCGCTGTTGCAAACCTTGCTACATCAACCCCGATTTGAGCTTCTTTAACAAATCCATTACCTAAAATTCTATGTTGCAAACTCACATATCCAGCTACATCTTTTGTACCAAAAGCATACATAGGTGCAATGATGTATTCTGTTTTTTTACGCGGTAATATGCCGTTGTAAAAGGCCAATCCCAGCATGGTTTTATTACAATAATTAGCACCAATAATAGGCATCCAAAATAGTTGTTGGCTGTATGGCTTTTCCTTATTTATCAATAAATTAACTTCAAGTTTTTTAGCCGTTTTAAACAAGCCACTTGTACGCGCAAAATTGTTATTTCTAAATACATCAATGCTTTCCTCTCGCGCATCAATTTTAACACTTGTAGCCATAGCAGCAGGTAAAGTAATGGTGGTTTTTCCAGTAAACGGTTCTACTTTGGTTTCGTCTATTATGCTATCACCACTCATGGTTTGAATAACAAATGGTAACGCCACTCCGCCTTTGTTTTTTATGGTAACTGCTAAATTACCTTTACTTTTTTTTACACAACAAATGGCGTGGTCAGGATTGTTTTTGGTGTTCATCAACCCATTAAAAAACCAATCTAAATTTTTGCCTGTATATGTTTTAGCATGATTAATAAAATCGTTAGGTAATGGGTGTTTAAACTTCCATTTTTCATAATAACTTTTCATCATGCCATCAAAAACATCTTTACCCAAATACACTTCTAATTGTAAAAAAGCCAGGGCTGCTTTACCATAAATAATGGTTCCGTAGTTTTGATTGGTAAACGCTGTAGATGGCAGAAAGGGGGGCTGTGCATTATTATTTCGGGCTGTATATAAATATTGTAACTCTAGCAAACCAAAAGAAGATTCTGCCAGGTTATCCATACTAAACGACCGATTACCTGATTTTTTTATGCCAAACAAATTACCATGCTTAACTGGTTTTGATTTATAGGTACTTCTTGATTCGTAATAGTTGTTAATGCTCTCATCCATCCAAGGGTAAAGCCTTTCGTTATTACCCAAAATTCCATAAAACCAATTGTGCCCAACTTCGTGCACAATTACTTGTCGATTTACTTCAGTTACATTGGTTATTGTAGGATACTCCATGCCACCACCCGCTTTTAGTTTGGTAACTACAACAGATGCGTGTTGGTAAGGGTAATTGCCAACCTGATTAGAATAAAATTTAACTGCTTCATTGGCATGTAAAATTCCTTCTGCCCGTTTTTTATCATTATCCTTTTCACTAAAAAACCAAGTTTCAACGTTATGGCCGTTATTAAGCATTACCTCTCCTTTACTTACCTTAAACTTAGCACTTGCAAACCATGCAAAATCATGAACAGAGTCTTGCACAAAACGTAATGTTTTTAATGGCTGATTCGATGGATGCATTTCATAAACAACATCATTTCGATTAAGCCACCATTCTTTTTCTTCGGGTTGTTGTATTTGACCCGTTGCTGCCACCACGTATTCTTTAGGCACAGTAATATCAACCACAAACTTTCCGTATTCGCTGTAAAATTCTCCCTGGTCTAAATACGGCATTGGATTCCACCCATTTACATCATATACAGCAGGTTTAGGGTACCATTGAGTAACACAAAACAACCTGTTTTCTTCACCTAAGCGCGAAAAAACTTTAGGCATTTTAACTCTAAAAGGCGTTGTTATATCCACTTTCTGTCCAGCCAATATGGGTTTATCTAAAATAAGTTTGGCTACTTCATAACCCACTATAAATTCTGTTTTAATCTTTTGTCCATCAATCTTAAAGTTTAACGAATCCAGTTTACCTCTATCGCCTTTAGGTGCATAATAAAAATCCGTTTTACCGTTTTCAATTTGCTGTTGGGCGAAAGGAGTCTCTGTATTTAAATAAGCATTAGGCCATAAATGAATATATATTTCTTTTAACGTATCAGGTGAGTTGTTGTAATAGGTCATGGTTTCAAAACCACTCAACATATTTTGTGAGTCGCGCAAAACTACTTGTATGTTATAATCAACCCTTTGCTGCCAAATTGATTGGCTTAAAATTTGGGCTTGAGCAACGGTTGTAAAACCTAATAAAAAAGCGAATGCAATTAGTGCAGTTTTATACATGTATGCAATAAACGTATTTTAAATGTAAATTATTTGCAGTTTTTACAAGCGGTATATTAGACAAATTAAGTTGTGTACTAATTGTGCTGAAACCAAGCCTTACATACCTAGTCATTTAATAAGTTGTGTATAATCTCTGTGTGTGTTTTTAAAAATCGGCCTGTTTTGGTGTTATATTTGTTCAGCTAAGGTTTAGAACTATGGATGCTGACGATTTTTTAGACGAAGAAGTACAATCGAACGTACAGCGATACGAAAAGATGTTGCGGAATAAAACCCGCGAGTTTTTTGAAGCAGAGGCACTAGAAGATATTTGCGATTATTATACCCAAAAGGAAAAACTTAAGAAGGCATTAGAAGTGCTTTATTATGGTGAAGAGTTATTTCCTAATCACATTGGCTTTATGGTGCAAAAGGCAAGTGTATTTTTAGCAATGGGAAAACTAGAAGAAGCCCTTGAAATTGCAGAAAATGCTGAGCTATACGAACCATTTAATGCCGATATTGCTTTAATAAAAGGTGAGGTTTTTTTAAACATGGACCAAGATGAAAAAGCAGAAGCCTGTTTTGATAAAGCATTATTGCACACTGATGACCGCTCAGATGTGTTGTTTGAAATTGCTTACGCCTACGAAGAAGCCAACCGTTTAAACAAATCTGCTGAATATTTTGAGTTAATTGTTTCCGAAAATCCTGAATTAGAGCAAGCCTACCACGAAACAGCGAATGCTTATGATTTGCTGGGGAATTACGACAAAAGTATATTCTACGTTCATAAGCTAATTGATATGGACCCCTACAATACTTCAGCGTGGTACGCATTGGGTGTAATTCACACCAAAATAGGAGACTTTGAAAAATCAATTGACGCATTTGATTATTGCTTGGCTATTGATGAAGATTTTACTGCGGCTCGCTTTAACAAAGCTAATGCCCTAGTAGAATTAGAGAGGTATGAAGACGCGATTTTAGAATACCAAATAACCATAGAGCGCGATGGGCCTGATGCAGTAACCTATTGTAACTTGGCTGGTTGCCTAGAGCGCATGGATAGAAATATTGAAGCACGTGAATTATACAAAAAAGCAACCAAACTTAATCCCAATATTGCGGAGGCATGGTTTGGCATTGGACTTACCTTTGAAAAAGAAGGACAACTAAAAGAAGCCTTGCAATTTATTAAACGTGCCGTAGTATTGGAACAAGATAACACCGAGTACTTATTGGTTTTGGGTGAAACAGAGTATAAAATGAACCATATTGAAGAGGCAATAGCTTGCTACCATGATATTATTCTACTCGACCCGATGATGATGGAGGCTTGGTTGGATTGGTCGTACGTACTTTTTGTAGAAAATAAACAAGAAGAAGCTGCTGATATTGTTGGCAAAGCCCTTAAGTTAAGCCCTGACAATCACCAGTTACATTACAGAATGGCTACTTATCTATACGCCATGGGCAAAACCAAGCAAGCAACAGTGCACTTAGAAACAGCTTTAAGTATTAATTTCGAAGACCACTTTTTAATTTTCGAAATTATGCCTCAACTTCAAAATGTGAGCGACATCTTATCACTTATAGCACTGTACAAAGAAAAAAATGAGAAACTTTAAACTGAAACAGTTACCCGATAGAACTGCAAAGCCACGTAGTAATGGTTTAACAATGGTGATGGACAAAGGACTTAGTCTTACAGAAGCCGCAAATTTTATTGAAGCGAACAGCGAGTATGTAGACTTGGTTAAATTGGGTTTTGGAACCAGCATGGTATCTCCACACCTTGCAGAAAAAATTAAATTATACAAAGATGCAGGTATGCGCGTTTATTTTGGTGGAACATTATTTGAAGCCTTTATTGTGCGTAACCAATACGATGATTTTTTGAAGGTTATTGATAAATACAAACTTGAGCATGTTGAAGTTTCAGATGGCAGTATTGAAATGCCACACAATGTAAAATTAGAATACATCAATAAAATTAGCAAGCAAGCCATTGTATTAAGCGAAGTAGGAAGCAAAGATGTAGAAAAAATCATTCCGCCTTACCAGTGGATAGAATTGATGAAAGCAGAGCTTAAAGCAGGTGCTTGGAAAGTAATTGCAGAAGCACGTGAGGCTGGAAATGTAGGTGTGTACAGGAGCAGCGGGGAAGTTCGCGAGGGTTTAGTACAGGAGATTTTAACGAAAATTGATAGTGAAAAAATTATTTGGGAGGCCCCGCAAAAAGCGCAACAAACCTACTTTATTAAGTTGGTTGATGCGAACGTTAACCTAGGTAACATAGCGCCAAATGATGTAATTCCGCTGGAAACATTACGTATTGGTCTCCGTAGCGATACGTTTACCTTCTTCCTAAACAAAACAGCCAAGTACATTCCTAAAAAGAAATAAGCCTTAATTTTATTATGCGTTTACAACAACAAATAAATACCGATATCATTACGGCAATGAAAGCCAAAGACGAAGTTTCGTTACGTGCTTTGCGTGCCATAAAATCGGCATTAATGATGGCCGCCACAGCAGAAGGGGCAAAAGACAGCCTAGAGGATGAAACTGCTATTAAAGTTTTTCAAAAACTGGCTAAACAACGTAAAGAAAGTATAGACATTTTTGTGAGTAATGGCCGAGAAGAACTTGCAGTAACAGAACGAGAAGAACTTGCTGTTATTGAGCGATATTTGCCAAAGCAAATGAGTGAAGACGAAGTTAAAGCAACACTAAAATTGGTGCTAAAAGAAATAGGTGCAACTGGACCTGCAGATTTCAGCAAAGCAATGCCTGCGGCTATTAAAGCGTTAGCCGGTAAAGCTGATGGAAAGATCATTTCTTCGCTTTTAAAACAGCTTTTAGGATAATAATATTTCTTGTATAATTGTACAAAGGGGGCGCACAAGTGCGCCCTTATTCGTTTAATAATAAATGCATACCTATGACAAATGAAGAGAGAATAAAAAAAGCATTTGAGAAAAAGAATTGGCCCGAAATAAGAGTTACCGATAGTTGGGCAACCTTTAAAATTATGGCCGAATTTGTAGAAGGTTTTGAAAAAATGAGCCGCATTGGTCCATGCGTTTCCATATTTGGTTCAGCTAGAACTAAATCCGATAATCCATATTTTATACTAGCCGAAGAAATTGCACTCAAATTGGTAAATGCAGGTTTTGGTGTAATTACAGGAGGCGGGCCAGGTATTATGGAAGCTGGCAATAAAGGGGCATACGAAAACGGAGGTAAGTCTGTAGGACTTGGAATTGAGTTGCCTTTTGAGCAGTTTGTAAATAAATACGTTGACCGTGATAAGATGATTAACTTTGATTACTTCTTTGTACGTAAAGTTATGTTTATGAAATATGCGCAAGGCTTTGTGGCCATGCCTGGTGGTTTTGGAACTTTAGATGAATTGTTTGAAGCTTTAACTTTAATTCAAACCCACAAAGTAGCTCGCTTTCCGGTGGTACTAGTTGGCACCGAATATTGGAGTGGATTAATAGACTGGATAAAAAAAGTTATGCTAGAAAAAGAGCACAACATTAATCCTGACGATTTATTCTTGTTTAAATTGGTTGACACTGCCGATGATGCCGTAAACTATATTTTAGATTACTACGCAGATATGTCGATTAGCCCAAATTTTTAATTACATTTTTGTATTGATAAATAGCGCATGAGCACACTAAAAGAAGACGCATTAAAGTACCACAGTAAAGGCCGACCAGGTAAGATAGAAGTGGTGCCTACCAAACCAACCAACACCAAACGTGATCTAAGCTTAGCCTACTCACCAGGTGTTGCTGCGCCCTGTTTGGCGATTGCCGAAAATATTGATGATGTATACAAATACACCGCTAAAGGCAACTTAGTAGCGGTTATAAGTAACGGAACAGCTGTATTGGGGTTAGGCGATATTGGCCCTGAGGCATCAAAACCTGTTATGGAAGGCAAGGGAGTACTGTTTAAAATATTTGCCGATATAGATGTGTTTGATATTGAAGTAAACACCAAAGATACGGAAGAGTTTATCCGCACAGTTAAAGCGATTAGCCCAACATTTGGTGGGATAAACCTAGAAGATATTAAAGCCCCTGAGTGTTTTGAAATTGAACAGCGTTTAAAAGAGGAATTAGATATTCCTATTATGCATGATGACCAACATGGAACTGCAATTATTACAGGAGCTGGTTTAATTAATGCATTAGAGCTAGCAGATAAGAAAATTGATGCAGTGCGTGTGGTATTTAATGGTGCTGGTGCATCGGCTATGAGTTGTGCTAAAATCTTTTTAAGCCTTGGGGTTAAAAAAGAGCATTTAATTATGTGCGATAGCAAAGGTGTTATCCGCACAGACAGCCCAAACCTTGACTCAACCAAACAATTTTTTTCCACCAACCAAAACCTAACCACATTAACAGAAGCCATGAGTGGTGCCGATGTATTTGTGGGTTTAAGTAAAGGTAATATAGTTAATCAAGACATGGTGCGCGGCATGGCAGCAAACCCCATCGTATTTGCTCTAGCAAACCCCGACCCTGAAATTCCGTATGATGAAGCCATTGCATCACGTCCTGATATTATTATGGCTACAGGACGCAGCGATCATCCTAACCAAGTAAATAACGTTTTGGGATTCCCTTATATATTTCGTGGTGCGTTAGATGTACGAGCCACTAAAATTAACGAGGAAATGAAATTAGCGGCAATTTATGCACTTGCTAATTTAACCAAAGAACCCGTGCCTGAAATGGTCAGCTTGGCCTATAACGAAAAACACATTTCATTTAGCCGCACTTACATCATTCCAAAACCACTAGACCCTCGGTTAATTACAACGGTATCTCCTGCTGTTGCAAGAGCAGCGATGGAAAGTGGTGTGGCCAAAAACCACATAACCGATTGGGATGCCTATCATAACGAGTTACTAGAACGCCTTGGGAAAGAGAGTAACTTTATACGTGTAATTGGGAGTAAAGCACGCAAGAATCCAAAACGCGTTGTATTTGCCGAAGCAGATAATTATAAGATTTTACGTGCCGCTCAAATTGTTAAAGATGAAGGCATTGCTATTCCTATTTTATTGGGAAATAAGGAAAAAATAAATGCGCTGATTGAAGAAAATAAAATTGATTTAGGCGATGTAACTATTATAGACCCAATTGAAGAAAATAAAATTCGTGCGCGCTATGGTGAAGTGTTTTATAAGAAACGCCAACGCAAAGGTGTAACCATATACCAAGCCACTAAATTAATGCGCGACCGAAACCATTTTGCACCAATGATGGTGGAACTAGGCGAAGCTGATGCAATGATTTCGGGCTTAACCAAAAACTACCCAAGCACCATTAGGCCCGCATTACAAATTTTGGGTAAAGAAGAGGGAATAAATAAGGTAGCAGGTATGTACGTAATGCTAAGCAATAAGGGTACTTTGTTTTTTTCTGACACTACCGTAAACCAAAAACCAGATATTAACGATATTGTTGATATAACTAAGCTTACTTATGATGCCGTAAAGAAGTTTAACATTACACCAAGCATAGCATTGTTGTCATACAGTAACTTTGGAAGTGCAGAAGGCGACACGCCAACTAAAATGCAACGTGCCCGCAAAATTTTAAAAGAAAAATATCCTGAAATGATTGTGGATGGCGACATCCAATCAAATATGGCACTTAACCAAAAAATGTTAAAAGAAAACTTTCCTTTTAGCGAGCTTTGTGACCATCCCGTAAACACCTTAATTTTCCCTAACCTTTCGGCTGGCAATATTACTTATAAACTATTACAAGAAACTGGAGGCGCGGAGGCCATCGGACCAGTATTATTGGGTTTAAAAAAATCTGCACACATATTACAATTGGGTAGCAGTGTACGCGAAATTGTAAACATGGTAATAATTGCAGTGGTAGATGCACAAAGCAAAGAAGGAAACTAAACCGTTTTTATTGTTGTAGAATTTGAAATCCCGACTTGTTCGGGATTTTTTTGCGCTCCACTTTTCAAACTAAATAGCGTTTCTTGAATAGATGTTGCAGCTCATTCATAGAATTAGGTCCATAACCTCAAATACACCTTTTAGATTTTTTGTTACTTACTGAAAATTAAGGAACTCCGTCAAGATAAACTTGTTAATTGAGCTCGTTTACAATCAATAATTTATTAAACAGGTAGTCATTTTCAAATAATAATAGCAGATAAATTTCAGATCCTTGATGTGTGACTTTTTCAATTTGTATAAATAATGATGTAAGGCTTTTGATTTGAAGAGCGGCTTTGAAAAAAAAGATCAAGTATTAAATTCGACTTTTAAGTATCTTTCAACATTTGTAGTTTATTAGCTATTTGAGCATCTCATTCACCACTTTTTAAAATTGGTTAACTTTATTGTCAATTTATAAAAGTGATATATAAAACACTTGGAACAATACTAATGTAATTTGATGTTGACTAATGATTTGTTTTAGTATACTTTTACACGCCAATCGTAAAGAGACAATTTAGGTAAAACAATCTTAATAAATAAAGAAGTATGAAAAAAATAATCACAATTATTCTATTAAGCTTAATAGCTAATGTCATTGGCGCACACGATATCAATCACGAAAAAGTAATTTCACGTAAATGGAATATCGAATCTGAAAATAGAATAATTGATGGCTCGTTTTACCTACTTAAAAACGGAAAGGTTTATATAGAGCGCGCTAACAATAATATTACAGCATATCCTTTATCATCTTTATCAAAGCAAGACCAAATATTTGTTATGCAAAAAAGTGAATGGATAAAGCAAGTAAACAACCAAATACATGCTAAGCAAAACAATCCTGTAAGCTTTCAATCGCAACTAGATTATCAATTTTGGATTGTAATAGGATTGCTTGTTGCTTTAAGTTGGATTGGTTTCTCAATTATCGAAAGGAAGAAATTAAAATACCTGTTTCCTGTTTTGGCTTTGGGAATGCTTTTCACACTATACAGTTTCACGAAAAAAGTTTGGAAAACTTTTAAAACAAAAACATCTCCTACTTTTATTGATGCTGCATTTGTTCCATTTAAACCGAATGTGAATACAAATTGGGATACAACCTATTTTTATGTTGAATCAAAAGGAATTCCTACTACGCATAACATGATGGTTGGAATTTCAAATCGCGGTTGGCAACAACAAGTCCCAATTCCGCAGTGTTATATTGGAACAAACGCTTGGCCAATACCATTAAATCCTGTTTTAGCCACCAATCCAATTCCGGTTGATAGTATACATTTTACACGAGGTGCTATTGCCCTTGCCGTTAATGGTATTCCAATTTTCAATGTACATACCAACACAGGAGTAGATTCTTATTTAGATGGTCAATTAGATACTTATGGCGGGCATTGCGGAAGAGCAGATGATTACCACTATCATACAGCACCATTACATTTGTATAATTATACGACATCAACTTTACCAATTGCATTCGGCCTAGATGGCTATGCAGTTTATGGCAGTGTTGAACCTGATGGACCTGCGATGCAAACATTAGATGCCAATCATGGGCATTTATATAATGGCGACTATCATTATCACGGGACTACATCTGCACCCTATATGATTGCAAAGATGGCCGGACAAGTTACAGAAGACAATACAAACCAATTAATCCCACAAGCTGTTGCAAAACCTGTTAGACCTGGGCTAACCCCTTTAAATGGAGCATTAATTACATCATGTAGCCCAAATTCAGTTAAAAATGGATACAATTTAACATACACCAGAAATGGGCTGACAGATTCAGTAGTTTATGGCTGGTCGGCTACAGGCATTTATACTTTTAAGTATTATAGGAATGGTAATCTTGATTCAACAAAAAACTACAATGGTTTTGTTCAATGTATTGTCCCTTCAACGGGTATAACGGAACCTTCCTATTCATCAACAGATGCCTTGATTTATCCAAATCCAAACAATGGTGTTTTTCATTTACAGTTAAAAAATAGCATTAAACAACATGATGTTAAATTGATTTCAATTTATAATCTCCAAGGTGATTTGATTTTTCAAACTACTCGTTTTTTATCCGATTTTGAAATCAAAAATTTAAGTAAATGAATCTACTTGATACAAATTCAATTTTCAAGAAACAAATTAACTAAAAAATTAATTGTTCAATAAGGAATAAATAAAATCAATGAAACAAATAGCTTATTTATTCTTACTCTGTTTACCAATTTATGTAAATGCTCAATATACCGGAACGGCTGCTGTAACTCAAGGATTAGCAACGAAAACGCTTTCCAATTTATATCCATGTGCTAATGGAAGAGTTACTGATGTTGGCGCTATTGTTGCTTCTAATTCTTCGATTTGGACAGTACCCGCTATTGTAAATTTTACAAATAATTCTTTCCCTTTTGCTTCCAACCTTTATAATTCTTGCACCGGAAACTTGTATGCAAATGATATAGCAGCCTTGGTGGCATTAAATGGTTCTGATATTATAAACATTGATTCAAGCGGAGAAGTCATAACAGCATTTGTTTTTGCTGACAATTATTTTGAAATGTACATTAATGGTGTTGCTGTTGGTAAAGACAATGTTCCTTTCACACAATTTAATTCAAATATTGTTCGCTTTAGAGTAAAAAGACCGTTTACAATTGCTATGCTGCTAGTGGATTGGGAAGAACTTTTAGGAGTTGGTTGCGAAAACAGCAATGGTTTTCAATACCACATGGGTGATGGAGGTATGGTAGCCGTTTTCAAAGACTCTTTGAATAACATCATTGCAAAAACAGGAAATGATTGGAGGGCCCAAACTTTTTATACCGCACCAATAATTGATTTAACTTGCCCTACCGAAAATGGTTCACAGCGAATTTCAACTAACTGTAGCACGCAAGATGCAAACAATGGAACAAATTATTACGGCTTGCATTGGAACAGGCCAACTACCTGGATGGATGCCTCTTTTAATGATTCCGTATTTCCAATAGCAACTACTTATTCCAATACAACTGTAGGGATTAATAACAAACCTGCTTACACCAATTTCACAAATATTTTTGATGATCCATCGAATGATGCGCAATTTATTTGGAGCAGTAATATTATTTTAGACAATGAAGTGATTGTGCGGTACAAAGTTTCATTAAGCACTGGTATTTTGGAAATGAATCATATTAATAAGGGCATTCACATTTATCCTAATCCAGCAAAAAACGACTTTCAAATTGCGCTAGACAATTCAATAAACAGCAATGAAATAAAAAATATTAGCATCTTTAATTTGTATGGTGATATCATTTTTGAGACAAATAAATATGCTGAAAGAATCTCTTTGAATGATGTTGCTAGCGGAGTATATTTTGTAAAAATTACGGTTGGTAATGATCAATTAATTAAAAAACTAATAATTCAATAAATGAAAAAAGCAATCCTTGTCATTCACTCTTTTTTGATAGCTATTACTTCCTTTTCGCAAAGTGTAATTAAAACGATGCTACGACTACCAGACACAGGAGTAACAACTGGTTACACAACAACTTTTGGAGAAGATAATGATTACACCATTTTCCCTCCATTTTTTACTAAAAACGGAAATGGTACCATAACCGATACCATTACAGGGCTTATGTGGCAACAAACAGATGGTGGGGAAATGTCTATTGAAAATGCAATAATTTATTGCAATAATCTAGATTTAGGAGGACATACGGATTGGCGATTACCAAACGCACACGAGGCATTCAGCATTCTCAATCACCAAAACTCGAATCCTGCATTAGATGCAACCGTATTTAATTTATCACTTGCAGAATATTGGTGGACAAGCGATAGACAAGCAAATGATAGTAACAAAGTTTGGGCAACAAATTCAGGGGGAGGAATTGGCAATCATCCTAAAACGGAAACCATAAGTGCTGGCGGGCCAAAAAGATTTCATGTAAGAGCCGTTAGAGATATTGCAACGCCAACGTTAATACCGAATCATTTCACAGACAATGGTAACGGAACTATTACAGATAATATTACTGGACTTATATGGCAAAAAGCCCCTTACACAGACACGCTTTCATGGGAACAGTCATTAACCTATGCTGACACACTTTCTCTTTCGGGTACAAGTGATTGGCGTTTACCTAACATTAAAGAATTACAGTCTATTATTGACGTGACTATAATTAACCCTGCTTTAAACGCAAATTTTTTCGTTACTGGAGGTGCAAAAAAATATTGGTCTTCTACTAGCATTACAAATCAAACAACAAGAGCATGGTATTTAAATGCCCAGTTTGGCATTACAACTTATGACGCAAAGACAACTAAACACAATTTAATTTGTGTTAAAGGAAATCCTGTAACAACAGGAGTAAAAGAAATTCACTCAACAAGTCCATCTGTATTTCCAAATCCATTTACATCAAGGATAGTTTTAAATAATAAAACTGGTCATGAAAGTTTTGAACTCACCAATAGTTTAGGTGCCATTATTTATTCTGGTAAATTTATTGAGGGACAGCATTTTAATTACCTACCCAATGGAATCTATTTTTTAAAAATAATTGGTAAATCAACTTCAATCATCAAACTTTTAAAAGAGTAAATTAGTTTAATACCCCTAATCGATTTTATTTAAAAATAGTTATTTTTCGGTTTTACAAACTTAATTCAATTGTGATTTGACTAACTCCTTTTTAAAATCAGTAATTTACTGCTCGGCTTAAAGCAAACCTTTTATTATCCAAGATTTAGTAAAGATAAAAATAGGTATTAAAGTGCTTTAAATATCTTTCAAACGTACGTACCTCTGATAAATCCCTTTTTGGAACTAAAGGTAATTTTGGTATGCTAATTTATTTATTATTGGTATGTTATTTGAAACTGATGAAACTGCTATTTTTACGGCATGAAGAGTTTGAAAACCATCTTGTTTGTGACGCTTGCCACAGGGTTTTTTGCCTTGTGGAGTTCGTGCAAGGAAGACGTTCCATCCATAAACGATTCACCTACTGAAACTCCCGTTGAACCTGCCAAAATGAAAGGAACAGCTGATTTGTTATTTACAGATTACGCCCCTTTAAAAAACAACCCAATTAGGTTGTATTATCATATACCGTTCAATGCAACCACATTAACGCCTATTTTGTTGGTATTTCATGGGACAGATCGCAATGCCCAATATAGTAGAGATGAGATGATCGCTAATGCCGACAAACTGGGTTTTATTATTATTGCTCCAGAGTTTAGCGACCAATATTATCCTACTGCAGATAGTTATAATTTAGGAAACATATTTGTGGATGGAGATAATCCTTCACCGACTACGCTAAACCCAGAAAGTATATGGACATTTTCTGCTATTGAGCCTATTTTTAATTTTATGAAAGCGCGCATTGGTAGTTCATTAAATTCATATGATGTGTTTGGACACTCTGCGGGTGGACAATTTGTGCACCGTTATTTATTGTACAAGCCATTGGCTAAAATAAACAGGTTGGTAGCCGCCTCATCTGGTTGGTACACAATGTTTGATAATACCATTAACTTCCCTTATGGTACCAAACAAAGTCCGGTAGAGTCAAGCAACTACAATAACCTTTTTAATAAAAAAGTATTTATTATTGTAGGGGAATTGGATACTGACCCTAATTCAAGCGAACTTAGGCATAATGAGATTGTAGATAAACAAGGATTAAACAGGTTTACAAGGGCACAGTATTTTTATACCCAATCAAGGACCGCAGCCATTCAAAGCAATAGCGCTTTTAATTGGAAGTATTATTCTTTAAAAGGAATAGGTCATGATTTTGTAGGAACATCAACGGCTGCGGCCAACTATCTTTATCAATAACACTTAATAATTAAATACCAAAAACCAATGAAAAGAATACTACAACTATTCGTGGGCATTGCCCTTACCACAAGTATTTTTGCTCAAACTACTATTGAGAATTTTGCTTACGGAACCATTACAGGTACAAGTGCGGACTCGCTTACCAATCCAGCATTTGGCGGAGGCAACTGGAGAAGGCACAGCGGTACTGGTGGACCAATTTCATACAAAAGCACTTCGCTTAGCTTTCCTGGCTACTTTTCCTCAGGGGTTGGCGGATCAGCGGAGTTCAGCTTTAATACAGTAAGTAGAGAAGATGCCAATCGCTCTATAACTCCCTATACTTCTGGAAAAGTTTACATTTCGTTTTTATTAAACATGTCAAATAATGGCGGAACTGCCGCAGATTATTTTTTCCACCTATTAGACACAAGTGCCATGACCTCTTTCAGGGGTAGACATTACATTAAAGCAGGAAGTACGGCCAATACCTTTAACATAGGTATCAACAAAGGTTCGTCTGCGACACCTGTATATTCACCTATTAATTACCCTTTGGATACTCCCCTTTTAGTGGTTGTTAAATACAGCTTTGACCCTAATTTCTTAGATACCATTTCAACGTATATCTTTCCCCTTGGAACAACAATTCCTGCAACAGAACCTAGCACTCCAACCATAGTTACTGCAGATGTTTCTACTGCGGATATGGTTACCTTAAATGCTGTAGCCATTCGACAAGGCACCATCGGATCAATGAATGGAAGAATTGATGGAATTCGTGTTTCAAATGCTTGGGCTAATACTATTTTATCAGTAAAATTAACATCATTTAATGCTGAGCTAACAGGTACTAACTCTACCCTAATTTCTTGGACTACCTCAACTGAAATAAACAACAGCGGGTTTGAAATTGAAAGAAGTTTGGATGGCGAGAATTTTGAAATGATAGGATTTGTAAAAGGCGCAGGAAATACTAATGTTTTAAGTAAGTATGCATTTGAGTATGGTTCGGATGAAGGTGCATTTTATCGTTTAAAACAAATGGATTTTGATGGTAAATTCAATTATTCCAATATCATATCGATAACCAATACTAAAGGTAAAGCCACAACAAGTCCAAATCCATTTAACAATCAAATTGAAATTAACGCCAATAACATCATTACACATGCTGAAATAATAGACATGATGGGTAAAGTGGTGTTGAGTCAAACAATCAACGACTACTCAGGTAATTTAAACGCTCAAGAATTGCGTAATGGCATCTATTTTATTAAGCTATACCAAGGTGAGACTATCATTACCAAAAGAATTATCAAAGCAAACTAATTGACTATTTATATAAAAAACGACCAGCCATTTAAATGACTGGTCGTTTTTTTATGCTATTCATTAATTGCTGTGTTAAATTTGTCATGGTCAAATTCATTCTCGCTTTTAGCAATTACAATAGTGGCGATGGCGTTTCCAATGAGATTTGTAATCGACCGTCCTTCACTCATAAACTTATCAACCCCCCATAAAAACCCGAGTCCTTCCAAAGGAATTGAATCCATAGAAGCCAACGTAGAGGCAAGCACCACGAAACCGCTGCCTGTAACTCCTGCTGCACCTTTAGAAGTAATCATTAATACGCCTAGTAATAAAGCCATTTCGCCAAAGCTGAGAGGCACATTGTAAATTTGCGCTAAAAAAATGGTGGCCATACTGAGGTAAATGGAGGTTCCATCCAAATTAAAGGAGTATCCAACAGGTATAACTAAGCCTACTATGGGTTTACTGCACCCGGCTTTCTCTAATTTATGCATAATATTCGGTAAGGCCGTTTCTGATGAAGAGGTACCCAATACAATTAGAATTTCTTCCTTAATGTATTTTAAAAATTTCCAATTGCTTAAACCATAATATTTCATGATGGCTCCTAGTACCAGAAAAATAAAAATACCCATGGTGATGTATACGCTCATGAGTAATTTGCCTAATGGGATTAAGGTATGTAGCCCAAATTTGGATACTGTAAAAGCCATGGCACCAAAAGCGGCAACAGGTGCTAAATACATGACATACCTGAGCAATAAAAAGACTTTTTTAGAAGTGTAAGTGAACACTTTAATGATGGGCTCTTTTTTGGTATACAAGTTAAGGACAATACCTACCAATAAGGCTACCAATAATATTTGAATGGTGATATTGGATTGGATAAAATTTAACCAACTGAAAGGCACCTTGCCATGCTCGGTGTATTTTGAAACATCGCCAATTGGAATTTTTGTACGATTAATATTTCCGGGTTTTAAAATTAGCGCAACTGCGATACCAATGGCCAATGAAAAGGTAGAAATAATTTCGAAGTAGATTAACGATTTTAAACCTATTCGTCCCACTTTTTTGAGATCTCCCATAAAGCTAATGCCCAACACAATTGTAAAAAAAATGATGGGCGGAATAAACAGTTTAATAACTTGAATAAAAGTAGTTCCAATAAACTCCAACTTAAGACCTAACTCAGGATTGTAATGCCCAACACAGATGCCAGAAACAATAGCAACGAGCACATAAAAGGTGAGGTGTCGGAACATTCCCTTGAATAAAATGGACATGTAGTTTAAATATTATTGGAGTAAATAAATTGGGACTGGATACTTTGGATTGTGAAATTAAAAAAGTAATTGCACATACAAATTACCGATTAAAGATGTAGCTGCAGTGCCCACCTTGAGGTGAGTTAATGAGGCATTTACTTTCAAATTGTTTTCATTAAAATACCTGCTAAAACCATAAGTAATTTCCTCTTGGTTTTGCAAAACCGAATTTATATTACCAGGAAACTCGCGTATTAATTTAGCATACCTCATATCAACCCCGTACTTTTTATTAAGTACATAACCTACTTGTGCATTTAAGCCAGTTCCCAAAGTTAGCCGCTCGCTAATTTCTGTTGTCTTAACAATATCTATACCTGTTTGGTCAAAATAAGTTCCTTCTTCAATTTTAGCAGTTGCAATAACAAATTCCGTTAATACTGAAAATCCTTTATACTTAATCAAAATATCATAATACAATTTACGGTAGTCGGGTAATTTGTTTTGCCCTGCAGTATCATACAATAAAAAACTACCATGGCCTTCTCCTGTCGAGTGACTCGCCCCTTTATTAATGCTTCCAGCTGCACCTAAGACTATTTTAGGTGTGGATTCATGTTTTATGTCGGCTATCACTTGTTCATTTCCTTCAGAGAAATTACCCAACGGATAAAAATCAATCCTGCCTGCGTATTTAACGCCACCTAAATCATAATCGGTGCTACTTACGCCAAATGAATTTCGGCCATCGCCAGAGGTAATTGCGGCTTTAGGTGATACAATCATTTTGCCCAAATTAAAACTTGATTCAATAAACACCCCAAATTCTCTTCCTGTAGAACTAAATTGTGTACTTAAAATACTTCTATCAATAAACTGAAACTGAGTTTCCATAATGGACATCTCGCGGTTATTGGTAAAGGCAAGTTGCTGCCCCATGGTAATACTTAATTGTTTGTAGGGCTTATAACAAACCCATGCATCCATTAAAGGGGAAGCCAAACTAAAATCTGTTTGTAATAAAAAACTCAGCTTTTCTTTAACTGCTTTACCACTCACATTAAAATAAGTACGTCTTGAGTTTAAAAAATTGCTTGCTTGAGTTGTACTGTCTTTAATAAAAGCAATTTGGGGCTGAATCATACCGCCAATTTTAACTTGATAATCGCCATTGTTAAAATTGAAACGGAGACCCTGGCCCATTTCAAAAGTAGGCTCAACAGATACATTCTCTTGGGCATATAAGCTTACCTTACATGCTATAAGGATTCCTAAAAAAAGGATTTTGATGTTAGAATAATTTTTCATTTTTCAGGTATCTATAAATAGGTAAAACAGCATTTAATTGGGTAGGTAATAAACCAAAACGTATAAAGCCATTGGCTGACTCAGGTTCTAAAACTTCAATGGCCAAACTTGCATTCTCTTGATTCATATCAACAAAGTAAGTACCTTTAGGTAAGGCTAACGATTTGGTATGTACTTCAGTTTTTACTTTTTGCTCAAACACACCTTCATCCATTTCTACTGCCTTAGAAAAAGAGCTAACCGTATACGTTTCCACCTCTGCAAGAATATTACCAGGCAATGTTTCAATCTTTAATCCTAGAATGGTTAGTTTTTCAATCAAAGCAGATTGGCTTGCATCCAATAAATAAGCCATAGGGCGTTTGCGGGTTAATACAGGGCTCGATATTGAGGCATTGTGTATTTCTACATCAATTTGCATTTCGCTTGCTGTTTCCAAATCAATAACTGTTAATGGTTGAGTAGATATTTGCTTTTTGCTGGTAACTACTGCCAATTCATTAGGGGATAAATCTGGCTTAAGTACTTCTTTTACCTCGTCCACATTATTGTATGCCGAATTTAGGTAGGACATCCCTATTAAAAATGTAGTTTGAATTCTGCGTTTAAAAGAAGTCCTTCCAAGTCCAACTCCTCTTACCTCTATCAGGCTTGCCACGGCATTAGAAAGCGCATAGGAAGTAGCACTTGACCGCGCATTATTTGATCCTTGATTGAAGTGAATATCGCCCATCACTTTTTCAGGTGTGAGGTATTCTCTGTGAACTAAACCAGCTTTATCTAATTCTTCTTTTACATTTTGTACAAATTTTTGATTGGTATAATTTCTTAATTTTTGAGGTACATTTAAATTCCCTGAAGTCATAAACATCACATCGGGCCTAGAAGTGATGCCCATGATACCGTATTGGGTATACTCCTTGCGGTATGGCCTGTGCTCATGAAAATCAACTGCGATATCAGCATTAAAATCACTAAATGCCTTTTTAAGAAATATACTTTCCTGAATAATTAATTTAGTTTGATCTCTATTTAAATCGAGGCCATTGGCTGCATACCTGTCTTCTTTTTCATAGCCATCAATATTGGCCATTGGAACAAGGGCAATTTCCAACCTATTCAACAAATAGCTGTAGTTGGGGTCGTTTAATAACTTATCCAATATGTACAATACTCCTTCGGTACTGGCCATTTCATCGCCATGTAGGCCCCCTTGAAACCAAACTTTTAACTTTTTTTCGCTGCTGTTTTTATTAAGAGTAACCATAGGAATGGCTTTCCCCTTTTGGCTTTTCCCAATAAATCGGAAACTCATAACAGAAGAATGCTTTGATTGTTGCATGTTTAAAAAAGCAATCAATTCTTCATAATTGGTAAAGCCTTTATTTTTTTTGAAGGCAGGTGTATGAATGTCAATTTCTAAATCTGGAAAAAATTTCGAAGTTATCTCTTTAGATTGTGGGTTAAAGTCTTGCACAAAACCCCATAATACCATACCAATTAAAATAAATCCTATCCGTTTTTTCATTAGAATGATAGTGTTGCAATGATGTTTGTTATCCATTCGTTGTTGGTAATTGGTTTACCTATTATATCCAAACTACCGGGCGCTAATTCAACATAAGTAACTGAACCTTGTATTTTAAATCCATAACCGCGAGATATATATTTTGATAAGCTAAGGGTATAATATTTGGGTCTATTATATACGGTAGGATTGTTTAAAAATGAATTAACCGCAGCATCCAGATAGGTATAGCGAGCATCAACAGAGATTCTGTTTTTAAATATATATCCACCTTGAATATTGTACCCTTTTCCCAGCATCATTCTTCCTCTCACATAACTTTCAATATTTTCAACTCCATTAACTAAAAAGGATGTCGAGGTAGTGCCATCATTTCTTACCCTTGTGAAAATTGTTTTAGGAACATTAGCGCTGCTACTCACAAATTCGCCAAGAAAACTAAATCCTTTATACTTAAACAAAAAATCAACTCCAAACTTGGTGTAGTCGGGCAATGCATTGTTTCCTGTGCTATCGCGGTATAAAATAGCCCCATTAGATTCTCCTCTTCTACTACTTACGCCAAAAGCGGTGCTATAAGTAAAGCCAACTAATAATTTAGGCGTTAGCTCCCTCACCATATCTACCTGTCTGAACTGCCCAAAATTAGTAAACTTACCGAAAGTTAAAACATCCAGTCGTCCGCCATACTTTAACCCTCCTAAATCTTTCCTAAAGGCATTGCTACCATCCCCGGATGTAACAGCCAAGGCTGGTTTAAAAACAAGATTCTTAGTGGCTTTAAACTCCCCTGATACAAATAGTCCAAAATCTCGAGCAACAGCGAATGCAGAGGTAAGCCTACTTCTTTCGGGTAATTGCAAGGAATTAGAGGTCATTAATATTTCTAAGTTTTCGGTTGGGCATGAGCTCTGCCCAAACTTAATTTCTAAAAATGGAGTGGGATGGTAGGCCAACCAAGCATCAAAAAGCGCTCGGCTATTTTCATCGCCAATCTCGGCATTACCGCTAAACTCTGCTTGAAGACGGTATTCCATTTTAAACTTTGGAAGATTTCCTTCCATCCTAAATCGTAACCTCCTCATTCTAAACCTTAAATAAGGATCAATAGGTGTATCATTCACATATTTTTTAATTTCTAATGATGGTTGAATATATAAGCCAATATTATAGGTTGAACTGTTTTTATCTGTAAATTTTAGCCCTTCGCCAAACTTATATTTATTCAATACCGGATTTTGAGCCACACTTAACTTGGCCAAAACAATAAGCAAAAAGAAAACAATGTATTGTATTTTCATGGTTACGTTATTCAAAATGGCCTTTAGCAATAACTTGTGTGTTTTCCATCATTTGTTTGCCTCTAGCAAATACATCGATTAGGTTAAACGAAGCGTCTAGGCAACAAAAATCGGCATCGCTTCCAACCTTAATGGTTCCTTTATTTTTAAGCCCTAGGTTAATAGCAGGATTGATAGTGATAAGTTTGATAGCATCTTCCATTTTCACTTGGCCATGGTTAATTAGCTCCTTTACCTGTAGGTAATTTTGATTAATTACAGCTCGTCTGAATCCAATTAAATTTCCGTTTTCGTCTAATTTATCCAAGCCAGCATTACCATCACTGCTAAAGGTAATTTTATCAATAGATGCGCCTTTTTCAAGCGCATACAATACCGCTTTGTAAGGGTCAGTATACTTAGAAGCACCTGTTGTTAAATCAATCATTCCGCCTAGTTTGGCAAATTCAATGGCTTGATCAAACAATTCTTTCGTGCGGCCAACATGGGTAGGTGAGATTTGAGCAATTGGGAATTCGTACTCTTGCACCAACCTGAACAATATATCCATTTTTGATTTAAGGTTACCAAGGTGAATGTGCAAAATGCCTTTTTTATTAGCAAGCATTCCTCCCACTTTTACAGCCCGTAAAATTCTCAATAAATCTAACTCATTGGGGTACGATGATCTGATATCACCAATGGCAATTTTACAACCCAAAACAGGCTCAATAAATACCATATCATCTTGCACCGAATCCATAACATGAACAGGGTCTAATCCATAATAACCAGTAAACATAAAAGCGGTAATGCCTTCGCTTGATAGCGATTTTGTTTTGGCGAATAGACTCTTTATGCTTCTGGCAGATCCATCAGTGCCTAACAAACCCACAACGGTGGTGGATCCACACGATATCAAATCTGATACTGAAATTTCTGGTGTCATGGACCCAAATCCGTGTTTACCACCTGCACCAATAATATGAATATGCTGATCGATAAAGCCAGGGGTGACAATTTTTCCTTGTGCATCCCATTCATTAAACATCTTATTGGGATTATTGATCGAATCTTCTAAGGCAAGAATTTTCTCTGCACCAACCAGAATATCTTTTTTTCCTAAAAATTGCGGAGCAAAAACGGTGGCATTTTTAATTAAAAGCATAAACCAAAATGGTAAATTAATAAGGTGAGTAATACGGTAACAACGGGAATCAAATTCCTTTTAACCACTTGCATAACAGGTACACCTGCAACCTCTGCTGTTGCAATAAGTACACCTGCAATTGGACTAATGGTCCTACCCATAGAAGCGGAAAGGTTCATGGGTAATAAAATAGAAGTAGTAGATACGCCAAACTGTTTAGCCACACTCGGAATAAGTGGACCGAAGGCGAAAAAGGCAGCATTGCCGCTTCCCATTAATATGGCAGCAAAAAAGATCATCAGGGTCATTAATATACCAATCCCCTTGGCGCCTAATCCTGCGCTTTGCGAAATGGTAATTAGCCCATCCATAAATCCAAGGGCAATTAATCCATTGGCAAAAATTTCTGCTACAATAATCAAAGTAACTACAGATTTGAAAATATCGCCCATACCGTCTAGAAACACTTTAAAAGACGCAAAGACTGCTTTCAGGTTTTTAGTTCTGATTAATTCAAATAGTAATCCTGCAAACAAACTCAGCAGCATGGCTGTGGTAGTTTCAATGGTAAGCTTAATAGGAAAGATGGCGAACACACCAGAAAAGGTAAGTAATAATATAAGCGGTAAAACAGGCAACAAGGCATAAATACCAGGAGCCACCTCTTTTGGTTTAGGCTTTACTTTTACTTC
This sequence comes from Bacteroidota bacterium, assembly GCA_947491825.1. GTDB lineage: Bacteria > Bacteroidota > Bacteroidia > UKL13-3 > UKL13-3 > UBA6183. Next base: position 28,274 of record CANLLM010000011.1, read on the forward strand.
AGTGGGATGTAGCTTATCCTTTTCATCATAATATTTGTTAACGAAGAAATAGGTAACCATTAAAACCAGATTTAAAATGATCGCTATAGGGATTTGTAAATTAATAAAATAAGGAACCGTTTCAATTTGTGCAATTTGAACTGCTGACGCGGTAATAACCGAAGCAGGACCTATGCAAAAGGAAGTGCATCCAGTAATAATGGAAACAGCCGCTATTCTGCTTACACCCAAATTAACTAAAATTGGAAAAACCGAGGCCATCAAGAGTAAACCAAAGCCTGCAGCAGATGGAATACATATAAAAATCAGTTGCCCTATAGGAATAACAGCTATTGATGCCAGATTGGGGTATTTTTTTAAGACGGCCAATGGTTTTAAAGCTACTCTTACCAATGCTTCTGATGCGCCAATCTTATCCATATAGGCAACAAAGCCCCCAATGGTCATAATCATTAAACCTACCCCGGCATTCGTTTTAGAAAACGATTCTTTGATGTATTCAAAAATATCCAAGAAAATAAAGCCACTGTTCACTTCAGCCAAGGGAAGTCCTTTTTTAAAAAAACCGGCAATCAACAACATTCCGATACCCGCAATAAGTAAAACCGCCTGAGGGAAAAAATCCTTAAGTAATAATCTTACCACTAAGGCAATAAAAACGACAGCAATAAAAAGTCCTATATAGTTAATCATGGATTATCCCTTAAAATGAAGTCCCATCAATTTTGGTACCTGGTGAGTATTTTTTGGTAGATGGAATTTGGGAGTGCTGAATAAAATCGCCCAGTAAATCGGGATTACGCGTATAAGACTCGTTGGGATTATCTGAAAGAGGAGTGATGTCATAAGTCAGTACCACATTGTCTGCAGTATCTTTAACGGTTAAAACGTCACCCGCATTGTTAAGGTTTAAATCCCCCGATGTTGATTTTTGTATAAGCGCACCCCCAAATGAACCCGTTGGGGTTCCCCCTCCAAAAATAACCAATGCTTTTTGGGGTTGTAAAATGGTGCCTGCAGGAATTAAGTGATTGGGTGTGCCAGAGGCTAAACCTCCAGCATCAAATATTTTATACCCACTAAGATCAATTACTTTTGTTGAATAATTAATTAATTCAATAAATTCATCTCCAGCTTGCGTATAAACACCGTCTCCGTTAGCATCTCCGTCTAAACCAACATTCGATGGATCATATAAAATCTCATTTAAAATTAAGTTTACAATTGAAGGCACATCATCATCTTCAATGTTAATATTGATAACTTGAATGCCATCTTCTCCTCCACCAAATACAGTATCTACAGCGATTTTGATATCTTCTATGCCTTCTTTTATGGTATCTTGAATAGCCAATAAATTAGTGCTGTTGGAAATGTTTCCCGCAGGAATGATTAAGGTAAGGTTTGAACTGTAATCTTGTCCAAAGGTTGCCTTTCCGGTATATAACAATTTCACCTCTACATCATTGGTAGAAACCTTTGTCAATGTAGCCGTTAACTCAGCCGATCCGCCTGCTTCGGCAATGGCTAGTGTATTAAATGACAAACTCACTAAACTACCGCTATCTGGCAACACAATGGGTTTAACATCATCTGTTTTGCATGATCCAAAAATGAAAAGGAAACAAATCCCAGTCAAAAAATTAAATTTTCCCTTCATAAATACTTTATTGAGCTATGTTACTTTTAATGATTTTATAGCGAATCCATTCCTCATTTATTTTTACATCCAATAAATAAAGGCCAGTTTGCAATGCCTTCAAATCAACTTGATTGGATTCGATTTTTCCTGATTGAATCAATTTACCGTGAATAGAATATACATTGTAGTTACTTACAGCCTGATTGGATTGAATATGCAGTATATCTAAAACCGGGTTAGGATAGCATTTTAAAGATGCATTTGGGGGTTGATTTAATCCAGTAGTTTGACCCGTAATGGTTATGCTTTTAGTTCCTTTAACACCCGCTGTATCAATTGCAGTTGCAGTAACAATAACCGTTCCGTTTGAGAGTGCTTTTAAGAGCCCATCGCTAGTTATGATAGCAATATCTTCATCATTCACAGACCAAGAAACCTCTCTGATTTCTGCTGTTTCAGGAAACACATTTGCAATCATCTGAAGGGTACCACCATTTTGACTTATAGTTGATGCATTTCCTTCGCTGGTAACTTCAATAGCTGTTACTTTTATGAGTGTGCAAATTGGGAAAATACATTTAGAATTTAAAATGGTTGCAGAACTATCCGTGCAATTTAGACCCCCAAAAATCCATGTGCCTTGGCCATTCTTAAATGCCCATGATCCAGTGTATTCCCATGGTTGACCTGTTCCATTTTGGTTTATATCGCCAAATGTTTCCACGACTTCTCCTACCTTAAATAGTTCAACAGCATCATTTCCATTATGATTAATAACACCTACAGTATCCACTAAAACAATATTAAAATTTGACCAGCAACTGCTCATATAAGCTGCTAAAGCAGCAGAATCCCGCACTACCAAAATTTGGCTTCCTTTGCTCACCGAAATTTCCGGAAAACGATATTCTTGGCCATTAGTACCTCCTCCATTATTCGCTATTCCTAAGCCATATATACTTAAATTAGGTATCAGGGTATCAGCAACAACAAATATGGACTTACCCGATACACCTTGGATAGGTGTAATAAAATCTGTAACTCCTTTTAAAGATAAATTGTTGGTACATGAACTGCATGATTCAAAACAAGCACTTTTTAATATGCTATCACCTTTCAAAATAAGATACCTAGTAATAATTGAACCGCTTAATTGAGTGCAGGCTCCCACCGTTAAAAATTGCTCTTGCAAAAAATTGCTTCCTAATTTTAATTTGAACACATACTCAAGCGTATCTTTTAAAACAGGTATGCTTACTTCATATAACCCATCTTTGTTTACATCCAGCATGGGATTACAATTATTGCATTGTTGGTTAAAGTTACCTACTACAAATACACTGTCAAAAGTGCCATTAAATTTATTAAGGTCTAATTTAAAAGTTACCAATTTGGTGACTAGAGCAACAAAACTAGTTCCGTCTACTTTAGTGCCTGGTGAAAACTTCCTTGTATTAATGGAATTATGCTGCACAAAAGAGCCTGTTAGATCCGGGTTTCGGGTATAAGACTCATTGGGATTATTGGAGAGTACATCGGAATTAAATGTCAAGATGGTATTCCCCAATTCGTTTTTTATTACTATAATCTCTCCAGTGTTGGCTAGGCTTAATCCGCTTAATCCGGTATCAGCCAGCACGGTTGCGCCACCAAAAAAACCAATGGGTGTTCCACCTCCAAAAATAACCAATGCTGATTGAGGTTGTATAATTGTTCCAATAGGAAAAACATATACCAAAGAACCAATAATTGTATCATCCCAAATTTGATATCCGCTCATGTTCAAAGGGCTGCTACCCGTATTAACAAATTCTATAAATTCATCTTTAGTTTGATCGTATAAACCATCTCCGTTGGCATCGCCTTCTAGAGCAATATTGGAAGGATCATACAATACTTCATTAATAACAAGTTGGGCATTTACACTTACGCATGTTAAAAAAGCAAAAAGAAATAAGAGTATATTTTTTTTCATATGAGTCAATATTTAGTCAGCTACATTTTTATTGAGACAACACACAAATTAATACGGGTATTAAGTATATTTGGCATACCAATTATTTAATTATTAAAATACCAATTATGCCAATATTGTTGAAGAAAATAATTACAGAGTACCAAAACAACACCATAAAAACAGAATCAACAAAAGAAGATAAGTTGTATATTAGGTTATATAAATTGCTTTCCAAGATGATTATCAAAATGGAAGTGCCAGGAAATACATTATTACCACCTACCCGAAAGTTGGCTGATGCATTAAGCGTTTCTAGGAGCACCGTGCTTAGGGCTTATGATATTTTGTTATTAGATGGCCTCATTATTTCTTTGAAGAGCTCAGGCTACCAGGTAAAACCAAAAGAGGAGAAAAAGATTAATTTAAGCCCTGAGCAAAAAATAGATGATAAGCAGCTCTCGGAGATAGGAAAATCTTTTTTGAAATTAAGTGATTCAAATGTTTCCAATAGCAGAGAAAGTTTGGCATTTAGTCCGGGGTTACCTCCATTAGATATTTTCCCGGTGGCGCAATGGAAGAACCTAACCAACATGTATTGGAAAGAAATCAAGTTTTCCAACCTATCCTATGCGCCATCTTCGGGTATAGAAAAATTGAAATTGAACATTGCTCATTATTTAAACCTAACCCGCAATATTCAATGCAATCCGGATCAAGTATTCATCGTGTCTGGTTCATTGCAATCATTATATTTAACAGGAACTTTGTTGGTAAATCCGGGAGAAACTGTTTGTATTGAAAATCCAACATTTCCGAATGTGAATGCGGTATTCAAAGGCCTAATGGCCAATACTATTGGTATACCTTTGGACTCGAAAGGCATTAGCACAGACTTTCTAAAAAAGGCTATGCTTAAACCTAAGTTAATCCATGTTACACCATCCTGTCATTATCCCCTAGGCATTAAAATGCCAATTGATAGACGGATTGAACTATTGGCAGTTGCTGATGAAAAAAATGCGTTTATCGTTGAGAATGATTACGAACATGAATTAAACAATTGGGACAACCCCATACCTTCCTTATTCAGCCTTGATAAACAACAAAAAACTATTTATCTGGGGACATTTAATCGCATACTGCACCCTTCATTAAGAATTGGTTACTTGGTTGTTCCACAAAAACTTAAATTACCTTTAGAGCTGATGTTAAAACACTCCCATCGCTTTGTGGCTCCTTCCATACAATTTGTATTAAATCAGTTTATAGAAAAAAAACTTTTACATAATCACCTCAATAACCTCATCAATGTTACCCGTGAACGGAAATTGTTTTTTTCCCAAACTTTCAACGAAGTTTTTAAGCGGTCGGGATTTGCGATTAATCCCAGTGATGTTCTCAGTCTTCAATCGCTCATAACATTTAATAATGGTTGGCTTGATAAAGACCTAGTAACTTTGTTAAATGAGCACAACCTGAGTACCCATTCCTACCAAAAATGTTTTGTATCGAAATCAACAGAACAAGGACTAATTTTAGGCCATTGTTCAATCCAAAAACACATTATTAAAAATAAACTGGTTAGAATGTTTTCCACTATTCAGCAGTACCCATCCAACGAATAGGCCTCCTAAAGCCTAATACCATTAAATGAAACACCTTTGTATAGGTATAGGTACACTCACATTTATTTGTTTAACAAAAAACACCTTTCGCAAACAACAGGATTGGGTTCATGAAAAACCCTAAAAAATTGCATCGTGTTGGGTTAATTTACAAAGCCTGCAAATTTTGGTTGCTATCATGTGGTGCTATAAATTCAAACCCACTGACATTTTCAATAGGTATTTGGTTTGATATACCAACAGAAAACCCGCTCCGAAAAAGCTCCGGGGCGGGTTTTAATATTACATTTAAAGCAAATTACTTACTTAAGTACATGCTTTTTTCTTTAATCCATTGACGGAAAACTGGATCGTTTAAATCCTTAATAAAGCGAATCGCTTCCCCAGTCGATTTCATCTCAGGGCCTAGCTCTTTGTTTACCCCTTCAAACTTATTAAACGAAAACACAGGTTCTTTAATCGCGTATCCTTCTAGTTTACGCTCGAAGGTAAAGTCTTTCAGTTTTTTTGCGCCCAACATTACTTTGGTAGCAATGTTTATGTAAGGTATTTGGTAAGCTTTAGCAATAAAGGGCACGGTGCGCGAAGCACGTGGATTGGCTTCAATTACAAAAACCTTTTCGTTTTTAATGGCAAACTGTATATTTAGCAAGCCAATAATTTTCATGCTCTTGGCCAATTGTATGGCGTATACTTCCATTTGTTGTTTAACTGTTTCGCTTAAGCTAAACGGAGGCAATACTGCGTTCGAATCACCTGAGTGGATACCTGCAGGTTCAATGTGCTCCATCATACCAATAATGTGTACATCTTCTCCATCACATATTACATCCACTTCAGCTTCCTCAGCTCTATCCAAGAAATGATCAATTAACACACGGTTGCCGGGTAAATCACCCAACAAGCTGATTACTGCATTTTCCAGGTCCTCATCATTAATCACAATCTTCATGCCTTGGCCTCCTAGTACATAACTTGGGCGCACCAAAACAGGATAACCCACATGTTTCGCCACAGCAATGGCTTCATCAGCATCTTCTGCCACTCCATATTGCGGATAAGGGATATCTAATTCTTTTAACAAATCAGAAAAAGACCCACGGTCTTCAGACAGATCCATGCTTTCGTAATCTGTTCCAATAATTTTTATACCCTTTTCTTTGAGTTTTTTAGCAAGTTTAAGCGCTGTTTGTCCGCCAAGCTGCACAATCACACCCTCTGGCTTTTCGTACTCTATAATGTCTAATAAGTGCTCCCAGAATACTGGCTCAAAGTATAACTTGTCTGCCATATCAAAATCGGTTGATACGGTTTCGGGGTTACAGTTTAGCATGATGGCCTCATAGCCACACTCTTTAGCTGCCAATAAACCATGCACACAGCTGTAATCAAACTCAATACCTTGTCCAATACGGTTAGGGCCTGAGCCTAAAACAATAATTTTCTTTCTATCGCTAACTTTGCTTTCATTCTCACCATCATAGGTTGAATAAAAATAGTTAGTAGGCGAAGGAAACTCTGCGGCACAGGTATCTACCGTTTTATAGGTACGGATAATGCCCATTTCTTTACGCAAAGCGCGAACTTCATCTTCTGTTGTATCGGCACCCAAAAGCCAGGCAATTTGTACATCGCTATACCCCTTTTGCTTTAACTCCAACATCAGCTCACGTGGCATGTTTTTTAAATTAAACCTGCGCGTGTCGCTCTCTACGCGAACCATGTCGTTTATTTGTGTTAAAAACCAACGGTCTATTCTGGTAATTTTTTCAACCGATGAAATTGGTACGCCTAAACTCAAGGCATCTTTAACAGCAAATAACCTATCCCAACTAGGGTTTTTTAATTTATCTACAATTTCTTCTAAGTTACGGCTTTGATAACCATCCGCACCTAATCCATTGCGCTTAATCTCTAAAGATTGACATGCTTTTTGTAAGGCCTCGATAAATGTACGACCAATACCCATTACTTCACCCACCGATTTCATTTGTAAACCTAATGTTGTATCAGCTCCTTTAAATTTATCAAAATTAAAGCGCGGTATTTTTACAATTACGTAATCTATCGCAGGCTCAAAATAGGCCGAAGTGGTTTTTGTAACGGGATTTTTTAATTCATCTAAGGTATATCCTATGGCTAGCTTTGATGCAATTTTTGCAATTGGATAGCCTGTTGCTTTAGATGCCAATGCTGATGAACGCGATACACGCGGATTAATTTCGATGGCAATGATGCTTTCATCTTCTGGGTTTACAGAGAATTGAACATTACAGCCACCATTAAAGTTACCTATGCTACGCATCATTAAAATGGCCATATCGCGCATTTTTTGATAGCAACTATCGCTCAATGTCATGGCAGGTGCAACAGTAATCGAATCTCCTGTGTGAATTCCCATTGGGTCGAAATTCTCAATTACACAAATTACCGCTACGTTATCGTTTTTATCACGTAATAATTCAAGTTCATACTCCTTCCAGCCAAACACCGCTTTTTCTACTAGCACCTCATGAGTTGGCGAGGCAGATAAACCACGCTGTAAGGCGGCATCTAATTCTTCTTTTTTCCATACAAAACCGCCACCAGTTCCACCTAAAGTATACGATGGACGAATTACCAACGGAAAGCCAATTTCTTGAGCAATTTCCTTTCCCTCTAAAAAAGAGTTTGCAGTACGCGATGGGGCAACTCCTATGCCAATCTCAATCATCTTTTGGCGGAAAGCTTCACGGTTTTCTGTGGTTTCTATGGCCTTGGTATCTACACCAATCATACGCACTCCGTATTTTTCCCAAATTCCTAACTCTTCACATTCTATTGCCAAATTTAGAGCTGTTTGACCACCCATTGTAGGAAGCACAGCATCAATTTGTCTTTCTTGTAATATCTTTTCAATACTGGCTGAATCAAGCGGCCATAGGTAAACATGGTCTGCTGTAACCGGATCTGTCATAATAGTGGCAGGATTGGAATTGATTAATGAAACTTCAATCCCTTCTTCTTTTAATGAACGTGCTGCCTGACTACCTGAATAATCGAATTCGCAAGCTTGTCCGATAATAATTGGTCCGCTACCGATAATTAATACTGATTTGATACTTTGGTCTTTTGGCATATTGCTGAGATTATTAATATAGCTTTGTGTAATCTTTAACCCCTTAATGGTATAGCTAAAAATTGGACAAAAATAAGAGAAAGGCTCAGTTTACAAAATTTTATGATTGAAAATTACCCAAGTAATTTATATAACATGAGCGTTTACAGTGGATTTAATTTTATCAGGTTAATAAAACAAACATTTATCAGCCAATAAAAAAGCCGACCGATTATTAATCGGTCGGCTTTTAGTATTTAGCCCTTAGAAATAAGCGGTTATTTAACAATAAATCTTTGCGTTTGTATTCCTTTATTATTAAGCATACTCACGTTGTACATTCCTTTTGCTAATTGAAGTTGAGCAGGAATGGTATTTAAGCCTTCGTTTAGTGTCGTTGTGTAACTCCAAACTTCTGCTCCAATATTATCGTATATGGTAAACGTAGTTGTTAATTTTTCTGTTGATTTAACAGTTAAATTAAATACCCCGTAGTTTGGATTTGGATAAACAGTAAGCTCCACAGCATCAAGGTTGTTTAATTCAACCGTTCTTACACCTGTGTATGCAAACTCTCCATCGTAATCAACTTGCTTTAATCGATAGTAAAGCGTTGTTACATTGGTGTTGATCAACGATTTGATATTATCTACTAGCCTGTATGTGTTCATCATTGATGTGGTTCCGTTACCTTTAACTGTTCCTATGAATTCGAAACGGTTATTGTCGACTGAACGCTCAACATCAAAATGACTGTTGTTAATTTCTGATGCAGTTACCCATGTTAGGTTAACCCTTTCGTTTGCACGTTTTGCATCAAAACTTAAGAACTCCACAGGTACGATACTTACTATAGGTTTAAATACTGTGTCACCTTTACAACCGAAAGTATCTGTTTCTATCACATTAACCATGCCACTGGTGTAAGCCACATCCCAATCAATTGTGATGCTATTGGTTGCTCCTCCGGTTAATTGAAGACCGCCTAAAACATTCCACATATATGATGAACCACCAGTAATGTTTACCGAGTAAGTTTCTACCGTATCTGAATGAACTGAAGTTCTTCCGCTTATTGCAGAGGTGATTGGTTTAGGATTTACCGTGGCAGCTATTGATGTTCTCGCAGCTGTTGTACATCCGTTAGCTGTTGCATCTACAAAGTAATTGGTAGTTGCTGCTATACTTGGTGTGGTAAACGATGCGCCTGTGTCTAGTGGTGTCCCACCTATTGATATTGAATACCAGTTAATCCTACCTGCACTTGCTGTTGCGCCTAATACCAATGTTCCTGTTCCGCAACGGCTTGCTGGTGTGCTTGCTGTGATGGTTGGAATCGTATTTACAATTACGGCTACTGCAATTGATGTATCGCTACATCCACTTGCATTACTTACCAATACACGGTAACTGCCTGCGGCTGTTGCGGTGTATGAGGCATTCGTTGCTGTTGCTATTGGTGCATTATTGTTTAACCATTGGTAAGTTAAGCCTGTTCCTGTGTTTGCATTAATCACTA
>CANLLM010000012.1 GCA_947491825.1 Bacteroidota bacterium
CCAAATCCAAGTACAGGTAGGTTTAATGTGAATACCAAAGAAACGATGATGGGCAAAACAGCGGTTACCTTATACAATGTATTAGGAGCCAAAGTGTACAACGAAAGCATTGATATGAATGGTAAAACAGCAGAGGTTAATGCAGAAGGATTGCCATCAGGTATTTACCTATTGCAGTTAATCAATAATGGTAAACAATACACACAACGTGTTACGGTGAAGTAAGAACATCATCGAAAATAAAACGCAATAAAAAGTCTGTTTCAATGTTGAAACAGACTTTTTTGTTTTAAATGAGACATTAATAATTGCATAAAAAAACGCCTTCAGTAATTTAAACTGAGGGCGTTTGGAGTATTATGTATTAAGAAAATTAAGCTCCAACTAGTGCTTTGTAGTCAGTAACATTCATTAATCCTGAAACCTCTTCTTGGTTAAAGCCTGTTAGCTTAACCATCCATCCTTCACCATAAGCATCGCTATTTACTAACTCGGGAGCGTTGTCTAATGCACTATTAAATTCAGTAACAGTACCGCTTAAAGGAGAAAATAAATCAGAAACTGTTTTAACGGCTTCTACTGTTCCGAAAACATCATGTTGGCCAACTGACTTGCCAATGGAGTTGATGTCAACGTAAACAATGTCGCCTAACTCATGTTGAGCAAAGTCGGTGATTCCAATAAAAGCAGTATCGCCTTCGATGCGAACCCACTCATGGTCTTTTGTGTACAATAAATTATCAGGAAAATTCATAACTAATAGGTTGTTAATTTTTGGCTAAATTAAGGGTTGTATATGAATTAAAAAATAATTGAGTTAAAACTTTTCTCAGACTTTTATTGCTTTTGCACGCAATGACATTTTATTTTATGAATGATAGTATATTGCATGCATGAGCGGTAAACTTTATTTGGTGCCAACGCCAATTGGGAACTTAGAGGATATTACGCTAAGGGCGCTTCGTATTTTAAAGGAGGTAGATGCTATTTTAGCTGAAGATACCAGGCAAAGTATTAAACTATTGAAGCATTATGGAATTGATAAGCAGCTAATACCCTATCACATGCACAATGAGCACCGCGAGCTAAGTCGGTTTGTTGATATGCTGCAATCTGGCAAAGTTCTAGCTCTTGTAAGTGACGCAGGTACACCTGCCATTAGTGATCCCGGTTTTTTATTGGTACGTGAATGTTTAAGGGAAAAAATATCAGTTGAGTGCTTGCCAGGTGCAACGGCTTTTGTTCCGGCATTGGTTAAAAGTGGTTTGCCTTCCAATAGTTTTTGTTTTGAAGGTTTTTTACCAGACAAGAAAGGTCGCCAAACTAAAATAAGGGAATTAAGCAAAGAGGAACGAACAATTATTTTATATGAATCTCCACACAGATTGGTTAAGTGTTTGAACCAGCTAAAAGAATTTTTTGGCGGTGATCGACAAGCTTCTGTATCTAGAGAATTAACTAAAATGTTTGAAGAAACAGTTAATGGAACGATTGACGAACTGATAACTTATTACGGAGTAAAACCTCCGAAGGGTGAAATAGTAATGGTAATAAATGGGTACGAAAAAGGCTAATTAGCCTTTAAACAAAGACTTTACTGTGTTTAGTTTTCTTTGCGTTTCTTCCCATTCCTTATTAGCTGAACTAGCCTTTGTAATGCCTGCTCCTGCGTATAAAAGTGCATTATTTCTGAAGAGTTCGGCACATCTTATATTAACAAATAATTCAAGATTATTACTTGGCCACTGCATACCTATAAAACCGCTATAAAATCTACGTTCCATTTTTTCATTTTCGGCAATAAATAAACTTGCTTCAAACTGAGGTAAGCCGCAAACAGCTGGTGTTGGATTTAAATCTCCGAGTAATTTGTGTAGTTTGGTTTTGAATAAATCGGGAGTAAGTTTAGCATTAAATATACTGCGTAAGTGGCTTACATCTCCAGCGGTTATGGTTTCAACATCACTTAGCGTATACCTTTTAAATCCATGTTGTTTTAATATGTTACTAATAAAGAATTCAATCATTCCTTGTTCGTCATGTTCTTTATCTGTCCAAGCCACATTGCCGTCTGAAGGAATTGTTCCAGCTAATGCAACTGTTTCTATAGTATTGTTTGTAACTGATAATAGTTTTTCTGGTGTGGCTCCAATCCAACAGCCAACGTCAGTTATTTTAAAAAAATAAACTGCAGCATCTGGGTATTTAGTTACAGCATCAATAAATAGTTGCGCAGCATCCAATTCACCTTTAAAATTGGTTTGTTCACATCTTGCCGCAACTACTTTATCAAACTTATCTGATTTTATACTTGAAACAATATTATCTACATAATGAGTGTAGTTAGTTTGATTAGCATAGAAATTTTGTTTCAATGTCTCTTCAAAGAATGAATCTGATGAGTTTTGCATGGCAGGCAATTGGCCGAAAACACAGCTGTTATTCTTGTATACAGCGTCACTAATAAAAGTGTACGATTTATCACCTGCTCCATAAGGTGAGCAAAAAAACAATGGCCTATCTAGTGCTTGTTGGTATTCTACCCGGTCCATTTTAGGGGTTGCTGAAGCATAAAAATAATAAGCGTCATTACTTTTAGGTAATCGCATTGCAGCAAAGTTACAGCCTATTTTTTGGGCCTCATTAAACCTTTGGTGGATTAAATCCTCGTTCATCTTTTTTTATTTCTATGACAGCCATCGTTAGTCGGCTTATACAGTTGAGTTTACCATTTTTATCGGTAATTTTTATTTCCCAAACCTGAGTTGTTCTTCCTAAGTGGATGGGCCTGGCAGTACCAAATACATATCCATTTCCTTCGTGTGCACTTCGAACATGATTTGCATTAATATCTAATCCAATGGCAACAAATTTAGTTCTGTCTATGGCAAGGTTAGCAGCCAAGCTTCCAACTGTTTCTGCCAATACGCAATATGCACCTCCATTAACAATTCGTAATGGCTGAACTGTCCTATGATCTATTGGCATGCGAGCAGTTAAATAGTCTTCGCCATAATCTATAAACTCAATACCAATGTATTCAGACATGGTATTTTCATTTCGTTTATTAATTTCATGAAGGGTTATACCTTCCATGTTTACAAAAGCCATTTTATTAATTTTGATGCAAATTAAGTCATTAATAAGGGAAGTACTTTACGATTTTAATAAAAAGCCGCTTTTATTAAATAATTCTATTGCAGTTTAAATAAATGTTCTGAAATTTTCTTCCCTTGTAATAAGTAATTCCTCGTTCAGCTTTTTATGGTGGATATCAATAATTGAACCTACCATTTTTAATGGTTTTCCATTACGATCTCTGATTGTTTGTCCGCTCGCCAAAAACCATTTATAACTTCCATCTTTTGTCTTTAATCGGTACTCCATCATATATGGCTCATTATCTTCCGAATGTCTTTTAATGGTGTTTCTAAATCGTTCCATATCCTCTGGGTGCAAGCTCTCTAGAAATGCGTCATTAGATGCAATTATTTCCTGGTCATCATACCCAAGTAACTCATAATACCTCGGGCTCCACCAAACAACACCTTCCTCAATATTAAACCATTCCCAGACTCCTGCAGCAGTTCTTTTAAAAGCAAGCTCGTACCTTATTTCACTGTCTAATAATTTTATTTCAGCTAGTTTTCGTGCTGTTATATCGGTTACAATTCCTTCAAAAAAAGTAATTTCGCCATCAACATTTTTTTTAATAAAAGTTCGCTCTTCAATCCATACCCAATTATTGTTTTTATGCTTTATTCTATATTCTGAACTTATTTGATTTGTTTGGTAAGAAATGGCAATAAAAATCCTATCTAATACACTAATTTTATCTTCTTCAGAAATTAAGTTATTGTATGAAACACCCTCTTTAGTTAGCTCAACTGATGTATATCCAAGAATTTGCGAGACATTGGTTGAAACATAAATTATACTTCTTTCTTTATTGGGTAACCATTTAAAGAGCACAGAAGGACTATTGGCAATAATTGTTTCGGCCGTTTGCTGGTTTTCTTCCTGTATTTTCTTTTGAGTGATGTTTTGTGCAATGCCTAAATATCCATTAATTCTACCGTCTTCATCCTTAATGTTATTGATAGTTAGTAATACGGTTAATCGTTGGTTGCCTTTAGTAATATATGTCCATTCTCTTATATTTGTTAAGCCTATCCTATTTTTAAAAATAAAGGAATCAAAACTTGGTTTTAAATTTGTATTGTATTTAATGTTTAAATCTTCTGTTCTTTGCTCAACTTCTTTAATATCATGAAATAATAATGGCGTTGATTTGCCTAATAATTCCTCTGCTTTATATTCTAACATTTGTTCAGCACCTTTATTGAATTCAACAATAATCCCCTCCTTGTTAACAGCAATTATGGCATAGTTCGTACTATCAAGAAGTTGGCGCTGGAAAACCCTTGTGGCAAGTAGTTTTGCGTTTAATCTTACTTTGTCTGCAATTTCGGCATGTAATGATTCGGTTGAATTAAGCATAGATTCTATTGAATTATACCCATATATACTGAATAAAGTTAACGCAATACCTCTCGAGAAAATAACGGCTATGGGTTGATCTTGTATTAATCCAGTTACCATACCAGTAACTATACTTAAGCCTATTAGTAATACTTGATATTTAATATTTATTACCAAAAATAAAATTTGGAAAATAATCATCAAATGAAATAACCAATTGGGAGCATCCTGACCTATACTTTGGGTAAATGAAAGTGATAGTATGATTATTGATAGAATAATTAATATTCCAGATTCGGGGTTTTCAGCTTTAATAAATTGGTTGGCTGAATAGTAAAACAATGTGCTTACCAAAACACAAAATAGGGCAGCCCAAAAGTAATTTGTAGCGTAAACAATATTTATTACGGAAAATACTACTAAAAATAAAATTACTATAGTATTTTGCTTTAGGTATAAAGTAAGCTTAAATCTCTTGTTGTGTGGCATGCTTACGCTTAAATAATTTATGTAAATTTAAGCATATTTAATTAAATAAAAATCTGCAAATTTGTTTTACTCATGGTTATAAAACAACTTTTTATTGTACGACATGGCGAAACAGATTTTAATCGCCAAAATATAGTTCAGGGTAGCGGTGTTGATAAGGAAATTAACGAATTAGGTCGCTATCAAGCACAACAATTCTATGAATATTATCAGCAAGTTCCTTTTCAACACATCTTCACATCATCATTAATTCGTACACACCAAAGTGTAGAGGCTTTTATTAAAAAAGGTATTAAGCATTCTATATTGCCTGAATTGAATGAGATTAGTTGGGGTGACTTTGAAGGTAAGTTTCAAACTCCCGAGCAAAAAGCCATTTATTGGGAAACAGTAAACATGTGGAATAACGGAGATTTACAGGCTAAAATACCCAATGGAGAAAGTCCACTTGTGATGCAAGAGCGACAAAAAATTGCATTGAATCAGATCATTAATACAGAAGAAGAGGTATTACTAATTTGTATGCATGGTCGTGCTATGAAAAGTTTTTTGTGTTTGATGTTAGGTTTGTCGTTAACCCAAATGGAACAATTTCAGCATACTAATTTATGTTTGTATCATTTGGAATATGATGGTACAACATTCAAGTTGTTAAAGGCTAACGATACTACCCACCTGAAGTAAATTTAAAAATAATACGAATGAAAATAATTACCATAATATTGGCACTTTCCTTAGTTACCATTGGGAATAAACTTGCTGCGCAAAACAAAATGATTAATAATACATATCCTGAAACTAAAAAGGGAAACGTGGTTGATGATTACTTCGGTACTAAAATTAACGACTCCTACCAATGGCTTGAAAATGACACAGCAGCTGATGTTACAAGTTGGGTTGATGAGCAGAATAAACTTACCCATAATTACCTTGCTCAAATTCCCTTTAGAGTTAAAATAAAAAATCGTTTAACCGAAATTTGGAATTACCCGAAATACAGTTCGCCTTTTAAGGAAGGTGACTATTATTATTTTTTCAAAAATGACGGATTACAAAACCAAAGTGTTTTGTATCGTCAGCTTGGAATAAATGGCGAACATGAAGTTTTTTTGGACCCAAATAAACTAAGTAATGATGGCACATCGTCATTAGCTAGTATTACGTTTAGCAAGGATCATAAATTTTGTGCTGTAGGAATTGCCCAAAGCGGTAGCGATTGGAACGAAATTTTTGTAATGAATGTATCAAACAAACAAAAAACTACTGATGTTATTAAATGGGTTAAATTCAGTGGTGCTACTTGGTACAAAAACGGCTTTTATTATAGCCGTTATGATGAACCCACTAAAGGTAAAGAATACAGTAGTGCTAATGAATATATGAAAATTTATTACCATGAGTTGGGTAGACCACAACAAGACGATAAACTGATTTATGAAGATAATGCACATCCATTGCGCTACTTTAATGCTGGAGTTACAGAGGACGAAAGGTATCTTTATATTAACGTGAGCGAAGGAACCAGTGGTTCTGAAATTTTAGTTCGTGATTTAACTCAACCCAATACTATATTTAAAACCCTGTTTAAAGGCTTTGAAAACAACTACAATATCATTGATAATAGTGGGGATAAAATTTTAGTATTAACGGATCTTGGTGCAACAAATTATCGTTTGGTTTTAGTTGATCCATTAAATCCTGATTCGAAAAACTGGAAAGATATTATTCCCCAGGGTATTGATTTATTAGAGGGTGTTTCAACTTGTGGTGGTAAGTTATTTGCTACTTATTTAAAAGATGCGAGCACACGGTTATATAGTTTTGATAGGAACGGTAAAAATAAATTAGAGATACTTCTTCCAGGCATTTGCACTGCCACAGGCATTAGCGGTAAGAAAGAGGATAAGGAAGCATTTTATACATTTACCTCATTTATTAATCCGGGAGAAATTTATCGTTATGATTTAAACAACGGCAAATCTGAATTATTCCGTAAAACTGATACAAAGTTTGATGCCAATGGGTTTGAAACTAAGCAGGTTTTTTATACATCAAAAGACGGAACTAAAGTCCCTATGTTTATTATGCACAAAAAGGGCTTGAAATTGGATGGCAATAATCCTACATTACTTTATGCATATGGCGGATTCAATATCTCATTAACGCCATCGTTTAGTGTTTCGCGTATTATGTTCTTGGAAAAAGGTGGGGTTTATGTGGTTGCAAATTTGCGAGGCGGTGGCGAGTATGGTGAAGATTGGCACAAGGCGGGTATGCTTAATAAGAAGCAAAATGTATTTGATGATTTTATTGCAGCAGCAGAGTTTTTGATTAAAGAGAAATATACCTCGTCTGATAAACTAGCCATTCATGGTGGAAGCAATGGTGGGTTGTTGGTTGGTGCATGTATGACGCAAAGGCCCGAGTTGTTTAAAGTAGCTATTCCCGCGGTAGGTGTGTTGGATATGTTGAAATACCATAAGTTTACCATTGGTTGGGGTTGGGCTGTAGAATACGGGAGCAGTGACAGCAAAGAGCAGTTTGATTATTTAATTAAATATTCTCCATTACATCAGGTTAAGTCTGGGGTAAATTATCCAGCAACCATGATTATGACAGCGGATCATGATGACCGTGTGGTGCCTGCGCATAGTTTTAAATTTGCTGCCGAGCTACAAAGCAAACAACTACCAACGGGGAATCCTGTATTAATTAGAATTGATAAAAAAGCGGGACACGGGGCTGGTAAGCCTACCTCAAAATTAATTGAAGATGCCACAGACATGTGGAGCTTCGTATTGTGGAATTTAGGCGTGACGTTTTAAACTAAATTTTTAAATAAAATGCCCCAATAGCTTATAGGTATTGGGGCATTTTATTTTAGTCTTTTATAGATTTTGCCATTATATCAAAATCAGATTTTAACGATTCTTTGTTTTTCAGCGATGTCCAACACAGTGATTTATAAAAGTGGCCATTTGTTTCAGTAGCTGTAATAAGCATGTAATAGTCACCATCCTTGTCTTTCCAAGTTAATTCTATTTGTGCATGTTTATTGCCATTAGCTTCTGATGTGGTAACAGTGCCAAGTTTTCTTCCTTTGGCATCTTTCATATAATCTTCGGTAAAAGAGTTTAAAAAATCGGTAGGGTTGTTAAATTTCATCCCCAACGATTCTAAATGATCTTTGGCATCTTCAATTACAACCAGATAGGCATCTTTTATAGCACTTTGATATTGCAATAGAGCTACATCATTTAAGTCGTATGCCTTTACCATATAGTCTGCAACGCTCATGGTAAAACAATGCCCCCCCGTTTTGCTTATAAATTGTGCATTAGCGGCAAATCCTAGTACCACAAAAATGCTTAAAAGTAGTTTTTTCATAAAATGTAAATATAATATTATTCAATAATAAGCTGGTATCTGTATAATAATCCGCTTAAATCATGGCGTGAGAATTTAGCCTTTTTAATACGATTCATTGCGGGATCTATTAAAAAATTAATGTTGGTGGTAAAGTCTACTGTTTCTATATTGGTTTGTTCAAATACAGCCTCACTAAAATCACAATTCGTTATTTTGGATGATGATAGGTCTGTAAGTGTTAGGTTAACACCTTTCATTAAACAATCATTGAAACTACTTTTATTCAGTTTTTTTCGTTCAAAAGTTGTATAGCTCAGGTTACAATTATTTGCCGTTATACAAAATCCAAAATCTTTAATACTGTTAAAGTTTAGTCCTATTAGTTTACAATCTGTAAAGACGCATTCGTTTAGTATACACAAATCAATGTTTGCGTTACTAAAATTACAATTTATAAACTCACAATCGTTAAAGGTAATACCCTTTACGCTGTTAAAAATGCAATTAATAAACCCACAGTTTTCGTATTCAATATCTTCTAATTTTTGCTCGCTAAAATCTAATTGCTTAAATTCTTGTTTGTGCATTTCTAGTTTATTTTGGATCCATTAATAATCACGGTATCTATCAAATCAACCCCAAAACTATAAGGCATAAACGCCAGTGATGGTATTTGTTTTGTGATGATCACATTACCTAGTTTACCTTTTGTAATACTTCCGTGTGTATGGCTTAATTCTAGTGCATATGCTCCGTTAATGGTTGTTGCATTGATGGCTTCTTTGGGTGTGAGCTTCATTTGTGTACAAGCTAAAGCCAAAACAAAACTCATACGTCCGTTTGGCGATGAGCCCGGATTGTAATCGCTGGCCAAACAAAACGGTAAACCTGCATCAATTAATTGCCTTCCAGGTGCGTATGGTATACCTAAAAAGAAGGAACAATTGGGCAACCCAACGGGCATGGTATTTCCGCTTTTTAAGCTGGCAATTTCTGCTTCTCCAGTATACTCTAAATGGTCAACACTTAATGCTTGGTGTTTAACCGCAATCTGCACACCACCCGTATAACCAAGTTCGTTGCCATGTATTTTTGCTTTTAAACCATATTGTTTCGCTGCAATAAGAATTCGTTCCGTTTCATCCACAGTGAAAAATCCTTGGTCACAAAATACATCACAATACTCAGCTAAATTTTCGGCTGCAACTTCTGGTAACATATCATTTATAACCAAATTAATATATCCTTCTCGGTTTTGCTTGTACTCGGTTGGTATGGCATGTGCACCCAGAAAGGTTGCTTTAATCGTTATAGGTGAAATGGCTTTCAAACGTTTAATAACCCGCAACATCTTCATTTCATCTTCAACAGTAAGCCCATACCCACTTTTTATCTCAATGGCACCTGTTCCATATTTAATCACCTCAAACAACCTGGCTTTTGCACTTTCAAACAATTCGTCTTCACTCATGGCTTGCAGTTTTCGCGCAGAGTTTAAAATGCCACCACCAGCTTCAGCAATCTCTTCATAACTTTTACCTTTGATACGCATCACAAATTCTTCTTCTCTGCTTTTTGCAAAAACGATGTGCGTGTGAGAGTCAACAAAGCAAGGTAATACAAATCTATTATTAGCATCAATCACTTCGGCTGTTGTTTCTGGTAGATCATTCATAACGCCAAAGTCTATTATAATACCATCATTAATTAATAAATAGGCATTATCAATGTTATTAAGTATGTCCATTTCGGTACCCGATTTTTTTTGAATGGATACATCCTGTATTATACCGTATAACGACTTTATGTTTATAATAAGTACTGATTTCATATCACAGGCAAATAACGAACATGTTGAATAATATAAAAAATAAATCGCTCAAGGGTTATTTTTGAATGATTTACTTTGTGTAATAATGAAAGACCTACAACTAATATTACAAACACCTATAAAAAAGGGTAATGATGTTTGGATTGCAGATACTGCGCGTGTTTTTGGACTGGTAACTTTAGGTGACGAGTGTTCGGTATGGTTTGGAGCCGTATTGCGTGGTGATGCCGATACGATTAATGTTGGGAACAGAAGCAATATTCAAGAAAACGCAGTTGTTCATGTTGATCCAGGTTTCCCTACCCAAATTGGTCATGATTGTATTGTTGGTCATGGTGCAATAGTGCATGGAGCAAAGCTTGGAAACCACGTGTTGGTGGGTATGCATGCAACGGTTTTAAATGGTGCAACGGTAGGTGATTTCTGTATTATTGGTGCCCATGCATTAGTAACAGAGGGAATGGTAATTCCAGATTATAGTATTGTGATTGGTTCTCCTGGCAAAGTAGTCAAGCAATTATCTCCTGAGCACATCGAAAAAGTGAAACGTAATGCGCAATCTTACGTAGATTTAAGTAAGGAATATTTGAAGTATTGGAAATAAACAAATTGGATTTTTGTATTGGTTAGTCATTCAATTATTTTTAAGATCTTTCATCTCACTTATATTAATTGCTCTAATTGTATATTTATCACGTAAAATTGCAGTCTCAATTTTATCAATGAAAATACTAGTTACTTACCTTAAACGATACAAAAAATTAGTGGGCTTATCCATGTTATTTGCCACCATTAACCAGGTTTTTTCTTTGCTTGACCCACTAATTTACGGAAAAATAATTGACCAATATGCCCAACATGCTTCATCGTTTACCCAGAGCCAATTTATAAAAGGTGCAGGGGTATTAATTTTAGCGGCTATTGGCGTGGCAATGGTAAGTCGCATTGCAAAGGCTTTTCAGGATTATACCGTTAACTTGGTAATACAAAAATTAGGTGCTGATATTTATACGGATGGTTTAAAACATACATTACAAATCCCATTTAGCGAGTTCGAAGACCAACGTAGTGGGGAAACTTTAAATATTTTACAAAAAGTAAGGATCGATACCGAAAAGTTTATCATGAGTTTTGTGAATATTCTTTTTGCATCGCTTGTGGGTATCGTATTTGTGATGGTATATGCCATAAATGTGCATGGGGGGTTAATTGTTATTTATGTAGTTGCTGCAACATCGTTAAGTGTTATTACCAACTATTTATCAAAGCGCGTAAAAAAAGTACAAACCAATATTGTCCGTGAAACAAGGATGCTTGCTGGAAGTACAACCGAAAGCTTACGTAATATTGAGTTGGTTAAAAGTTTAGGTTTAACCAACCAAGAAACAAACCGATTAAATGCAGCAACAAAAAAAATATTGCAATTGGAGTTAAAAAAGGTACGCGATATACGTAGTATCTCTTTTGTGCAAGGTACCTTGGTTAACTTACTTCGTCAGTCTATTTTGTTTATGCTTTTGTATTTAATTTTTGAAGGGCAATTGAGTGTCGGTGAAATCATTACGCTGCAATTTTATTCTTTCTTTATTTTTGGTCCTTTACAAGAGGTAGGCAATGTGATTATCAGCTACCGTGAGGCAGAAGCTTCGTTGGCTAATTTTGAGCAAATCATGAATACGCCTCTGGAGCCTAAGCCTACTTCTCCAAAGCATCTTGGAGCGATACAAATCATGAGATTTAACGAGGTGGTATTTAGGCACAAGTCTGCCGGTTATGATGCAGTGAGTAAAATTAGCTTTGATGTAAATAAAGGTGAAACCATTGCTTTTGTTGGCCCAAGTGGAAGCGGTAAAAGCACTTTGGTTAAATTACTGGTTGGATTGTATTCGCCAAATTCGGGTAGTATTTTGTATAACAATATGCTTTCAACCGATATTGATAAAGATGAACTACAACAACAACTTGGATTTGTTACACAAGATACCCAATTGTTTTCGGGTACTATAAAAGAGAATTTATTGTTTGTTAAACCTAATGCAACAGATACAGAGTTGGAAGAAGTCTTGGAAAAATCTGCTTGCAGCAATATTGTAAAGCGCAGCGAAAATGGTTTAGATACGATGATAGGGGAGGGAGGAATGAAATTGAGTGGTGGCGAAAAGCAACGTTTGTCAATTGCACGTGCATTGCTACGTAATCCGCGTATTATGGTTTTTGATGAGGCAACCTCAGCACTCGATTCCATCACAGAGGCGTCTATTTCTGATACAATAAAAAACATTTCAGATAAAAAGGATAGTATAACAGTTTTAATAGCACATCGTTTATCAACTATTATGCATGCTGATAGGATTTTTGTATTAGAAAAGGGTGTTGTAATTGAAACGGGTAAACACCAAGATTTATTAAATGAAAAAGGTTTGTACTATGCCATGTGGCGCCAGCAGATTGGTGAGCGTAGGATTTAATAATGCTTTTGTCTTGGCCTTTTGCTTTCAATATGCTCTTGTTTAAGGTCATCTAATTAGTAGTTACCCATTGATTATTCTAACCAAAAATATATGGATTATCATTTCAATATTTAATAGCCACCAACAAATATCTTATCTTCACGGCCTAGTATATAAATAGATGTACAAAACATATAAACCCTATTTTGCTCAAATTTTAAGACTTAGTTACCCGATTATAATAGGACAAATTGGTATTGTTTTAATGGGTGTTGCAGATGTTGTGATGATTGGTAATATTAACGCCACTAATTTGGCGGCAGCTGGTTTGGCCAACTCTGTTTATTTTCTGGTTTCAATTATTGGTATAGGAACTTTATCTGCAGTATCACCAATTGTTGCCAAAGCTAAAGGGGCTGGCCATGCCAACGAAACAGCTTTGTTACTTAGGCAAAGTATCTGGGCTTCGCTAACGTTAAGTATTTTTATTGTAGCTATTTTGTACATACTAACAATAAATCTGGAGTGGTTCGGGCAGAGCGAAGAGGTTACCGTGCTAACAAAATCTTACCTGCATATATTAAACGGAGGCACTGTTTTCATGTTACTGTTTACTGCTATAAAACAGTTTAGTGATGGGTTGTCTATAACCAAGCCCTCTGCTATTATTACCATATTGGGTTTGGCGCTTAACGTATTTTTAAATTGGGTTTTAATTTATGGAAAGTTTGGTTTACCTGCTTTAGAACTTGATGGTGCAGGTTATGCTACTTCTTTTACCCGATTGCTAATGGCATTCGCTATGTTAGTTTTTGTTTTAAGAGGTAATGTATACAAACCGTGGCTTAAAATTAAAGAGCAAATCGGGGGTTTAAGTTTATTCAAAGACATCTTCCGTATCGGATTGCCATCGGGTATGCAATATTTTTTTGAGGTTGGTGCGTTTGCTTCCGCAGCAATTATGATAGGGTGGTTTAGTAAAGAGCAACTTGCGGCTCACCACATCGCGATCAACCTAGCATCGGTTACCTATATGGTTGCTACAGGGTTATCAGCAGGAGGTGGCATTGCCGTAGGAGATGCTTGGGGACGTAAGAATAAAACAGACCTCATTATGTCGGGTAAGGCAGCATTAATTATGAGTTTGTTGTTTATGGGCAGTACTGCATTATTATTTGCGGTATTTAATACCTTTTTTGTTGGTTTATATATTGATGATGTTTTGGTTGGAGGAATGGCAGCAAATCTTCTATTAATTGCAGCATTATTTCAGCTTAGTGATGGTATACAATGTGTTAGTTTAGGTATTTTACGCGCAATCAATGATACTAAAATGCCAACAGTCTTTACGGTTATAGCTTATTGGGTAATTGGTATTCCAATCGGTTGGTTATTGGCAAAATATTTCGATTTAGGATTGTACGGAATTTGGTTTGGTTTGAGTCTAGGGTTAACTTACTCAGCAATTATTTTAAGCCGTAGGTTTTTAAAAGAATCGCGGGAGTTTGATTTTGTGAAAGCAGAACAACAACACTACAACGAACTTATTAATTAATCATGAATTCAAACCTTAAGGTGCACTTCGCGCTGTTTACCGTATCGTTGATTTATGGTGCTACATTTACTATTGCAAAACAGGTGATGCCAACATATATTCAGCCTTTTGCTTTTATATTGATGCGTGTTTCAGTAGCGGCTATTTTCATTTTCATTTTCCATTCTATTTTCATCAAAAGAAAAATTACTGATTGGCGCGATATGAAGCAACTTTTTGTGAGTGCGTTATTTGGCGTTGCTTTTAATATGCTGCTTTTTTTTAAAGGACTTTCAATCACAACACCAATTAATGGCGCAGTACTTATGATGAATACCCCAATTTTTGTGGTGGTATTTGCTGCTTTATATCTAAATGAAAAAATTACCTATCAAAAAGTTATTGGTATTTTAATTGCAGCATTTGGTGCAGTTTTATTAATGGGAGGAACCAATTTTAATTTTAGCGGGCAAACGGTGTGGGGCGATGTTATGGTTACTGCCAATGCCATTATCTATGCATTTTATCTTGTATATGCCAAGTCGCTTATGCAAAAATATCACCCACTAACGGTAACCATGTGGAGTTTTTTATTCGGTTGGTTGGTGGTTTTACCTTTTGGTGCCGGAGAGTTTATGGAAATTAACTTCAACGATTTTACGCCCCAAATATGGCTTTTTGTGGCTTTCGTAACAATAGGCTCTACCTTTTTAACCTATGTGCTAAATGCATACGCACTGCGTAAGGCCAGTTCGTCTTTAGTCGGAAGTTACATATACCTTCAACCTGTATTGGCTACTTTAATTGCTGTTATATCGGGTAAGGACATGCTTACTCTTGAAAAACTCATGTATGTTATGGTAATTTTTTGTGGAGTGTTTCTGGTGAGTTGGAAAAAGAATTTGGCAGAAAGCATCACCTCTAAATCCATTCAGTAAAAAAAATGCCCCGAAGTAATTAACTAACGAGGCATTTTTTTGGTTTTTATTATCTACTACCAATCTTCTTCATCTACTATAATTGGATCTTTCATGTGTTTAGTAAAATCCTCCATTAATCTTTTAATATCGGTATCTGCATCACGCAATATCTTATCATAGGTTTTTACCGATTTTGGTGATGTATAATAGAATTCGAAATAATTACGAATGGCACTACCATTATTAGCTTTAATGCCTTCGTGAACCAAATTGCTTATTTGGTATTTGTACCTTCCCTCTTTTATCCAAACGGTTACTTTAAATTGATGTTTACCAGTAGGTATTTTTGTGTATTTACTATTATAATTGTACGCAGTAATTACTCCGTTAATCACCAATTTTTGATTTTTCTTATCAATTTCAAATAATGTTTTCTCATTTTTACTAAATCTGAGTTGAGCCCATCTTTTAGCCCTAACATATAATGAATCTGAACCAGTTTCTTCTTGTTCAACCACACCTAGATAGGTGATCAAGTTAGTTACTGAATCGATGTTTAATACAATACGCTCGAATGGCTTTGCAGCAACCCCACCTTCCTGTGCAGGCTCTATTGGATTGCCATTTTCGTCATACTGTTGCTCTTCTTGTTGCGTACTATCAGGTTTCTCAGTTGTTTGTGCATCACTGGTTTCTTCCGGGTTCTGTATTTGACTAAAGCCCACCATACTTATCACACTAAATACAAATAATAGGATTACTTTTTTCATTCTCTGTCGGTTGCTTTTTAACTCAATTAAATTGTTGTTTACTGTTTGGCAAAAATAGAAAATCATTTTGTTTTTCAAACCCCAATGTAAACGATATTTTTGGTGCGCTGTTTACAAAGCTAAACGTTTGCCCTTTTAGTTTAATATTTGCAGCCTTAAAATTATGCAGCAACACGTAAATTCTATAGCCATAACCTGTGGCTTACTTGGCATTAAACATGTGGTAATCAGCCCCGGATCTCGGTCTGCGCCCTTGGTTTTGGCTTTTGCCCAGCATCAAAATTTTATTATTCATGTGGCTATTGACGAGAGGTGTGCAGCTTATATGGCCATGGGAATGGCCCAACAAAAACAAATACCCGTTGTGCTTATTTGCACTTCTGGGACAGCTGTGGCCAATTATTACCCTGCCGTGACCGAAGCTTTTTATCAAAAAATACCGCTTTTAGTGCTTACAGCTGATCGCCCTGATGATTTACTTGACCAACAGGACGGGCAAATGATTAATCAAAAAAATCTATTTGGGCACCACGTAAGGGCCTTTTATCAACTTAAGTGTTATCCTCATGGTGCTGAAAATCATCGTGAAATAACAGTTATAGTTGCCGAAGCAATTGGGTTGACTACTTTCCCTGTAAAAGGGCCAGTACATATTAATGTACCTTTAAAAGAACCCCTCTATCCCAAATCTCTTTTACCTAATCAAATCCCAAATCTTGAAAAAAGCATTTTCAATTGGTTAAACCACCACGTTTATAAGCCAATAGACGGTATTTCTGATAATGACTTTATACAACTTGAACAAGCATGGATAAGTGCACCGAAAAAAATGATTTTAATAGGGCAGGGAGCGATGCACGAAAAATGGATTACACCTTTATTGGCATTAAAAGATCAAGCAGATGTGGTAATTATTGCAGATGTTGTAAGTAATAAACATGCAATCGCCAATGTGTACCATGTAGATAA
This sequence comes from Bacteroidota bacterium, assembly GCA_947491825.1. Classification (GTDB taxonomy): domain Bacteria; phylum Bacteroidota; class Bacteroidia; order UKL13-3; family UKL13-3; genus UBA6183. The sequence continues at coordinate 16,815 of CANLLM010000012.1, forward strand.
ATTACTTGGTGCAGTTGATAACAAAATGCTAAAAGAACTATCACCTGATTTATTGATAAGTTTTGGTGGTCCTGTATTATCAAAAAGTTTAAAAAACTGGCTAAAGCAACAAAAACCTACCTGGCATTTTCGTGTTCAACAAGAGCCTGAGCAAATCAATACATATAACAATGTTACCAAATTCTTGAGGGCTGATGTTAATGAAACATTACAGCAAATAGCAGCAATTAAGTGGAATAACAATTCTGATTTAGTGTTTAGTGACAAATGGAAGAAAGCTTCTTCGGATATGAAAAAAAAAGTCACTGTATTTGTAAAAAAACCTATATGGAGTGAGTTGCACGTAACCTATCATGTATTAAATCATATTCCTGATTGTGCTAATTTACAATTGGCTAACAGCAGCGTGGTGCGTTATGTTAGTTGGCTTGATATGTTAAATGATAGTTGGATTATAAATAGCAATAGAGGAACCAGTGGAATAGATGGGTGCACAAGCACGGCCCTAGGTGCTGCAAAAGTAAATTTAAGGCCAACTGTTTTACTAACGGGAGATATTGCTTTTTTATACGATAAAAATGCGTTTTGGTTGAATGATATTCCACAAAATTTACGTGTGGTTGTGTTTAACAATGGGGGTGGTGGAATATTTACTTTAATTGACGGCCCAACTCAGCATAAACAGTTTACACATTTATTTACTACACCGCACCAACGTAATGTAAAATCTGTTGCTATTGATAATGGATTAGATTATTACTTTTGCGAATCTTACAGCAATTTAGATAAAGTACTCACTCAGTTTTTTGAACCAACAAATGGTGCTGCAGTTTTAGAATTAAAGTTTGATATGAAGAAGAACGCTAAAATATTTGAAGCATTTAAAAAGATAAAACTATAAAATAAAGAGAACAATATGGAAAGTAAATATGATTGGCAAATCATTAAAGAATATAAAGAGATTAAATTTTCTTTTTTCGAAGGTGTAGCTAAAATTAGTATCAACCGTCCGGAAAAGCACAATGCATTTACGCCATTAACCGTAAAGGAAATGAGTGAAGCTATGGAATTAGCTCGCCAAGATGAGCATGTATACTGTGTAATTTTAACAGGTGAAGGTGGAAAAGCATTTTGTAGTGGTGGCGATCAAAGCGTTCGTGGTCATGGTGGTTATATTGGTAATGATGGCATTCCGCGTTTAAATGTGTTGGATTTACAAATGCAAATTCGCAGAATACCCAAACCAGTAATTGCTATGGTAGCAGGTTATGCAATTGGAGGGGGGCATGTGTTACACGTCATTTGCGATTTAACTATTGCTGCAGAAAACGCTAAATTTGGTCAAACAGGTCCTAAAGTTGGTAGTTTTGACGGTGGTTTTGGTGCTGGTTATTTGGCACGTATAGTAGGGCAAAAGAAGGCACGTGAAATTTGGTTTTTGTGTGATCAATACAACGCACAAGAAGCATTAGATATGGGTTTGGTGAATAAAGTTGTTCCGCTAGAAATGCTTGAGGATGCTACTTTAGATTGGTGCCGTAAGATTATGGAGAAAAGTCCTATTGCATTGCGAATGCTTAAAAGTGCATTTAATGCCGAATTGGACGGACAAGCGGGTATACAAGAGTTGGCTGGTAACAGTACGTTGTTGTATTATATGAGTGACGAAGCCAAAGAAGGCAAAAACTCTTTCTTGGAAAAACGCAAGCCGGACTTTAAGAAGTTTCCTAAGTTTCCTTAGCTCACAGCATACTTTCTAATTATAAAATATCCCCTTACTGAATGTTATCAATGAGGGGACATTTATTTAATTATTTATTCTATTATCCTTTAGATTGTTCGGGTAGTGATTGTAATATTCCATCCCAAAGTTCAAGTCTTGCTTGTAAACTTTTTTTCACCCAAAATTCAGCTTCAGCAATTTTTGTTTCGTCATTTCCAAAAAGCTCTTCAGTCATGGCTAATGCAAGATGGCTGTGGTGATCTCCATCTACTTCAATATGTCTTTCTAAATAGTATTTAAATGTGCCGAATTGGCCATTGCTTTTTTGATTGAGGTCGTTAACCAAACCAATAAACATTGCTGGAATGAGATCTTCTCTGCCAAAGGTAAAAACAGCTGCCATTACATGTGGCTTATTCGTAGCAATTACATCAAAGGTAGTTTTTACAAATTGCCTTACAGATGGAACTTTAATTTCGTTTAACGCATCTTCAATCAACTTCCCATTTCGCAGCATGTTTACAAAACTTTCAATCGTTTTTGTATCGGCCTTGGCCTGTGTCATACTTTTAAGGTATAACTCGAAATGACTGGTTCTAATGCCATCTTCGTCCACATCACTTTCTTCACCAACAACAATTTCATTTATCAAATACCTTGTTGATGCGCTGCCAACAGGAAACCAAGGAATATTTACATTGGTTAAATGTATCTGCAAACCTTTTAGTAAACTCATAAAATCCCAAACAGCAAATACATGTTGTTCCATAAATAGTCTCACATCATCGGGATGGTGCATGCGTTTATATAATGGATGATTAATAAGTTTTTCTTTTTCTGTTGCAGTATTTTCCTGGATAATAGTTGTTCCTTTATTCATATTTTGGTTGATCAAATGAGGTTGATTATCCTTTAAAATTTGCAGTGCGTTTTTCTAAAAATGCTTGTGTTCCTTCTTTAAAATCTTCGGTGCCAAAGAAGTTACCAAATTCATTAATCTCAACATTATTGCCATCTATTTTTTTATCGTAATGTGCGTTAACACAACGAACAACAGATGCGATGGCCAGAGGGGCTTTGGTTTTCACTTTATTTATAATCTCTTCGCATTTAGCCATTAGTTGGTCTTGTGTTACCACGTGGTTAACCAAGCCAATTCTGTATGCCTCTGCGGCATTTATAACATCGCCAGTAACCAGTAATTCTAATGCGAGACCACGACCTACCAATTGAGCAAGGCGTTGCGTCCCTGCATAACCTGGTACTAAACCTAAATTAACTTCAGGTTGACCGAACTTGGCGTTTTCCGCAGCAACTCTAATGTGGCATGCCATGGCTAATTCACAACCTCCTCCTAATGAAAATCCATTAACCGCTGCGATAACTGGTTTAGGGCACTTTTCTATGGCATTTAAAACACCGTGTCCATCTGCACTCATGCGTGTGCCTTCTTCTACATTGAAGTTAGCAAATTCGGCAATATCAGCACCTGCCGCAAAAGCTTTAGATCCTGCACCTGTTAGTATCACACCTTGTACTTCTTTGTTTTCGTAAATTGCAATTATGGCTTCTTTTATATCTTTAAGCGTTTGTATATTTAACGCATTTAATTTGGTTTCTCTGTTTATGGTCAAGTATAGAATACCGTTTTCTATGCGGGTTGTGATGTTGTCACTCATTGCTATTGTGTTCATTTAAATATTTTAGTATTAAAATTGTCTATTTTCGGCAACCCAAATTTTAATGTAATCAGAAATTTCACTGGTGTGTGCTCCTGGAGAAAATAATTTACCCACTCCAAGTTTCGATAATTCAATCATGTCTTCATTGGGTATGATGCCACCACCAGTAACCAACACGTCATTTAAACCTTCTTTTTTTAACAATTCCATAATGCGCGGAAAAACGGTGTTGTGCGCACCAGATAAAATACTTACCCCTATCACATCGACATCTTCTTGCAATGCAGCTTGTACCACCATTTCGGGTGTTTGGCGAAGACCAGTGTAAATAACTTCCATGCCAGCATCGCGCAAAGCTGTGGCAATTACTTTGGCTCCTCTGTCGTGTCCATCAAGACCAACCTTGGCAACTAAAACGCGTATGGGTCTGTTCATTTAATTAATTGTGTTTGATGTAAGTTTTTTAAGCTTAATACTATGGTTACTTTTTAATTCTTTGTTTACGTATTGTATAAAATTTGCATCGTGCATTTCATATACAAAAACTGAATCATTGTTATTGTTTAAACGAAGGAATTTAGGTTTAAAAAACTTTTTCAAATCAGTATTTTTGCTTTCGTCTACTGCCGGGTAAATGGTTAATGATTTTTTATCGACTACATGTACCATACAATTCCAATAGTCTGGGTCTTCAATGTCTTTATTAGATAGTACAAAATATTTATTTTGTACCAATGATAAAACTTGATTACTGCTTAATGGTTTTACTTCCGTTTTACTACTGTCTTTTATGATTACTGATGTTTGCGTAATACTGTAAAATAGGGTATCTGTGCTTATGGTTTTTTTACCTACTATATTTGATGGAGCAACTAGGTAATAAGTTCCAATCATTTGTTCAGGAAAAACAAGTTGCGCCTGCCCTGGGTAAAGATCAAACTTACCCATGGTGCAACTTGATATTGCTAAAATTAATAATATGGAAAACGTATTTTTCAAACTTGTTTCTATTGTTTATTAATGTTACTTAATGCATGTTGTAGTCGTGCAATAGTCACCTCTTTGCCAAGTAAATTAGCCATTTCAAAAATTGGGGGGCCACCAGGAACACCACTTAAACAAACGCGTAACAATTGTAAAAAATCCTTGTTACTCACTTCATTTTTTGATAATGCTTCGTTGTAACTTGCTTCAAACAATGTGGCATCAAACGCTTCTTTACTTTTAATAAATTGAATCAAGTCTGCAAGAACCAAAGGGCTTTTATCGTTCCAACGTTTGGCAATAACCGCTTCATCATAAATAGTTGGTTCTACAAAGAAATAAACGGCAATTTCCCATAACTCTTTAATAAAACTAATTTTCTCTTTTATCAAACCACATACTTTAGCAATGTATTCATCACTAAAATTTAGGTTATGTGCCAATACATCTTTTTTAAGTGATTCGGCTAAAACGTTATCTGGTGTGTGGCGAACATATTGTTGGTTAAACCACTTGGCTTTATTTTGATCAAATTTAGCACCTGATTTACTTACACGGTCTAATGTGAATGCATGAACCAACTCTTCGCGGCTAAAAATTTCTTGTGTAGTGCCAGGGTTCCAACCCAAAAAGGCCAATAGGTTCATAACAGCTTCCGGTAAATAGCCACTTTCGCGGTATCCGCTGCATACTTCTCCGGTTGCTGGATCTTTCCATTCTAAAGGGAATACAGGGAAACCTAATCTATCGCCATCACGTTTACTTAATTTGCCATTACCTTCTGGTTTTAATAAAAGTGGTAAGTGTGCAAATTTTGGCATCACATCTTCCCAACCTAAATAACGATATAACAAAACGTGCAACGGGGCAGATGGTAACCATTCTTCGCCACGTATTACATGGGAAATTTTCATTAAATAATCATCAACCACATTGGCTAAATGGTAAGTTGGCATACCATCACTTTTAAACAATACTTTGTCGTCCATTTGAGCGGTATTGATATTTACCCAGCCTCTTATTTCATCATGAAATTTAACGTCTTCTTTTTTAGGAAGTTTAATGCGTACCACATAAGGCTCACCTGCATCTAACCTTCGTTTTACTTCATCTTCAGGTAAGGTAAGTGAGTTTTTCATCGCCATTCGTGTAATGGCATCATACTTACTATCTACATTGCTTGCTTTTAAACGCTCACGCATGGCGTCTAATTCTTCTGCAGTATCAAAAGCATAGTAGGCAAAACCGGCATCTAATAATTGAGTAACATACTGAAGGTATATAAGTTTACGCTCGCTTTGGCGGTATGGTGCGTGTGGGCCATCACCAAAACCAATGCCTTCATCAGCAATAATACCAACCCACTTTAATGCTTCAATAATATATTCTTCGGCACCTGGTACGTAACGATTTTGGTCCGTGTCTTCAATACGAATTAAAAAATCGCCACCATGTTTTTTGGCGAATAAATAATTATACAAGGCAGTGCGCACACCACCAATATGTAAAGCACCAGTTGGGCTGGGTGCAAAACGTACTCTAACTCTTCTATCCATAATTGACGCTAGCAAAGATAGAAATAATATGCAATTGAGGTAATGATTATGATGCTGATAAGCTATGCTTTAAAATTAAACCAACGGAGCTCAGTTAAAGCATGACAATATTTACATAATATTCAGAAAACCAACGTTTAAGTTTCTTTCTGCCTAATTCGAATATTAAATAGCTGAATTATCAGCAAAGCTGTAATAATTTTTATCGGCAATAATAATGTGATCCATTACATGCACATCAATTAACTTCCCTGAATCTACTAGTCTTTTAGTTAAGCGTTTATCTTCTTCACTTGGGGTTAAACTTCCCGAAGGGTGATTATGGCAAAGCAAAATATTTGAGGCCAGCAAATCAACCGCGTGTTTAAAAATAACTTTAGGATCTGCTACCGTTCCCGAAACACCGCCTTCGCTTATGCGTTTTACTTCTATTAATCGATTGCTTCTATTGAGGTAAGCCACCCAAAACTCTTCAATAGGGCTATCAGCTAAAATGGGGTGAAAGTAGGCGAACGCTTGGGCACTCGATTTAATAAAAATATGGTCTGATTTGGCTTCGGCAAGGTTTCTTCTCCGGCCTAATTCCATAGCGGTTGCAATGGTTATTGCTTTTGCCTCGCCAATGCCTTTAATTTTTTGCAGGTCTTTAAATTTGAGTTTGCCTAACTCAACCAAGTTGTTATTGGTAAGTGCTAAAATACGTTTGGCTAAATCAACGGCACTTTCTTCTCGTGTTCCTGTTGAAATAAGAATGGCCAGTAGCTCAGCGTCTGATAATGCACTGAAGCCTTTAGTCATAACTTTCTCACGCGGTCTGTCGTCTTCGGCCCATTGCTTAATGGTCGTAAATCGGGGTATTTCCTCGCTCATGGTAAATGGTTTTTGGTTGCACTAAAATAAAAAACCTCATCAACTTTTACATCAATGAGGTTAAAATATTTTATTCGGAATGATTATTATTTAACCGCGCTTCCCGGTTCAATATCTTTCTCCGGGCCAACATTATATAATTTACCAAAATCGTTTCCAGCCATTAATAACATGCCTTGGCTTTCAATGCCACGTATTTTACGTGGAGCTAAATTAGCTACAACCGTTACCAATTTGCCTACTAATTCTTCAGGTTGATAGTACTCTGCAATACCACTTAAAATGGTGCGTTGCTCAAACCCTAAATCAACGGTAAGTTTTAATAATTTATCGGCTTTAGGCACTCGTTCGGCTGCTAAAACTTTACCAACACGTAAATCAATTTTATCAAAATCATCGTACACTATATCGGCCTTAACCGGCTGTAGTTGTTTGGTTTCACTATTTTCTGATGTTAATGCCGCTTGTTTTTGCGAGTTTTCATTTTCTGTTTTGATGCGTTGCAAACGATCTAATTGAATTTGAATTTCTTCATCTTCAACTTGTTTGTATAAAATTTCGGGTTTGCCCAATTGATGGGCACTTGTAAGTAAATTTTCGTTAAACAAGCTGCTCCAGTTTAATTTTGGTGCGTTTAGCATCGCCTTAAGCGTAAAAGAGGTATGTGGTAAAAAAGGCTCTGCCGCAATTGCTAACTTTGCGCAAATTTGAAGTGCATCAAACATAATGGCCTTTACGCTCTCTTCATCTGTTTTAACTAATTTCCATGGCTCGGTATCGGCTAAATATTTATTGCCTGCACGGGCTGCATTGATAAATTCTGCTTGTGCATCACGTAGTTTTACAGCATCTAAATTTTCGCGCATATTATATAAACTCTTTGCAATGCCATCAAAACAAAGAGTACGAGCTGCAATTAGTTTTTCATCTGTTGTATTTTGGTAAACAGTAGGTATTACACCTTGATAATATTTGTCGCTCAATACCATTACGCGGTTTACAAAATTTCCGAAAATACTTACCAACTCACTGTTTACACGTGTTTGATAATCTTTCCAAGTAAACTCACTGTCTTTTGTCTCTGGAGCAATACTGGTTAATACGTAACGTAATTCGTCTTGTCTGTCTGGGAAATCAACTAAGTACTCGTGCAACCAAACGGCCCAATTACGCGATGTAGAAATTTTATCACCTTCTAAATTTAAAAATTCGTTTGCGGGAATATTGGTAGGTAAAATGTAGTTGCCGTGTGTCATTAACATCATCGGGAAAATGATGGCATGAAACACAATATTGTCTTTTCCTATAAAATGGACCAAAGCAGTTTCATCATCTTGCCAGTATTTTTGCCATTCATTTGATCCATTAAAATATTCTTTGGTAGCACTAATGTATCCAATTGGGGCATCAAACCAAACATACAATACCTTACCAACGGCACCTTCAATAGGTACAGGCACACCCCAATTCAAATCGCGGGTCATGGCACGTGATTGCAAGCCTTCTGTTAACCAACTTTGGCATTGACCTTTGATGTTGCTTTTCCAGCCATCAAAACGTTTAATATAGTTTTGGAATTGCTCACTTTGTTGTATCTCACCCATGGGTAGAAACCAATTTTTAGTTGCTTTGAGCACGGGCACTGCACCACTTAAGGCTGACTTCGGGTTGATTAAATCTGTTGGGTTAAGCGAAGTTCCGCATTTCTCACATTGGTCTCCATAAGCACCCGCATTGCCACAACGTGGGCAGGTTCCAGTAATATATCTATCTGCTAAAAATTGCTTAGCTTCATCATCATAATATTGTTGGGTAGTTTCTTCTTTAAAAACACTTTTATCATACAGGGTTTTAAAAAATGCTTGAGCTGTTTCGTGATGAGTTTTTGATGATGTTCTTCCGTAATAACTAAAATCAATACCAAAATCTTTGAAGGCATTTTTCATAATCCCATCATATTTATCAACCACTTGTTGGGGGGTAATACCTTCTTTTTTGGCTTTAATTGTAATAGGAACACCGTGCTCGTCACTGCCACAAATAAATACCACATCTTTGCCTTGCCCTTTAAGATAACGTACATAGATGTCTGCTGGTAAATAGCAGCCCGCTAGGTGGCCAATATGAACAGGTCCGTTTGCATAAGGCAATGCGGCTGTAACTAAATAACGTTTGGGTTCTTTACTCATAAAATCAGGTGCAAATTACATCAATTTGACCGAAGTATGAAATGTAGTATTTGACTGCAAATAACCTTTCCCTATTGATTTAACTTCAAATGCTTTTTTATATTGGGGTGAGTTGTATTAAATCTGATTGCGCTACATACCAACTTAAGATTTTTTATTTGCCTGCACTTGTTCCTGCAATAAATCCGGTGGTCCAAGCTGCTTGAAAATTAAAACCTCCTGTGATCCCATCTATATCTAATACTTCGCCTGCAAAATGTAAGCCTTTTACTTTTTTACTTTCCATGTTTTTGAGCAGCACATCATCTAAAGATATACCACCGCAAGTAACAAACTCGTCTTTAAAGGTTGTCTTTCCTTTAACCTCATACTTATCGTATAAAAGAACGTCAACCAAATTATTTACATCTGCCTTCGATATGTCGGCCCAGTTTTTATCTGCATTAATTCCGGTTTTGGCAAACATGTAATCTTGCAAACGTCTGGTAAGTTGGTGATAGGGAAATAAGTTTCGCAAATGTTTTGTTGGGTTTGCTGCTTTTAGATTCATCAACTCATTTCTAACCGCATCTTCCTTTTTATCATTTAACCAACTTATGCTAAGCGTGAAGTCGTAATTTAGTTCGGCTAAATCGCGCGCAGCATATGACGATAGCTTTAATACTGCCGGGCCACTAAATCCCCAATGTGTAATTAAAATTGGCCCACTAAACTCATGTTTAGTTTCAATAATTTTTATTTTAGCATGCTCTATGCTGGTGCCCATCAATTCGGTAACTGAATTATTTGGCACATTAAAAGTGAATAGGGAAGGTACAGGATTTTCAATATTGTGCCCTAATGTTTTCAACCAATTAAACCCTTCCATTTTGGCTTGTCCACCAGTTGTAACTATTATTTTATCTGCATTTACAATCTCATTGTTAGTATTCAATAAAAATCCACCATCCATTTTGGTTTGAATAGACCTGGCCTCTGTATTTAAGAGGATGTTAATTTTTAACTTTTGGACTTCATTAAGTAAGCAGTTGGCAATAGTTTCGCTGTTATCCGTTGTGGGAAACATACGTCCGTCTGACTCTGTTTTTAGTATAACGCCACGTTGGCTAAACCACTCTACGGTGTCTTTGGTGTTAAATCTAGTAAATGCACTTTTAAGTGGCCTTTCGCCTCTAGGATAATTGGTCGTGAGTCTGTTATTTTCAAAACAGGCATGCGTTACGTTACATCTTCCTCCACCCGAAACAAGCACTTTTGTAAGCAACTTTCCGGTTTTCTCGTAAATGGTAACCTCGTTTGTTTTATTTGCTGTAGCTGCATGTATGGCTGCAAAAAAGCCTGCTGCTCCTCCTCCTATTACTGCTATTTTCACATCGGCAAAGGTATACCTTTATTTAAAACCTTAAAAGCTAAAGTTTCAATCTAACTATTTCTTGTATCTGCTTTTTATTTTGTAAGGGTAATTGGTTTGATAATTCAATAGGCTTTAATAGTTAGTAAGTATCCTTGAGGTAGAGCTATTGCAAGGCTAACTAACGTTTTACTCCATTAAATTCACAGGTTTTATATATCGAAAAATTAAAAGAAAAGCCGCATTTGATTTATCAAATGCGGCTTTTAAATGCTATAAATTTGAGATTATTTTCCTTTAAACTTCACTTCTTTGGCATCACCCCAAAGTTCTTCAATGGCATAAAAATCTCTTTTATCGCGCTGAAAAACATGGGCTACTACATCAATATAATCTAATAATACCCATTCTAAATTTTCAAATCCTTCGCGATGCCATGGTCTTTCGTTTAGCACCTTAACCGTCTCTTCTTCTGCACTATTAGCAATTGCTTCCACTTGTTTGTCACTTTCAGCATGGCTAATAACAAAAAAATCAGAACTGGCTCCACGCACTTCACGCATATCTAGGATTCGAATGTGCTCTGCTTTTTTCTCATACATACCTTGCGCCACACACATGGCCAAAACTAAAGCTTGATCGGCAGTTGTAGCCTTGCTGCTTCGCTCCGGACGGATTCCTTTTGGCTTAGCCGTGAGTCCTTTTTTTACCTCAGGCTTTTTCTCCTTGCTTAGTTTTTTAATTTCTTTATCAAGCTCTTGCGCTTCTTTTGCTGCCTTACTTAATTTTTTAGGAGCTGCTTTTTTAGCCCCTTTAGGAGCGGTTTTACCAGCGGTTTTTTTCGCTGCAGTTTTTTTTGCTGGTGTATTTGCCATTACTCTTAATAACTTTGATGCAAAAGTAATCTTTTAATGGATATAAACTCATTAACCCAACCACTACAATTTAATATTGTATATTTAGATGTTGTAACATCTACCAATACGCTTGCTCGCGAAAGATTACAAGTAGCCAAAGCAGTTGAGGGTTCGGTTATTTTTGCAAATGAGCAAACCCAAGGCCGTGGGCAGTTAAATAGTGTTTGGGAGAGTAATTCTGGTAAAAACGTGTTGTGTTCACTTGTTTTAACCCCTGTTTTTTTAACAATTGCTCAACAAACGTATTTAAACATGGCTATTTGTTTGGCTATGTTAGATACAATCACAATGTTTATTCCATGTGCAAGAATTAAGTGGCCCAATGATATTTACATCAATAAAAAAAAGGTGGCTGGATTGCTATTAGAGAATGCCATCCAAGGCAATCAAATTAAGTATAGTATAGTGGGAATAGGCATAAATGTAAACCAATTAGATTTTGAATTCAAATCGGCTACATCTTTGTCGATGGAGACTCAAAATTGTATGGTTGTTGATGATGTATTTCAGCTACTTCTCAAACACATAAACCAGAGATATGGTATGCTTAAGCTTAAACAATGGGATATGATTAATAAAGAGTATCATCAAAATTTGTTGGGGTTAAACGAGGAATTTACCTTTAAAACCGAAACAGAAGAGTTTGTTGGTGTGATAAAGGGGGTTAATGTCCAAGGCCAACTTATGGTCAAAAAAGGTGATTCAATAAAAAACTATCGTGTTAAAGAAATAAGCATGTTATGATAACACTAGCCATTGATATTGGTAATACAAGAACTAAAGCTGCAGTTTTTAATCAAAACGAGTTGATGGTGGAAGAATATATTCATCATCCTGATGACTTACACCTTTTAATACAAACGCAACAACCTAAGCATGCTGTAATTTGCGCTGTAGGTAACGGAGCAGACGAGTTGGCTAAGGTGACATTAAATCATCAAATACCACTTCTTAGGGTTACTCACAAAACGGAATTTCCGTTTGTGATTCAATATAAAACGCCTCAAACTTTAGGTATGGATCGTGTTGCAGGTATAGCAGCCGCGCAATATCTATTTCCCCAAAAAAACTGTTTGGTCATTGATTCAGGTACTTGTATTACCTACGATTTCCTTTCAAAAGATCTTCAATTTACTGGTGGAGCCATTTCGCCAGGGTTGCAAATGCGTTTAAGGTCCATGCATGAATTTACGCTCAAGTTGCCTTTTCCCGAATTAATTTGGCCAGAGGATTTTGAAGGGCAATTAACAAATGATGCACTATTAAGCGGGGTTTGTTTTGGAGTAGCGGATGAAATAAATGGGAAAATAGAACGTTATACCCAGCGATATGGCACTTTGCAGGTATTATTATGCGGTGGTAATGCAGCAATGTTGGCTAAACACATAAAAAACAACATATTTGCAGTGCCCTCATTAGTTTTAGTGGGGTTAAATCAAATCTTATTATTCCATGTTAACAAAGGCTAAAAGCCTATTCAGTATAACGATGATACTGTTAGGGTATCATCTTTCGGCACAAAATTTATCCAAATCGCCATATTCGGCACTTGGTGTTGGTGATATGCAATTTGGCGGCAGCGCATGGATGCATGGTATGGGCCAAATTAATCAAGGCATTAGTTTGCCCAATGCTATTAACAGCCAAAACCCAGCTTCGTATAGCACTTTTCAACTCAGTACATGGGATGCCGCTGCTGTGGGCTCAATAGCAAACATCAGCACTCAAACTGCCACTGGAAGTTTTAGCACTGCTTCAATGGCTTACATGGCATTAGGTATGCCACTTTCTCAAAAATTAAATTGGGGGTTAAGTTTTGGGTTAATGCCGTATTCTGGTGTTGGCTATAATGTAACTCGTCAAATACAAACCTCAACATTTAATGGAACAGAAAGTATTGAAGGGCGCGGAGGTTTGTCAAAGTTTTATATTGGATCAGGAATACGTGTATACAAAGGACTTGCTTTTGGTTTTAATGCCTCATATGTATACGGACAAATACGTAATACCACGCTATTAAGTATTCCTCGTGATTCGTTAATGTATAATTTGGTTGAAAATAGAGACAGATATATTGGTGATTTTATGTTTGAAATTGCTCTGCAGTACCACGATACCTTTGTTTACAAAGAGCGTAAATATAGTTTTGGTTTAGGTGCAACATTTGGTCCACAGACTAGTCTAAGCGCCAGTGATAACTACAATGTACGAACACTGGGTGTAGGCGTAACTGCTCCAACCAACATAGGTAAAGATACAGTAGCAAACTCAGAGTCGGTAACTGGTGAAGTTATTTTGCCAATGTATTTAAAAGGAGGTGTTTTTTTTCAGCAAGTAAACAAATGGGGTGTTGGTTTTGATTTGGGTTATAATAATTGGGCGAGTTATTTAGGCATGGGTGTGCGCGATTCGCTTAAAAACATGACAAGCATTAATATAGGCGGTTACTACACTCCTGATGCTTTTGCCATAAAGAGCTATTTAAAAAGAATTGAGTACCGTGCGGGCATGCGTTATGATAATGGGATGCTAAGTGCAAATGGAACTAATGTTTCAACTATCGCATTTTCTGTAGGAGCAGGTTTGCCTTTAGGCAAAACACGTTCTAAAATTAATCTTGCTGCCGAGTATATGATGCGCGGAACTACTGAACAAAAATTAGTAAAGGAGGAGTACATAAGGTTTATTATTGGGGTTTCTATCTCTGATAAATGGTTTCACCGCTACAGATATGATTAATTTATGCGTCTAATCTTTTGGTGCATGATAATATTAAATTTTATTTTGTTTGGTTGCGGTGGTAGCAATCCAGATAAGACTAAGCAAGTTTTGCCAGAGCGTGTTTTGCCAATTGAAACGGGAAAAGAGGTGCTTATTAACTATACCGACAGCGGATTAACGAAAGCCAGAGTTAAAGCACCTTTATTGGAGCGATATGCCACAGAAGATAAAAATTATACAGAGATGCGAAATGGCATTAGCGTTGATTTCTTGAATAAAAACGGAACAGTCGAAAGTTTTTTAAAAGCCAAATATGCCATACGTTACGATCGTGAAAAACGTATGGTAGCTAGAAATGATGTTGTCGTATTAAATATAGCAGGCGATACATTGCGCACCGAAGAGTTGATTTGGGAAGAAGCCACACAGCGTGTTCATTCTGATAAATTTGTTCGTATCACCACCAAAACCGAAATCATTATGGGCGATGGTTTTGAGTCTGATATTACATTTAAAAATCCGAAAATATATAAAATCCGAGGAATTGTAAATTTGAAGTAAATAGCTATTTATCCAAGCGGCATACTAATAATAGGTTTACTCACTCATTCTAACTTCTTATATTTTTTATACATTGCATCCATGTTTAAACACCAGCGTTTGTTAGAGAATATGCACATACCCATGTGGCTCATTAAGGATACTTGTTGGATGATGCAATTTAAACTAGCTGGTACAATTGTGGCTTTGCCAACTATCGGTATGGCAATATATTTAGTAATTATTACACGTAACTTTCCAAAGCGATTTTGGCCTAATTTAGCGGTCTTGTTTTGGATTGGTGCTAATACTACTTGGATGATTGGGGAGTTTTATAAGTTTGATTTTACACGTTACGCTATAACATTATTTTTTGCGGGTATTGTGGCTATTTTAGTTTATATGTACATTGTTTTTTCAAGCCTAAAAACCCAACAAGCCAAGGATTAAAAAAAATATAACAATAAATTATGGATAGAATTTCCTTAAATCAAAAAACAAATACTAATTTTACGCAGTTTTTAATACATAGACATCAAATAATCACTTCGTTTTATAGGGTTTTTAATAGAACATAATGGATAAAATTAAAGAAAGGTTTGAAGAAATAGGCTTACCTAAAGCATCAGAAATTAAAGAATTTTTAAAGGCAAATGCAGATGCCCAAATGGGAACATATACTTTAGATTCGGTATCATCTGGCATGAAGGGAATGATAGGCCTTATCACTGAAACGTCATTCTTAGATGCTGAAGAAGGAATTCGTTTCAGGGGATATAGTATCCCTGAATTAAGGGAAAAACTTCCTCGTTTAGAAGGCACTACTGAGCCGCTTCCAGAAGGATTATTTTATTTAATGTTAATTGGTAATATTCCTACTTATGATGAAATGTATGAAGTAGGAAGCAATTGGACAAAACGGTCTATTGTTCCCAAACACGTTTTTGAAGTAATTGATGCTTTGCCCATTTCAACAACCCATCCAATGACTCAGTTTTCTATAGCTATTATGGCTATGCAAACAGAGAGTGAATTCGCTGCGGCCTATCGTAAAGGTGTAAATAAAAAAGATTACTGGCTTCATACATTTGAAGATTCGATGAATTTAATTGCTCGGTTACCTCGCGTAGCAGCATATATTTATCGTAGAACATATAAAAACAATGTTCATATCGAACCTAATCCAAAATTGGATTGGGCTGCAAACTTTGCCCACATGTTGGGTTATGGAGATAATGATGGTTTTAAAGAATTAATGCGTTTATACATGGTGATCCATGCAGACCACGAAGGTGGAAACGTATCGGCTCACACCACACATCTTGTTGGTTCAGCATTAAGTGACCCTTACTTGGCATTTTCCGCAGCTATGAACGGTTTAGCAGGTCCGTTACACGGATTAGCTAACCAAGAGGTGATACGTTGGGTGTTGGAGTTGCAAGAAGCCTTGGGTGGTGGTAAACCTAGTAAACAACAAATTGAAGATTATATTAATAAAACCATAAATGAAGGTAAAGTTGTGCCAGGGTACGGTCACGCAGTATTGCGTAAAACAGATCCTCGCTTTACCGCTCAAATGGAATTTGCAAAAACGCACATGCCAAATGATGAGTTGGTAAATATTGTTTGGGATGTATATGATGTAGCCCCTAATATTTTGGGCCATTTCAAAAAAATTAAAAATCCATGGCCAAATGTTGATGCACACAGTGGTGCATTGTTGTTGCACTACGGGTTAAAGGAATATGATTTCTTTACTGTATTGTTTGGTGTATCGCGTGCATTAGGTGTGTTATCCTCATTAATTTGGGATAGAGCCTTAGGAATGGCATTGGAACGTCCAAAGTCAGTTACATCTGATTGGATTAAAAATAAAATTGCTGCCCAATCACAAGCAAAATAAATGTTAGCCAAACGCTTTATTTTATTATACATCACAGCCGGTTTGTTTATGCTTACCGGCTGTGGTTTTTATTCTCACACCGGAGCATCCGTTCCTCCCAATGCCAAAACCTTTTCAGTTGATTACATAAACAATTTGGCAAGTATTGTTATGCCATCGCTAAGTCAGGTCTTAACAGAAAAGCTTAAGTCAAGGTTCATTAACGAAACCACATTAAAGCTTACTCAGCAAGATGGAGACGTTCGATTTAGTGGTAAAATATTAAACTATGCTACATCTCCAGTAGCGGTTCAAGGTAACCAACAAAATGCAGTCAATCGGTTAACGGTAACTATAGAAGTTACCTATCAAAATACCAAAGATGAAACTAAAAATTTCACCCAACAGTTTAGTAATTTTGTTGATTATCCAGCTTCAGAAAACTTTTCGGCCGTAGAAATAGATTTGGTAAATAAAGTCACTGATATATTGGTGCAAGACGTTTTTAATAAGGCCTTTATTAATTGGTAAATTGTTGTTTGGTGCCTCATTGCCACATGCTACTTTTCATCAATTCAAAAAAAAACCGTTTATTCGCACAAACACCGCATGAACAAAACGGAATTCATACAACTTATTCAAAATCATGATTTGCCAGCTGCAAAACATGTTGCAGCACTTAAGCAAGTTGTGGCTGATTTCCCTTATTTTACTCAAGCTAGAGTTTTGTTGGCCAAAGCCTTACACAACGAAAAACACTATGAGTATGAAAAATTTTTAAAACGAACAGCTTTGGCTGTTCCTGATAGGGATGTTTTGTACCATTACTTACATAACCTCACCCCAAATTGGCAGATGCCTCAGTTGTCAATTTCAATTGAACAACCGTTTGCCATTGAACAAAATGAAATAGTTCCCTTTTCGGATCCAGTAGTTGAACAATTTAAGGAAGAAGTTAATTTACCAATACAGGTTGTTACTGAAACTATAATATCTAATGGAGACATTGAAGTAGTTCAAAGTAAAGAAGAGTTGGATGTAGACATAGCAATTACAATATTATTGGAAGGAAGTAATATAGCTCCTCCTCAAAACGAGGAAGCGTTACCCCCACCTATTTCAATTGAAAAGGTTATCGAATCAGTTGTTGAAACGGTGACTGAAGCATTACCAGATGTTATAGAACAAGTAACTGAGAATATTAATGGAGATAGTGAAGAAGAAGAGTTAAGTTTTCTGGAATGGCTAAATCGTAAAAGCAATCCTGAAAAGAAAGCAGAATCAATTCAAACATTACAAGCTGATGAATCAATTACTGATAAAAAGGTAGACGATAAGCACAATGAATTAATAACAACTCCTTTGCCAGAGGTTACAAAGGCTGAAATAGAAGAGGCTGTTGCTAAGAGTAATGTGAACGATTTTCAGAGTATTTTAGACAAATTTGTTAAAGAAAATCCAAGTATTAGTCGACCCAAAGCGGAGTTTTTTAATCCAGTAAATATGGCACGGCAAAGTGTAGAGGAGGATGAAGAGCTTGTCACAGAGACACTTGCGAGTTTATTTTATAAACAGGGTAATCACAAAAAGGCAATCAAGGCGTACGAAAAATTATGTTTGTTATATCCGAGCAAAATGACTTATTTTGCGAGCCTTGTACAAAAAATTAAAACAGAACTAAAAGACTAATCACCATGTATACAGTATTTTCGATCATCATCATTTTAGTGTGCATTTTGCTAACACTTGTAGTATTAATTCAAAATCCAAAGGGTGGGGGAATTGCTGCCAATTTTGCATCGCCAAACCAAATTATGGGAGCTAAACGAAGCAGTGATGTTATCGAAAAAGCTACATGGATTTTAGCAGTAGTACTTATCGTGTTTTCATTAGCAAGTAACTTCGTACGTCCTTCAGTTAGTAGCGAAATGGATGCTCCAGAAAGTCGCATAAAAGATCAAATTGAGAACACCACTGCTCCAGCACCACTTGCTGCTCCAGCACCTGCTCCAGCGCAAAATGCCCCAGCAACGGTGCCTGCTAATCAATAACAAAACTTCAATTAAAGTATATTTAAAAAGGTCTCGCATGCGAGACCTTTTTTTTGCCATTTTTGTTAGTAGCAATGAAATGGTATGTTAAATTGTATATTCCTCATTTTGAATACTGAAACCAACTAGGTTCGGGAACTTGTTTTGTCTTATCAAATCATTGTTTCAATTGTAATTATAAAGGCAAATTTTATTGATTTTTACCAAGTGGTAGTTTGATTATTGCAATCTAATATTTAAAATATGTTAGAAATGCTTGCGCAATCCAATACTTACACCCAACATATACGGATGTTGCTTCACTGGATATTTATTATCGGTCATGCTGTTTAAACTGTAACGTAAATACGGGGCAGCAGTAATCATAATTGCTTGATTAATTTGATATGCTAATCCTAAGTGTGCTTGTGCAAAAAGGCTGTTTTTTATAAAGGGGAATGATTCTTTATTTTTCACTACCAATACGCCTACATTATTTTGGCCTACGAAAGCAGCATCAATGGTGCTTATAAATGCATAACTTAATCCAATTTTAGCTTCAATTCCAAATCGTTTGTGCGGTGTAAACCTATAAGTAATTAATAAGGGAATTTCGTTCCAACTATATTTAATACGTGTATTGTTTATTCCATTGGCTGTTACCGAATCCCTAGTTGCTACTTGGCTATTATTTTCATATTTAGGAGGTTGTGTTGCCTGTGTTGTTCCATATGTCATGCCCATGCTAAAATGAGTAAATTGCATACCACTAGATATCAATAGCTTGTTCCATTCATAATCTAATAAAAATGCACCACTCCAATCCATTTTAGCAGTTTCTATTTGATTACGAAGAGTCACGTGTTGTATTAAATCTGATTTAGTTGCATTCAATTGCATTTGGCTGTAATGTGCGCCAATCATTACACTTAAAGATAGTTTTGATGGAATATTTGCATCGTCATTAATCGATGATTTTATTTGGATTGTTACACTATCATGTATCGCTGGAATAATGTTTCTTGCTATTTTAGAAGTGTCAGAAGAATCTTCGGTTTTATTGGGTTGATCGTATGTGCTAATATCATGTTCGTTTGTTTGCTCTTTATTATCGGTTAAGGTTGTCTGTGTTTTGTCAACATTTACTTTTGGTTCAATCGGAATGGTTATAGGATTACTTTTTTCAAGTCGATTAACCATGCTTGCTTCATTGTTTATTACAATTGGATAATTTTCTTTTGATACTTTATTGGCATTGATTGAATGATCATTATGAAGCAATAAGGCAGGATTATTCTGAGGTATATATTGTTTGCTATTTGATTTCTTATTGTATTTGAATTTACGAACATTAATTAGATTACGTTGTTGCTTTAATTTTTTTGAAATTGAATTATTGTTTATTGTATATGTTGCTTCACCTATTCTATTAACCCATACCTCAATATTGCTTTTTGATGAAGCGCTATTTATTTTTGTTTCAGTAATTAACTCGTATCTATTTAGTATTGGTTTAACTTCAGTTAACGGAGTTGTTAAGCGATTTATCAAATATACTATTCCCCCAAAGCCAATAAATAAAATTACCGACAGTGAAACCCAAAAATATTTTTTATTGTTTTTGCCTTCAGGCTTCAATGGAAATTGAACTTCTATTTTTTCCCAGGTCTCTTTAGTCGGATTAAGTTTATAGTTGCCAATTTTACCTTTAACTTTTACTTCAAACTCAGGACGATTTACTTCTTGGTCAATATCACCCCACAACGATTCCGAAGGCTTAAATCCTGTCTCGTCCAGTTGAAGCTTCAACTTTTTTTCGAATTCGTTATTTTGGTTCTTGAAAAGGCTCATTTAAAATTTGATAATGTTTAGCCAATAATTGTTGCATGGCATTTCGTGCTCTCGAATATTGCGATTTTGATGTTCCAACGGCAATGTCAAGTATATCGGCAATTTCTTTATGGGTGTATCCTTCAATTGCGAATAAATTAAATATAATTCTGTATCCCTCTGGTAATTGTTGTACCAATACAATAATTTCCTTGGCAGAAATTTGGGAGATAATATTGTCTTCAAAGGGTGCATCGTAGTTTAAGTTGTCCAAATCTTCCTTAAAAGTCCTACAACGATGTTTAAAAAAGTTAATGGCAGTAAATACCATAATCCTTCTTACCCAACCTTCAAAACTTCCTTCGTATTTAAATCGGGCGAGGTTCTTAAATACTTTAATAAACCCTTCTTGTAACATGTCTTCTGCCTCTGCTCGGTCTTTAGCATAACGCATACAAACCCCCAACATTTTTGAAGCAAAACGGTCGTAGAGTTTTTTTTGGCAAGGGCGCTTGCCATCAATACAACCATTAATCATATCTTTTTCTCCAAGTTCCATAGTGGATTCAAACAGTAGTCAATATATAGTAAACAATGGTTGCATGACAATTTTAGCTTTTTATATGACAAATTTAATGCTACTCTTCGCTAAAATTCCCTCAAAATGGCAGCATTTAATACTTGGCACAAAAGTGGATAGTGAATTGACACATTTGACAATCAAATAATAAATAAAAAATATATGTCAGTAAGTCTTAAACCATTAGCAGACAGGGTTCTAGTAGAACCGGCTGCTGCAGAAGAGAAAACAGTTGGTGGTATCATTATTCCTGATACAGCCAAAGAAAAGCCACAAAGAGGTACGGTAGTAGCAGTTGGGGATGGTAAAAAAGATGAACCAATGACAGTAAAAGCAGGCGATA